>CALAQT010000519.1 GCA_937888775.1 uncultured Actinomycetes bacterium | reverse complement strand
CCAAGCTCAAAACGTAGACAGAACCAGCCAGCCCCGCAGCGCCGAATCGCCCGCCAATCAACACGATTCAGCGCCGCAAGACCAAAAACTTCCGGCTAGCGCCGGCCAGCGTCGAAGCGGCGGCGGTCGCGCTTGGTCGGCCGCCCGCCGAGATCGACCGGCCCGGCGAGCCGGCGCAGCTCCGCCTGGCGCTCGCGCTCTGCGACGCTCTCCTCCGTCTCGTCATACAGGTTCGCCGCCTCTGCGGCCGACACGCGGCGCTCCGCCGCGCCGCGCACGATCACAGTCCGCCGGACGGGACCGAGAGCCAGCTCGAGTTCGTCACCGGGCCCGACCTCACGGCCCGGCTTGACCGCCACCCCGTTGACGTGCACGCGCCCGCCCTTGACGGCTTGCGCCGCCAGCGCGCGCGTCTTGAACAGCCGCGCCGTCCACAGCCACTTATCGACGCGCATCACCCTCCGGCAAGGACGGGCCTGTAGCCCTCGGCCTCCAGCATCTGGACCACCACATCGCGATGATCGCCCTGAATCTCGATCACGCCATTCTTCACCGAGCCGCCGACGCCGCAGCGCTTCTTGAGTTTCCCCGCGAGCTCCTTCAGCCCCACGTCGTCGACCGGCACACCCGAGACGGTGGTCACGGCCTTGCCGCGGCGGCCCGCGACCTCGCGCCGGACCTTGACGCGATCGCCATCGGCCCGCCGCTCCCTCAGCCCAGGGTCACGCGCCTTGCGCAGATCGCCATCGACCGTCGAGTACACGACCCGGGAGTCCGGCTTCATGGCCTCCACGGTATCGCCTGACCCGCGGCCGCGAAACGACCACACCTCGCCAGCCCAGCGATGCAACACGGCAACGCTGAACGACTCCGCGTCGGCCCCGGATTTGGCGACGGAGCGATCCCGGAGGCTCCGCGCCGTGGCCCACACCCCGCGGTCGCTGCTCGTCG
This sequence comes from uncultured Actinomycetes bacterium, assembly GCA_937888775.1. The sequence continues at coordinate 9,932 of CALAQT010000519.1, read as the reverse complement.
GTTGCGAGAGCCTGCGGGGGAGCGGCTAGGGATGCCCGCATCCGTCCGAAAGCGAGAGTGCTCGCTTCGTCGAATGGCGGCACTCTCCCGTCCCGCCACGGCGCTGTGGCTCTTTCGAGTCCTCGTCACACGCGGCGGGGGTCGTTCTGTATTCGTAGGATGCATAGTCGTGGCAGCGCTACTACCACGCGTTCGGCGAACTGGCCGATCCGGATGACGCCCGGCGACCCATCACCCGCGCGGGCGTAATGGGCGACCACCTGATCGTCCTTCATTCTGCGGTGCGGGCCTGCGCGGGCTACAGCCGCCACGACGCTCCCTCGATTCTGTTGGACGGCTCATCGATGGCGCGCGACACCGAGCACGGTCGCGCGATCACCGCGCAGCTGACGCGCCGCCACGGAACGCTCGAGGAGGCGATCGCTGCGGCAGTCTTTGCGCTCGGTACCGCGGGGTTGTCCAAGAGCATCCGCCGCCAGGCGCGCGCGGCGTGCGAGGACTACTTCTACAGCCGGCTCGACCTGACGCCGAGCCACGAGTTGGGCGGACGGGGAGAGATCGTCGAATCGCTCGAGCTGATGCCCGAGCCGATGTACCGGGCACTGGAGGACGTCGTCGGCCTCGTCGTGGACGGCGACTACGAGGAGCTCCGCGTCGCGTCTGGCGATCGGCTCAGAGTCGAGGACCTGCGCCGTCGCGTCGAGGACGACTGCCCCGAGTCGCTGGTGCTGCCGCCGCGCGAGATCTACCGGGTCGAGGCGATCGCCAAGTCCGACGATCTGGACCTGCCGGGCTGGGCCTACTTCCTCGACCTGTGGACCGAGACCGGCCCGGCACGCCTGCACATCGAGGGCGAGCTCGAGGAGTCCGGCGAGCGGTTCACGGCGACGCTGAACGACATCCTGCCCTGATCCGCCGCCGTCCGGCACCGCTTTCGCGCTCGTCGAGTGCGTGATGGACGGGCTCGACGGACTGATGCTCCGCAAGGCGCGGGCCGTCCTCCAGAGATACGTCCCACACCGCACCTCGAGCGTCGATTGGCAAGGTTCGAGTCGCTTCCGAGGAGTATCGAGCTGGACGGGCCGGCGTGTGAGGGCTGGAAAGGCGCCGCGCAACAAGGGGGGCGGCTGCGGTGCCTGTTAACGCGGAAAGCCCACCCGTAGGTGGACTCTCGGCCATCAGAAGATCAGGCGGCTTTCGCGGGAAGGGGACGTTCAGATGAAGGTCTCGCCCTCTGGTTGCCCTCGCTATCTGACCCTGCCAGCGTAGCGCACCCGCCTCCGAGCATCGCCCTGGCGCGACACCCGACGTGGCCGCGTCACCGCTGGCGCACCAGCGACCCCAGGGCCGGTCATCGACCCGCCAGGCCCCGGACCGAACCGCAGGTCATGAGCTCCAGCAGCGCCGCCTGCGCGGCCCGCAGCTCCGGACGGGCATTCGGGCGACACGATCGGGGCCGGCCCGGCAGTTGTAAACGCGCATAGCTACTGCGGCTCCTGATTCGGCGTCGTCGCCAGGCCCGCTATCGGCGACCTGCAACGCGGCCGCGCCGTAGCGCGAAGCTCGCGTGGGTTGATCGCTCGGGCGGCGTGTTGGTGTACCCAACGGCCGCTCGGCTGGGTGCTGGTTACAGCGTCGTGCGGAGGCCGGCGCTGGCGGGGATCATGGGTGGTCGTCGGGCGTGGACGGTGTCGATGATCTCTGAGTTGTCGATGCCTTGGAGATAGATCGAGGTGACCCCGAGGTGGGCATGCCCGAGTTGCCTCTGGATGACGACGAGCGGGACGCCTTCGCGCGCCATCTCGACTGCGTGCGCGTGCCGGAGCTGGTGTGGCGCGAGCCGGCGTCGCACTCCTGCAGCTGCGGCGGTGCGAGTGAGTTGCCGGCGCGCGGACGCGGCTTCCCAGTTGCGTCCGGCGGTGGGGCCGTGGATCACGCAGAAGAACGAGCCGACCGGGAAACGGGTGCGGAGGTACTGCCAGGGTTCGAGTTGTTCCCATGCCCAGGCGTCCATTCCGACCTCGCGGCGCTTGTCGCCTTTTCCTCGGCGGATGAGGACAGCTCCGCGGCGGGCGTCCATGTCGGTCTCGGCGAGCGCGAGCGCTTCGCTGATTCTCAGCCCTGCGCGCCAGAGCACGACGATAAGCGCGGAGCCTGATTCCATCCGAGCCGGTGCCAGCGGACCGCATCACGGCGATGATCTCCTCGACGGTGGGCGGGTCCGGCGGGTAGCGTCGGCCCTTGTTGCGGGGTGGGCGGCCCGCGTGGTAGCCGGGCATCGTGACCGCGGCGCGCGGATGGCCGGCGGCGTTCTGGAGGGTTGGGTGCATCGCGCACCTCCTATGGTTGAAACCGGATCACGCGGCCGCGCGGCTGTGGGCGACCGCGTCGCGCCCTTTACGTTAGACCGCGGTGCGTGACGGTATCCCGGGTTCAACCGACTCGAAGCGGCGCTCTCGCCGTTTGGAGTCGACGAGCTGATCTACCGCTTCGAGCAAATCGTGGTAGCTGTAATGAGCGCGGCGAACGGGAAGCGCTCATGAGCACGCCGCGGTGCTCGCCGGATGCGGGGCCCGCTCGAACGGATGCATATGCGCGACGATGCGTAGGTGCGCGTCGCCAGCAGCAGTCGCGCTTTCCGGCGCCCGGCGCGAAAGAGTCGCTGAACGGTCTGCGATGAAATTGAGGCCTGAGGCGACCGGCGCAGTTGCGGGCGGTGGTTCCGCATGACATGGCCGCCTCCGCTGTTGAGCTCAAGAGCCCGTCGACCGGCTCGCGGATTCGGCAGAATGGTCTCGGTGGCCGAGCACTACCAGCGTCCGGGATGGTTCACCACCAACGTCTTCAACCGGTTTGTCGCTGCGCTCACGCGCCTGGGCGTCAGCGTGTACGGCTCGCGCGTGCTCGAGGTACAGGGCCGCAAGTCGGGCGAATGGCGACAGACACCCGTGAACCTGCTCCGATACGACGGATTCGACTATTTGGTCGCGCCACGCGGTCACACGCAGTGGGTCAAGAACCTGCGAGCGAGTGGTACAGGGCGGCTGCGGGTTGGGCGGCGGACCGAGCCATTCATGGCCACGGAACTCTCCGACGACGAGAAGCCGCTACTTCTGCGGGCCTACTTGAAGAAGTGGAAGTTCGAAGTCGGAGCATTCTTTGGCGGCGTCGGACCCGACTCCACCGACGACGAGCTCCGCCGGATCGCGCCGGACCATCCGGTGTTCCGACTGGCCAAAGGCTAGAGGCGCGTCGGCGCCGACTCTCTGAGCGATCCGGGCTGTGTGACAGGTCGATCGTCGCCGATTGCAGGGCTGGCGAGGCGGCGTGCAGAATCCGGCGATTGCCTATGTAAGCCCGTAATCGCAAACGCTGAAGCGGCTCGAGCGGACGCTTGGTTCTGGGCGATTGCGCAAGCCAGCAGCTACCAGATGGCGCCGAGGACCGGACGCTCGCTTTTCGGCGAAGCGATCGCGCGCGAGGGATTGTGCGGGCCGTGGCGGCGCCTTGTTGCCGGCGGGGTGGGGTTCGGCGCGTGCTTTCACGCGGGAGCATGCGTCCGGTCGGGTCGGAGCGGGCGCTCGGATGCGTGGCAATGCAATCGCCAGCTGATGTGACTGCCGGTGAGTCCTTTCCCGCCGGCGCGCCATTCCGTCTAATGAGCCCAGATTGGGAAAGCAGTCGTCTGCAAGATCGCGGTTTCCGAAACCAGCGCACCGATGTTGCGCCCCGCAGCCTTTGAGGACCCCGAACTCCGCTGACGCCGCGCTACCGGCCTGAGCCGGCCGCCAAGATCCGGCGGAGCAGGTACAAATCAAGGACCAGGGGGACGACGAACACCAGGCCCCACCAACGTCCCGTGGCGCAGAGCACAACGACGACGACGGTGATCCAAACGGCCAGCAGCAGCCGGATCACCAGCGATGACTTCCGGTGTCGCAGATCCCAGTTCCATTGTTGCCGTACGGTACCCCCAACCGGCCCTCTCTGGCATCGTCCGTTGAGACGCTCACGATCAGGTAATCCGCGTGATCGCTTTCCGTGCGGTCCAGCCGACGACCTCAAAATCCCGATCGTAGAAGCGGTCACCCGGCACCGCCCAAGCGCGTGACCACCAACGACTGGCACGCCCTCCAGGTCCGGCGGCGCTTCTGCTTTCTCTGGCCGCTGAGCCGCCGATTGTCGAAATGTGAGCATCTGAGATATGTCGGCGGCCGCAGTCGGCGGCACAGCGGCAGTGCTCCTTTCGGGCGCGAAGGAGAAGCCGCGCCGTTTTTCGATTGAGAACCGGCATGATCGCCAACAACGGGCGTCTCAGCCAGGTCGCCGTCGCTCTCCGCGATCGTGGTCACCTACTTGCTGAGGGCTAACTGCAAGCGCTGGACCGCTTGCAGGACGGCGCAACGAAGCTAATTGAGAGCCGCGGCGCTTACCTCCGCTCGGCGGATCGGAAGGTCTCTCGCGACCCACGGCGACCGTCGCGCCTCTGGCGATTTGCAGGGCCGCGACCGTCCCCTCCGGTCGGTCCTGCTTCTGTAATTCCCCGCTACGTCGCCGGCCGCCCGCGGACGACCGCAAGCGTGGCGAAGCGCAAGCCGAGTTCGCTCGTCCAAGGCGTGTAGAGCGATCGTCGTCGCCGGACGGTGCTTGCCGGCTGAGCGGTCCGTCGCTGACGGACCCGGATGCCGCCGTCCTCTCGATGGCTCGTCGCCGATACGGTTCTGATCCGGGGCGCCGGAAGCAGGAGCCGCCGGACTCTGTGGACGAACCAACCGCCGCTATGCCAGGCCGTGCTGGTATGCGTAGCGAACGGCCTGGGCGCGGTCGCGGGCGCCGGTCTTGTAGAAGATCCGGTTGATGTGGGTCTTGACTGTGGCGCCGCTGAGGAACAGCGCGTCTGCGATCTCGGCGTTCGACTGCCCGGCGGCGATCAGCTTGAGCACCTCGACCTCGCGTGGCGTGAGTTCGTCAGGGAGGTCGGGCCGCGACGCTGGTGCCGGGGCGGTGGCTGGCGCTGGCGGGGATTGATCGAGGACGGCGGTCACGAGTCGCTGCTGCACGGCTGGGTCGAGGTGGGTCTGGCCCGCGATGAGCGCCCTGATCGCGTGTTCGATTTCTTCCGCGGTTGCGTCCTTCGTAAGGTAGCCGCGCGCGCCGGCCTGCAGGGCTGGGAAGAGGAACTCGTCGTCGGCGTAGGTTGTCAGCACCAGCACGCATGTGTCGGGGAGCGCGGCGAGGATTTGGCGGGTCGCCTCGGCTCCCTCGAGGCGAGGCATTCGCAGGTCCATCAGCACGATGTCGGGCAGCTCGGAGAGGGCGCGCTCGACTGCCTCGATTCCGTCGGCCGCGGTCGCGACGATCTCGACGTCGTCGATCAGGCTGAGCAGCATCGCCAGTCCGTCGCGGACGACCCGTTGGTCGTCTGCGATTAGGGCACGGATGGTCATGCGGGCACCTCGATCTCGACGCGCCAGCCTTCGGGTGTCGCGCCGGCCGACATCGTGCCGCCGGCCTGCTCGATTCGCTCGCGCAGCCCTTGTAGTCCGCGGCCGCCGCCCATCCCTTCTCGCGGTGGGGTGGCCGAGGCGCCGTTGTCGACGCACAGCTTCGTGCAGTGGTCTTCGTAGCGTACGGTGACCATGGTGCACGCGCTTGGCGCATACCGCGCGACGTTCGTCAGCGCTTCCTGTGCGCCGCGGTAGAGCGCGAGGCTCGGATCGGCTGGCAGTCTCCGCGCATCACCTTCGATCCGGAGCGTCACGTCGAGGTTCATATCGGCCTTGTAGCTGTCGATCAAGGCGGGAAGCTGGGCGAGCGTTGGTAGCGCCTCGCCACGGAGGGTGCCGACGGCTTGGCGGGCGTTGGCCAGGCCGGCTTTGACGAGCTCGCTGGCGTGGTCGATCGCGTCGCTGAGAGGTGGCTGAGCGTGCTCGCGTTCGGCGAGCTTCCGGGCCCCCTGGAGCTGGATCGCGGCGCCGGAGAGCGCGTGCGCGAGTACGTCGTGCAGCTCGGCCGCGATTCGGCCGCGCTCGGCGATCGCCGCCGCGCGGGCCTGCTCGTCACGGGCGTCCTCGAGCTGCGCCAGCAGTATCTCGGTGCGGTCCTGGCCCTCCCGCGACTGCTTCAGGAACTGGGCGACGACACCGAGCAGGACCGTCTCGAGCATCCCGGCCGCGACAGCTGACGAGGAGCCTCCAGCGGCCGCGGTGACGACACCCAGCGCGATGGCCATCGCGCCACCGACCGACACCCCGGCCTTGAACGGGAGCCGCGTGATCGCCATGAACACGGCGACGCCGGCGGCGACTCCCGTCGCTCCCTTGAGCTGGAGTCCGGCGATCGCGACGCCGGCGGCGCCCATCAGCGCGATCACGACGGTCTGCAGCCTGACGTCACGCTCGGGAAAGCCGTCGCGGACCGCGACCATCAGCGTCGCTGCGAACACGCAGAGAGCCAGCGTCACCGCCAGCGCCTTGCCGTTCAGTCCAGGCACTGGCCGGCTGTTGGCACTGCCGAGCACCACCACGAGCAGCACCGCCCAGCCGAGCGGCCGCAGCGTCCCTCGCTGCCGATGCAAGCGCTCATGCGCTCGCGCCCGAGCCTCCGCGACTCGCTCGCTCTCCGGGGCAGCCGCTCGCTGTGAACCAGTCACCGCAGCACGGACGATAGAACGACCACCGGCCCGCGAGTGCGGGCCGGTGGCGCCTGATCCGGGATGGTCGATCGTCATGCGACCGCGGCGATGGGAGCGGCGCCTGACCGCATTGCGTTCCGACCACGAAGCTGGACGATCGCGATCCGGGTGCCGACCTCGAGCAGCGCCATCAGCACCAGCGCAACGGGCCACGCCGCCGCGCCGATCTGGTGGGCCATGCTGAAGCTCGCGACTGCGTGGCGTGCGCCGTGGTGGATCGCGAAGACGAACACCATCCGCGAGCTGATCCCAGCGATCAGCAGCGCGCCGGCGAGCCAGCCGACGCGTGCGACGGCGAGACCGTTCTCGCCCGCGCGGACATGGGTGGCGAGGCCGCTCGCGATACCGAGCGTGAGGCCGACGGTTCCGAGCGCGCCGATCAGCAGGAGGTCGTTCCCGGAGGTCGGGATCGAGTGCACGTACATCTGCGCGACGTAGGCGACGACGGCCAGCGGGATGATGAAACTGCGGAGGTCGAGCTCTCGCTCGCGGGCCTGACGGACGACGATCAGGACGAACACTGCGTTGATGAGGTAATCGGTGGTTGTCATGGCCGTCATGATCTGCTCGTGGCGCCCGTTTGTCGTCGGCCCGAGGGTTGAACCGCGGGTTGATCTCAGATCTCAACCCGTGGGTTGAGCGGGCCCGTCACCTCCACCGACTCGGCGAGACCACTGCTACCGAACGACCTCAGGCCCGTCTCCGTGCGCCGGGCGTCTGAGTACCGCGCGGGAGTGGAAGCAGGAGCCGCGCCCGCATCGGCCCGGCACCCGCCGCCAGATGCGCGCCCGCTGGCAGCGGTTGCAAAGCGCCGCTCGGCTGCAAGCATCGGCAGCCTGCTGACGATCGCTCTTCTCACCGGAGAACGTCGCGTCCGTGCTTTCGCTCCGCCACGCGAGCGATCGTCCGCGTCCGGACCAGCTTTGATGTCCAGACGCGCCTTTCGGCGCCGAGGCCGGCCGTCTCGCTATGCGCGGAAAGCGCGCATCTCGCCGACGATCGCTCTTCGCCTGTCCGCGACGCAGTCGAGGCGCGAGTGCTTTGGCGACGCTCCAATCGTCAGATCCGACCGACAGTCGAGTTCGCAGGGCTGATGCCCCCGGGGGCGTTCGAGCGCTGGCGCGAGAGTCCCGAGACTTGCGCAAATCGGGACTTCGGTCGATCGAAGGGGCACTCTGTGCGGCGCCCAGCCCGAGCCCTGCCTTTCACCCGCAAGGAAGTCTTAGCTACGCAACGAGGCGCGACGCGCGGTGAAAGCAGGTGTCTGGCACCGTCGGCGCGAGCGTGGCTGTCGGAACGTGGAAGGCTGGGGAATCAGCCCGAAGGGAAGGGCGTGATGACCGCCTGTCCCTTGACCAGGTCGTACCCGACGGTGTCGGCGTAGTACAGCCCGATCCCGGTCGAGAACATCCGGGTGAACGGCGCCGCTGTCAGGTAGAGCGGGAGCTGGTCGGCCACGCGGGCATCGGTGAGATAGGCGCGCACGACTCGGCTGCTCGGCGGCGGCGTCGAGATCGAGATCTGGAGGCCAGGCGCTACGAACCCGCTCGTGTGCGGGACGTTGGCGAGCAGGCCGCTGCCGACGAACCCGAACGTGTTGCCGGTGTCGGCCACGGTCGGCCCGCAAGCCTTCTGCCCGGCGATGTTCCAGCAGAGCTTGAACAGGCCCTGGTAGGCGGGAGCGCCGCTCGGATATCTCTTCGGCGTGTGCGGGCCGCCGAACGGACCCACCCGGACTCGCGGACCGAGCAGCGCTACGGAGACGCTCGACGCCGCCCTGGTCGGGGTGCCAAGGATCAGCTTCGGTGCACCCGCTTCCTGCAGCGCGATTGTGTACCCCTTCCAAAGCGGGGAGGGCAGCGACAGCAACGGTGAGAACGCCGACCTGGAGTTGGGCGGGAGTTGGCCGATGCCCATGATCCCCTTCGTTCCCGTCACGCTCAGCAGCACCGCGACGCCGCCAAACGACTTGACCGCACCGAACGAAATCGGCTTCGTTGTTGTCGCGCTCGGCGCCCCGTGGATCGTGAACGATCCGGTGGCGGTGCTTCCGGTGACCGGGCTGCTTGAAACACCGTAACCCCCCAAGATGCGAATCCTCGGCGAGATCTTCGCCCGCCGACCCACCGACTGCCGCATGATCATGAGCTGATTAGAGCCCGTGTCCACGATCACGGGGACCGGTTTCCCGCCGCCGACGGCGACCCGAGCAACCAAGAACTTGCCGTTCGGTCCCTGGACGAGCTTGAGCGGGATCGTCGCGTGATCCACCCGTGCGGGGAACGCCCTTCCCTGAGCCGACCCGCATCCGATCGATGCGATCGTCGCCGCCACAACAACTGCCCGCTTCATGTGACCCTCTTCCGTCCAGGGACTGCCCCGCGCGGGCGACGCTCCAACCGGCCGCTCCGCTGATAACGCGTGACACCGTACCAGAGCAAGCGTGATCAGATTGATCGCCCTGGTTAGCGGAACAGCCCCGCCGAACGCTCGGCGCAGCGGTTTCCGGTCCCGCCGGCGATCGATCAGCAGCGACGCACCAACCACGGTGCCGCCCGCTCCACCAACCGAGACTGCCGAACCAAACAAGTCGCGCCAGGCTTCGCTGCCCCATTGGGCTACACGCGACAGTGACGCGAGGCCCGCCGCGGGGCACGTCGCGCTCCTGGTGTCAGCCACCGAGCGGCCGAGCCAGCAAGCACGCTGGGCGGCTGGAAGCGCTCGGACGAGTGGCACCGAGCACGGGACCCGAGCGATAGTTATGCCTCGAGCGCCACCGCATCCGCGCGGGCGACAAGGTCGCCGCTCCTGGATCGAAGCGGCCACGATCCCGACGCCGATGCTGCCGTGGCTCGTGACCGCAACCGGACACGATGGGTCACGCCAGACGGGTCAGCGACGTAGGCGGGCGCCGGCCCCGATCGTGCTGACAACCAGGCGCTACCCGTCCACGCCTCAAGCGGTCACGCCGCAGTGGCGACCGGTCTGCACCAATAGGAGGCGCCAGCTCACCCGACGCGAGATGATCGCATTGACGACCGAACAGCGAGCGAGAGCCCCGGCTGGCTGCTGCACCTCGTCTCGAGCAGGAGGCTGATCATGGGCGACGGACGCCACTGCTCCTTCCCCACGCGGACAGTTTCCAGGTCACCGGCAGCATTGACGGCACGAGCTCGCGCCCGGGCCGTATGCGCTCGTGGCGGTGCCGCACTCTGGCGGCTTGCTAGACCGGACGCTT
>CALAQT010000518.1 GCA_937888775.1 uncultured Actinomycetes bacterium | reverse complement strand
TGCAAGAGCGATCACGCCCGCGTTCGACGCCTCGCTGCTGCATGTGGTGCGGAGCGGTCATGACTTGGCCGTGGCTGCTTGAGGCGTGGACCGGCCACCGCCGCAACGCCGACCCGGTCGCCGAGTGGCTCGCCGAGCGTGCCGCCGAGATCATCGTGACGCGATCGTTTCCATGCTGAGCTCCTCGGCTAGCCCCGGTCGGCCCGGACCGCTGCTCCTGGGCGGTTGCAGAAGGCTGAGACGACCGGCGCCGGTGCTCGCCTTCACGCGATAGCGACAGCGGTCGCGAATGGCCAGATCGTTAGCTGGATGCGGCGCAGATCGGTCTCCAGCAAGCGGTCGGCGATGTTCCCAACCTCCTCCCAGCGCTTGCTGGGCCGCCCGGCAGCGGCTAATCCGAGGAGGTGGCCCGCTCCTGCAATCCGAGGTGAGGGGCAGTGTTGACCCTGCCGGGCCGCAGACAGCTGGTCCTGCTCAGAACCGGCAGCGACGAGCCCGGCTGCTGGTTTTGTCCGAACTCAGCAGTCCGCCCGGTACCGAGGAGGCTGCTGTCACTGATGCGGCGCCTCGGGTGAGGATCCGCGCGTGACCGTCGTCGATTTGGTCGCGTACCGCGTCGAGCACGTCCATCGGGAGCGGGAATACCGGCGTGGAGTTGTGCTCGGTGGCCACCTCGGCCAGCGTCTGCAGCGTCCCTAGCGTGAGCGGTCGGTGCTCTCTCGCGCGCGAGCAGAGTCGTTTCAGTGCTCGGCTGGCGACCCCACGCAGACGTCCGCCACCGCCGGCTCGCCCACTCGCTGGATCTCTTCGGGAGAGATCTTGAGGGTATGGCGATGGTCCCCGGCGCTGCAAAGGATTCTGTGGTAGTGCAGCAGGCGGGTGTCAAGCACCTCTGGCGTTCCGAGCAGGCCCCGGAACGGAGGCAGGGCGCCAGGATCGAATGCCGGGAAATCCTGCGCGATCTCGCGCTCGGTCGCCAGCCGCATGTCCGCGCTTGCGCCGAACACCTTTCGTGCCTTGTCGAGGTCGACGCGCTCCGAGGCGGGGATGATCGCGATGCGGTAGCCGTCGGTGTCGTGCAGCACCACGGTCTTGGCCATGCGAGGAGCGGCGCTGCCGGCTGCACTGGCCTCTTGCTGGGCGGCATACGTGGCGTGATGCTCGATCAGCTCATACGAGGCGTGCTTTCGATCCAGGAAGTGCGCCACCGCCTCTGCACCGTGCATCGCCCGCTCGGGTTCGTTGTCGTAGTGCATCATTCAGGCTGCTGTCCTTTCGCGAATCTTCTCGCGCGCTAGGCCCCCGTGGCAACCAGGGGCCCCGAATCGGTACAAGCGAGAGCTACGTGGCCGTCGTAGCCCGGCCACCATTGACGGAGCTGATGGGCACTAGCTGCGCTACGCGGGCGGCGAGGCCCGGCACGACGTGGAACGGCATCCCCCCGCCCGGCGGCCAGGTCGAGCTGCCCGCGCCAGCCCTCACGGTTCATGACACCACCCCCGTCCAAGCCACCGGAGATCGATAGCCCGCGGTCCCCACAATCGACGGGAGTCCTGCTCTGCGTCCGGCACGTACACACAACACGAGTCCACGGCACGCCCCGCCTTGCGCGGGAAGGGCGCCTTCCGCCGGCGACTTGTCTCGTGTCCGAGCGGCCTCGAGACTCGCGCGCGCTTCGGCGACTGTCGGCCGTCCACGGATCCCGTGTTCGCGAGTCGGCCGGATTGTCAAGCGAGCGCGGGCAGATACCGCGTCGCTGGATGGTCAGGACAGGGTCGCCCCCACGTCACGCAGCCGGGCCGACGGCCCGGCGCGCTGACTACTTGAAGGGGACGGTGACCGGCCCGGGCACCTTGGAGAACACCGCCATGAAGTCGCGGTCGTCGGGGGTGAGGTAGCGGTCGGGGGACTGCTGGGGCTGGGGCTCGACCATCGTCGGCCCGAGCCCGTTCCTGTGAGAGTAGGCAATCATTGTGTGCCATTCGGGGTTGATGTCGAACTCCATCCCGCGAACCGCCCCAATGTGCTTAAGGATCTGGGCGAGCGAGATCACCGTAGCCTCCGACGCGACGACGAACATCGCGTTGCCGTGGGCGTCGACGCCGACGGCGGTGCGCGGAGTGAAGGTGACGCCGCCCAGGGTGTAACCCCACTGGATGCTGTTCGGGTCGGTGCTCAACTCGGGGTTGAGCTTGCCGTCCCAGAGGATCGGGGTGAGGCTTTGGCGCGCCCAGGCGACATTGGCCGGCGCGTTCGGGCCGCCGGTCCACTTGACGATGTTCACGGTTCCGTCGCGGTAGCCGACGAGCGTGGCGTTGCCATCGATCAGCGGCTCGTTGGTGTGGCCGTTGACCGCCGAACCGTTATTGGTGTCGACGTGCGTGAAGGCGCCGTTGAAGGTGGCGAGCAGCCGGTAGCGCTGATCGACGGGAACCATCATCGGACCCCGGTCGACCGCGCTCGGTGGCTCGTAGCGGCCGGGGTAGTAGGCGAGGTCGGTGCGGGTGTGGTCGATCCACAGGACGTAGGCGACGATGGAGGGGTACTCCGTGCTCGGCCGGTAGGTCGTCACGAGCACCGGCGGCCCGCCATCAACGGATGGACCCGTACGGTGCCAGACGCCTTCGCCGGGCAGAGGCGTGGCGAACACCGGTTTGATCGGTGGGGGCGTGTAGGTGACGTGCTTGGCGTGCTTGACCAGAGGCCGCACCGGGCTGAGGCCGACGCTTGGCAGGCGCTTGAGCCCAGGGCCGCCCTTGCGGGGCGCGCTCGCTGTGTAGTGCTCGGCGGTGTCGATGATCCAGTTGCCGAAGGGCACGTCGTCGCGCACCCACTCCGCGGAGCGCTCGGAGAAGGTTTCGCTCGTCGGCTTGAGCATGTAGTTCGCGTAGGAGATCACGAAGTAGAGGACCACCAGCACCAGCGGAGTCAGCGTCGCGAAAAGGATCCGCCTCCGGCGAAGCCGCCGCCGCTCATCAGCTCGCCGCGCGCTGAGCTCGCGAGGGCCAAGCAGCGGCCGTGCGGATGGCTCGAGGTCCCGTGGTGGCTCGTGAGGCCCCTTATGTCGGTCTCGGATCGCCATGGCGACTGCCGCTCCGAGAATACCCGCGGAGGTGGGCCGGACTGGCACCTGGGCGATGAGGATTCGCTAAGGCAAGGTGGTCACGCGACCCGGCGTGGCAACCACGCCGCGATGATGAAGCGAACCGAGATCGAACCGGTGACAGCTCCTATGGCCGAAACCAACAGAGGCGTCGTGAGACCTGCTTTCACTCGGCGGCGGACATCTCGTCAGCGACGATGAGCGTCCTGCAACGCGCGGCGTGCGGGGCGCGGGCATGAGCGAGTCGGTCTGTACTGGTGCTCCTGCGATGCCGTGATCGATGATTTTGGCTGCGGATCGCGGTCTCAGCAT
>CALAQT010000517.1 GCA_937888775.1 uncultured Actinomycetes bacterium | reverse complement strand
GATATTGGCGTGACTGGAGTTCAGACGTGTGCTCTTCCGATCTCGCGGCCTCGGACGGCGCCGCGGCCTCGGACTGCGCGGCGGCGGCCGGCTCGGCGCCGTTGCCCTCGAGGGTCATCAACACGCTGCCTTCGGACACGCGATCGCCGATCTTGACCTGCAGCTGCATGACGACGCCGGCCGACGGCGCCGGCACGTCCATCGTCGCCTTGTCGGACTCCAGCGTGACCAGCGGATCCTCGGCCGAGACCCGGTCGCCGGGCGAGACGTGGATCTCGATCACCGGGACGTCGGTGAAGTCGCCGATGTCCGGTACGCGAACCTCGGTCGCGTCGCTCACAGCAGGGCTCTGCGCAGGTCCGAGAGCACCTTGACCAGATGCGCGGTGAAGCGAGCCGCGGCGGCGCCGTCGATCACCCGGTGGTCGTAGGAGAGCGACAGGGGCACCATCAGCCGGGGCACGAACTCCTTCCCGTTCCACACCGGCTTGGTCACCGAGCGCGTCACGCCGAGGATCGCCACCTCCGGCGCGTTGACGATCGGGGTAAAGCTCGTGCCGCCGATCCCGCCGAGGCTGGAGATCGTGAAGCTGCCGCCGCTCATGTCCGCGGGCGAGAGCTTGCCGTCGCGGGCCTTGCCCGACAGCTCGGCCAGCTCGCGGGCGATCTCCAGCAGGCTCTTGCCGTCGGCGCCCTTGATCACGGGCACCACCAGGCCGCCGGGGGTGTCGGCCGCAAAGCCGATGTTGTAATAGCGCTTGAGCACCAGATCGTCGCCGTCGAGCGAGGAGTTGAAGTCCGGGAACGTCTTCAGCGTGGCCACGGCGGCGATGACCAAGAACGAGACCATCGTGAGCTTGACGCCGTCGCGCGCGTGCTCCTCGTTGAGCTGCTTTCGCCACGTCTCCAGGTCGGTGATGTCCGCCTCGTCGTTGTGCGTGACATGGGGGATCATCACCCAGTTGCGGGCCAGTGCGGGAGCCGAGATGCGCTGGATGCGCGAGCGCGCCACGCGCTCTATCGGGCCAAACTTCTCAAACTCCAGCGACGGCCAGGCGGCAAGCGCCAGACCCAAACCAGCGCCGGCCGACGAAGCCGGGGCCGGCCCCTGTTTTGAAAATCCCTCCACGTCGGCCTTCATGATCCGTCCCTTGCGCCCGCTACCCGAGACCTGGGACAGCTCGACGCCGAGGCCGCGCGCGAGCCGCCGAACCGAAGGGCTGGCGTAGATCTGGCCGGAGCCGTCCGCCGTCTGGGAGGCGTCCGGAGCGTCGGTGGCCGCCGATCCGTTGCCGCCGTGAGCAGGCGTCGGCGGAGGCTGGCTCGGCGCGCCGTCCTCGGCCTCGGCCGGCAGCGCCGAGCCGATCGAGTCCGGAGCCTGCGCCTCGCTTGGGGCGCTCTCAGACGCGACCTGCGACGCCCTGCTTGGCGCCGGCGCGGCGCCGGCGCCGGCGCCGGCGGTCTGCATCGTGAACAGCAGGCTGCCCTGCTTGACCCGGTCGCCGATCTGGACGTGGACCTCCTTGACCGTGCCGGCGAATGGCGCCGGCACGTCCATCGTCGCCTTGTCGGATTCGAGGGTCAGCAGCGGATCGTCGAGCGCCACCTCGTCGCCCGGTGAGACGAGGATCTCGATCACCGGGACCTCGTCGAAATCGCCGATGTCGGGAACTTCGACGGTCAGGGAGTCAGTCGCGGTCATACCGTGGTCGGGAGCGGAGCCTCGGGGTTGATCTCATAGCGCTCGATCGCATTCTGCACGAGCGTGGCATCGATCGCGCCCTGGTCGGCCAGCGATTTCAGCGCCGCCAGCGCGACGTAGCGGCGATCGACCTCGAAGAAGCTGCGCAGCGCGCGTCGGAAATCGCTGCGCCCGTAACCATCGGTGCCCAGCACCCGGTAGGAGCCGGGAACCCACTGGCGGATCTGATCGGGGAACGCCTTGATGTAATCCGTCGAGGCGACCACCGGGCCTCCGCGCCGGTCCAGGCATTGCGATACGTAGGCCTGGCGCGGTTTCTCGGTCGGGTGCAGCATGTTCCAGCGCTCCACCTCCAGCCCGTCGCGCCGCAGCTCGGTGAACGAGGTCACGCTCCAGACATCCGAGACGACGCCGAAGTCTGACTCCAGCAGCTCGGCCGCGGCGATCGCTTCGCGCAGGATCGTTCCCGACCCGAGCAGCTGGACCCGCGGCTTCTTGGAGCGCTTGGGACCCTCGCGCAGCAGGTACATCCCGCGCAGGATCTGCTCGCGGGCGCCCTCGGGCATCGCCGGATGCGGATAGTTCTCGTTCATCAGGGTGATGTAGTAGAAGACGTCCTCCTGCTCGGCCAGCATCCGCCGCAGGCCGTCCTGGACGATCACCGCGACCTCGTATCCGAACGTGGGGTCATAGGCGCGGCAGTTGGGCACGACCGAGAACAGCACATGGCTGTGGCCGTCCTCGTGCTGGAGGCCCTCGCCGTTGAGCGTGGTGCGCCCGGCGGTGCCGCCGAGCATGAAACCGCGCGTGCGGCTGTCGCCCGCGGCCCAGACCAGATCGCCGACCCGCTGATAGCCGAACATCGAGTAGTAGATGTAGAACGGCACCATCGGCACGTCGTGGGCGCTGTAGGAGGTGCCCGCGGCGATAAACGACGAGATCGAGCCGGCTTCGGTGATGCCCTCTTCCAGGATCTGCCCGTGCTGGTCCTCCTTGTAGAAACTCAGCTGCTCTGAGTCCTGGGGCTGATAGAGCTGGCCGACGGGCGAGTAGATGCCGACCTGGCGGAACAGCCCCTCCATCCCGAAGGTCCGTGACTCGTCGGGAATGATCGGCACGATGTGGCGGCCGAGGGCCTTGTCGCGCAGCAGCGCGGCCAGCACGCGCACGAACGCCATCGTGGTCGAGATCTCCCGGTCGTCGGTCCCGGCCAGCTGGGACTTGAACAGCTCCAGGTCGGGCACGTCCAGCGCGCGGCTCTTGCGGCGGCGGACCGGAAGCGAGCCGCCCAGCTCGGCGCGGCAGTCGCGCAGGTAGCGCATCTCAGCGCTTTCCTCGGGCGGCTTGAGGTAGTCGGCCTCGCGCACCTGGGCGTCGGTCAGCGGCAGCTCGAAGCGATCGCGGAAGGCCAGCAGCGCGTCCTCGGTCATCTTCTTGGCCTGATGGGTGATCATCTGCCCCTCGCCCGAGACGCCCATCCCGTAGCCCTTGATCGTCTTGGCCAGGATGACCGTGGGCTGACCGGCGTGACTGACGGCCGCGTCATAGGCGGCGAACACCTTCTGCTGGTCGTGGCCACCGCGGTTGAGCATCCAGATCTCGTCGTCGGACATGTGCGCGACGCGCTCCAGCACCCGCGGGTCACGGCCGAAGAAGTGCTCACGCACGTAGGCGCCGTCGCGGGATTTGAACGTCTGGTAGTCGCCGTCGACGCAATCCTCCATCACCTTCATCAGCGCGTCGTCGGTGTCGGCAGCCAGCAGCGGATCCCAGCGACTGCCCCAAATCACCTTGATCACGTTCCAGCCCGCGCCGCGGAAGTCGGCCTCGAGCTCCTGGATGATCTTGCCGTTGCCGCGCACCGGACCGTCGAGGCGCT
>CALAQT010000516.1 GCA_937888775.1 uncultured Actinomycetes bacterium | reverse complement strand
TGGAACTACACCATCACACCGGCACAACACGAGGACTCATAGAGTCGTGAGTCCTTAGCTGCCGTCTGCGCGAGCGCCGCAGCGGCGGCTCGCCCGGATCGCCGGTATCCCACACGGAGCTCTCAGCAGGGAGTGGATCGCGCACGGGTGGCACAGCGACCAGGCGCGGTTCGCGCCGGCGCAGAGGCGTGACCTTGGCGACGTCGTCGCCGTCGCTGGGCGGGTTCAACGTTCCCATGCCTCCGCTGGCATCCATCCCGCATGCATGCTAGCGCATAGTTTTGCGTTTTTGGCTATACTCAAAACACCCGATGGACGAGACGGAGCTTCTTACAGTCTCTCAGGCGGCCGAGGCGTTCAGCGCCACGAGCCAGACGATTCGCAACTGGATTCGAGGCGACAGGGTGAAGGCGGTGAGGATCGGCAACCGCTTCCTGGTCCCGCGCTCGGAGGTCGAGCGTCTGCGTGGCGAGATCAGCGCGGCGCGGGGAGAGGGCACGTGGGAGCACGAGCCGGGCCGTCCGCCCGATCCCTTGGTCCGACGGTCTGCTGAGCGCCAGCCGGCCGTGGATCCGACCGACGGTCTGCTTGGGGCATGACGATCGAGTCAGAGCAGGCGTTTCACGAGGCGCGCGAGCTGTGGCGCGCCGCCCTCCGGGAGCATGTGCTCGCCCCGCCAGACGGCGGGTTCAGTGGCCGGATCGCCAATCTTGCGGTGGCCGCTGCCCAGCGCGCCGCGGCGTGCGAGGCGGCTCAAGCAGACGGCTTCGAGTGGCCGGCGGCGCGCGGCGGTGCAAAGCCACCGTACGAGCTTCAGCCGGGCATCGGCCGGCGGGGCCCGGTCGCGGTGTGGAAGCGGTTCGATGACGCGGTCGAGGAGCTCGACAAGGTCAGCGAGGGTCGGAGCATGAGAGCGGTCGGGCGGGCATACGCAGAGCTGGCGGAGATCGCCGCCGAGCTGGCGAAGGCTGTCGAGCGGGAGGACCGCCAGAGCGGCCTGTTGCCTCCGGCCGCCAAGCGGCGCCGCTCCGCGTAGCTCGCAGCACCGCGGGTCGTTCTTGGCCCCTCTGCAGCGGCTCGTCGTCTCGGCGCCTGGGATCATCGTCGGGTGGTGGCGAGCGATGCGACGGCGCTGTGCTGGGATGCGGTCGGCGGGGACGCCTCCGCGCTTGACACGCTCGCGGTGACCTCATGCGACGCCTGGCTCGCGGGTCCGCTGGCGGTTGACGACCTAGCCGTCGGATCGGTCGGAGCGGCGCTGCTCTCGGCGGCCGAGCTTGCGGACGCGCGCGTCGGCCGGCGACCGTTCGTCGCCCTCTAGGCGGAGCACGTTGCGGTGAGCTTTTGCTCCGAGCGACATCTGCTCGTCGGCGGGACGCCGGCGAGTGCAGGATTTGCCCCGCTCTCGCGGAGGGTGCGCTGCGCGGCGGGCGGATGGGCGCGGACCCATGCCAACTATCCCCACCACCGGCGGCACTCGGCCGCGCCCTCGACTTCGACATCACGGATTCCGTCGACAGCGCGGTGTCCGCGCTCGAGGTCGCGGCCGCGTCGCGGGAGGCGGTCGCGCTCGAGGACGCAGTCGTCGCCGCCGGTGGTTGCGGGGCCGCACTGCGCTCGGCCGCGGATTGGGCGGCTCATCCCGTGGGGCGCGCCGCGTCCGCGGGCCAGCTCGTCGGCTGGGATGAGGCTCTGCGTATGTGCTCGACGGTGGGTCTTCGGTCGTCCGCATCAGCGGCTCGGCCCTGTACGGGCCTTCGTGTGCTGGATCTGACGCGGGTGATCGCCGGGCCTGTCGCCGGACGGACGCTCGCGGCGCTTGGCGCCGAGGCCTCCGGGTCGATCCACCGAATCTCCCCGAGCTCCCGGTTCAGCACCTGGACACCGGATCGGGCAAGCGGGTCGCCGTCCTCAATCTCGCCGCCGCGGCGCGAGGCACTGCTTGCGGGAGCCGATGTCGTCCTGATCGGCTACCGCCCTGGAGCGCTCGACCGCTTCGGACTTCGCGCGGACGAGCTCGCCGAGCGTCACCGACATCTGGTGCAGGTCCATCTGAGCGCGTGGGGGACGACCGGGCGGTGGGCTCGGCGCCGCGGGGTTCGACTCGCTCGTGCAGGTCGCGTCGGGCATCGCATGGAGTGCGCGGGCCGGCGGCGCGCCCGGTGTGCTCCCAGCACAGGCGCTTGACCACGCGACCGGCCACCTCGCGGCCGCCGCCGCGCTCAGCGGACTCGCGCGGCCCGTGCGCTTGGTGAACTGTGGCGCCAGCGTGGCTGTCGCTCGCGCGGACCGCCGCCGCGCTCATGAGACTGCCCCGCCCCGCGCGGGAGGTCACCTCGGCGACCGCTGCGGCAGACCCGGGTCGCCATCGAGTCGCCTTTGGCGAAGGTGGAGCTCATCGCGCCGCCGGGCACGCTCGACGGCGAACCGCTTGGGTGGGCGCACGGACCGCGACCTCTCGGCAGCGACGCCTCCGCTTGGAGCTGATCGCCTCCGACGTACGGCGCAGACCTAAGCGTCCAATCGTCGATCTGAGCGCTTCTTGCGCCTCGCCGCGTCAGCTCGGCTCCCCATCAGCATCCGGCTTTCAGGCACGTATTCTGTCAATCGTCGGCAACGCGATCATCGTCTGGAACACGGTCTACACCCAGCAAGTCCTCGACGAGCTCCGCGGCGCCGGCGAGCTGATCACCACCAGCGAGATCGAGCACATCTCGCCGCTCGCGCACCAGCACATCCATCTCTACGGCCACTACCCCTTCGACCTCCGCCAGCCGACCCACCCGGCCACCGGCCACTCAGAACGTAATCAGCGCCTTCCTGTCGGCTGCGATCTTCAACGCTTCGCTCCTTCCATTCCTTAGGCCCGATCCGCTCAGCCTGCGCCGGCGCGGATCATCTGGCCGCTGCCAGCACCGCTTCAGTCAACCGCACACTGCGAACACCGTCCCAGCCGTCGGCGTGGAACTCGCCTTCTCCACGGACCGCGGCGGCGAATGCTTCGAGTTCGGGGACGTACGGACTTTGTGGCGATGTCGCCAGCTCCGCGCCGTCGGTCCCGAACAACGTCCCCCCGGGGTCGATCGTCAGCGTTCGAGCCGCGGTCAGGCTTCCCTCGGTGCCATGGACGACGACGCCGTTGGGGTGCAGTTCGAACCTCCGCGTGACCTGGATGTCGGCCAGGCACGGCCCGAACGACAACCCGATCAGATCCATCTGATCCATGTGGTCGGCGTCGGCATCGTTGATCGCGCTGACGCCATCCGGCTCGGCGTCCAGGAGCCAGCAGCATAGGTCAAGGACATGGCAGCCGAGTCCCATGATCGCTCCTCCCCCCGCCATGCGCGGGTCGTTCTTCCACTCCGCGAGCGCGGCGCTCGTGTTCATTCCCCAGCTCGCTCGCACCAGCCCCGCGGTTCGCCGACGGCGCCTGCGTCGAGCAGGCGCTTGAGCTCGCGGATCGCCGCGTTGTGGCGAAGGTGGAACCCGGCACCGAGGACCAACCCGAACCGGTCCGCGGTCTCGGCCATCTCAACGGCATCAGACTCGCTGAGCGCGACCGGCTTCTCGACGAGCACATGCTTGCCGGCGCCCAGCGCCAGAAGCGTCTGTGGGGGATGGAAGCCATTCGGGGTGGCCATATAGACGGCGTCGAGGCACCGTCGTCGAGCATATTTTCGAAGCTTTCATAGCTGCGCTCGATCTTATGTTCCCGCGCGAATCGGCCGGCGCTCTCCCGCCTCGCGGCGGTGCAGGCGAGCACATCGACGCCGTTGACCTTGCGCGCAGCATCCGTCATCAACTTCGCGATCCAGCCGACACCTACGACTCCGAGTTTCATGACCCGGCTACGGGTCCCGTGTTGGCTGACGCGCCCTTGCTCGATCGTCCCCGCACCGCGGCACAGCGTAATGGATGGCCCGATACGAACCGGACGGCTTCGCGCCCGGCCTCCGCTTGGAGGCGGATCCGGGCGGCATCCGACATCCATGCCACGTGGGGCGTCGCGACGACGTTTGGCATCGCCAAGAGAGGGTGGTCAGGGCGCAAGGGCTCCGGGTCAACGGTGTCGAGCCCGGCGCCGCCGATCTCGCCACGCTTGAGCGCGTCGACCAGCGCGGCGGTATCAATGATCGCTCCGCGCGATGTGTTGATCACAATCGCGTGGTTGGGCAGGGCAGCGAGAAAGTGGGCGTCGACCAACGCGCGTGTCTCATCCGTGAGCGGACAGTGGACGCTGATCACGTCACATTCGGAGAGCTCCGCCAGCGTCGCGGCGGGCGTTACGCCGGCCGATCTGATCGCTTCCCGGTCCAACCCCGGGTCGAAGGCGCAGATGCGGGCACCGAAGCCAGCCAGGATCGCCCCCGTGCGCTTGCCAACCCGCCCGAAGCCGATCAGCCCGACGGTTTGTTGGGCGATCGCCCTGTCCGGGGGAGCCACGGCTTGCGCCTGCGCCCAAAGGTCTGAACGAACCATTCGATCAAAGGTCAATAGGCTCCGCTGAACCGCGAGTACCAACATCACGGCGTGCTCAGCTACCTCATCGATGCAGTAATCCGGCACGTTGGCGACCGCGACCCCAAATTCCTCGGCGGCACGCAGATCAACATTGTCGAGTCCGATCCCGTAACGGATCACGAGCCGCACCTCGGGACGTGCCGCGAAAAGTCGGCGGCCGATCGGAGCCCACTGGACGAGCAGGACCTCAGCCCCGGCGCTGACTCCGATTACCTCGTCTTCCGAACGGCAGCTCTCGATCGTCAGGCTCGCACCGACCCGATCGAGCAACGCCTGCTCCTCGTCGTGGTCGGCGAAGTTGCTGTCGGTGACGACGACGCGCGCGCTCAACGGACCAGGTCCGGGTCTCGGCTCGGAATGTTGATCGCTTCCGACCACTCGATGTGGATTTCCATCGCCTCGCCAGCCGCGTCCACATCGCCGCGAGCAATGGCCTCGGCGATCCCCCGGTGCTGCACGATCACGGTGGCGACTGCGTCGAGCGTCAGGCGCCGAAGCCAGAGCAGGAAGTCGTAAACCGGCACCGACACGCGACGAAGCACGTAGTTGCCCGCCGCGCGGCTGATGAGGTCATGAAACGACGCGTCAAGCTCCCGGATCCGGGTCACATCCGCCGCTACGGCTGCCTCGGCTTCGGTCTCCGCAACTATCTGCAACATCGCCTGGCACTGCTCGGGCGTGGCTCGCTGAGCCGCATACCGCGCGCCCGCAACCTCGACGATGCGGCGTAGCTCCCAGTACTGCTTCTCGAGGGATTCCGCGCGGCCCACGGCTCGGAAGGCGTCTGCAACCAACGGCGCGAGAACATCCCACTTTTCAAAGTCGTTCACCGTCGTGCGCTTTCCATGGGCAATCTCCACCAAGCCAACGCTCTCAAGGCGCTTGATCGTCTCGCGCGCCGTAGGCTTGGAGGTTTTGAACTCAGCTGCGATTTGCGCTTCGGAGGGAAGCGAGTCTTTCGGCTGCAGTTCGCCGCCGACGATCGTCTGCGCAAGAAACTCAACGACTTGTTCGCTGAGGCTGCTCCTAAGCGGGAATCGAGAGGTGGTTAGAAGTTGAGTGGGCAACTCATCAGAGGACTTGACGACCAGAGGACCAGTAGTGTATCTTACTCGCCACGAACGCGTCAAGAGGAGAGCGGAGATGACGGACACGACCACCGGCCTTGAGGACGTACCCGCTGCTCAGCGGGGAGATCTCCCCATTTTTAACCGGAATGCGACTGGTTTGGTCCGAGAGCTCGGTGTGGTTCATCAGACCATCTTTAGCTGCTCTGGGACGGGGACTCTCGGCTATGGCGTCCTTATCGTCTTGACATCACTAGCCGCCTTCCCCCGCGCGAACCTCTACGTAGTGATGCCCGTCGTGCTAGTCCTCGGCACGCCTATCTTGATCACCTACGCACTGTTGAGCTCGGCGATTCCGCGGATCGGTGGCGATTACACGTTCGTGTCGCGGATCATTAGCCCGAATGTAGGATTTGCGGCAAACCTGTGTCTGTTCTGCTCTACAGCTCTTTCGGCCGGCATCTGGGCGTGGTGGGCTTCTACACAGGCGCTTAACCCTATCCTCACTGTCATTGGGTCCGTAACCGGTTCGCACACGATCGTGACATGGGGTGCGGCTTTCAGCTCCTCGCATCAGTGGGTGCCGTTCATAACCGGGCTGGTAACGATAGCGATCGTGGTCGCGCTGGCGATCGCTGGCATGCGGATTGCCATGCGCGTTTTTACAGTGCTTTTTGCGATCGCTTTTGTCGGATTCGTCATCGATATTGGTGCGCTCCTGTTCACGAGTCACGCTTCCTTCGTCCACACGCTCACCGGTGTCGCAGGGACAGGCGCATATGCACACACCACCGCGATCGGCGCACGCACTGTGGCACAAGGCTACAGCGTGAAGGACACAATCGGCGCGCTGTACTTGGCGATGTCGGCGGTCATGTACGCGTACTGGGGCGCGTACACCAGCGCCGAGTTCAAGGGCGCAAACCACCGCTCCCGGCAACTTTCGACTATGCTCGGCGCCGGGTTAGGCCAAGGCATCCTCGTATTCATCGCGCTCATCGTGCTGCTCAACACCGTTGGCCATGCCTTCATAGTGTCTGCGGTTCAGGGCAACTTCACAGCGCCCGGCGGGAGCACCATCGGCACTGCCGGCTATGTCTACTTCGGTTCGCTCGTGCTCACGCACGCGTTGGTGGTGACGATCGTTTCGCTGATGTACCTCGGCTGGTTCCTGCCGGGACAGTTCATTAACGAGGCTATGGCCTACCGGGCCGTTCTGACATGGTCGTTCGACGGGCTGCTCCCCAAAGTGTTCGCCAAGGTAAACGACCGCACGCATACCCCGATCCCCGCGATCATGATCGCCGCGATCTTTGCGGTGGTGGGGCTGGCACTAAGTACCTTCACGACTAAGTTCCTGGCGATCCTAGGCGTTGTCATCCTCTTTAATTACATCCCTGCTATCTTCGTCGGCCTCGCCGCTGTCCTGATGCCCTGGCGTCGTCCGCATCTCTACCGCGGGTCACCGGCTGATTGGAGAATTGCGGGTCTACCGGTCACGCCAATCGTCGGTGCGGCAAGTGTCGTCATCGTGGCTGGGATGATCGTCGTAGCGTTCTACTTCCACAACGAGATCGGCCTGACCGACACGCCTGCGGTGCTGGGGCTGACGTATCACCAGCTTGCCTGGATACTGCCCCTGCTCGTGGGTGCAATCTCCGTCGTCTGGTACCGGCTGGCGGTCTGGCGGCACGCCCGGCGCGGTGTCGATATGAAGCTCGCCTATACCATGCTTCCTCCCGACTAAGCCTAAGGATCAGCGGGTATGCCCAGGTTCGGAGGGATGCGGAGGCGCGTCCAACAGACCCCGAAGGCCACACGCCTGTTCTTTGTGACGGACATTCACGGCTCGGAGCGCTGTTGGCGTAAGCTTCTGAACGCGGCTGACTTTTATGACGTGCGTTACCTGATTCTCGGAGGCGACATCACCGGCAAGACAATGGTGCCGATCGAGCAAACCAGGACAGGGTGGCGCGCGCAGTACAACGGGCGCGAGTACGCGGATATGTCGACTGGCGAGCGCGCCGAGCTCGAGCAGCGCATCCGAGACAACGGCGCGTACCCGATCCACGGAACGCGGGAAGAGCTACTGGCCCTGCACGACGAGACGGTACGCGACCAGAGGTTTGTCGCCACCGTGGTGGAGAGCATCCAACGGTGGATGGACATCGCAGATCAGCGGCTAATCGGGCGAGAGGTCCGTTGCTTCGTCACGCCCGGCAACGACGATTTTGTCGAGATTGACGCGCCGATCGAGGCTTCAGCCACTGTGGAATTCGTCGAAGGACGCCGTGTTGAGCTGGAGGAGCCATTCGAGATGATCACCACAGGCTTCTCCAATCCAACCCCCTGGAAGACGCCGAGAGAACTGGAAGAGGACGAACTTGCGCACCGTATACGCGAGATGGCGGCCGGCGCCTCCCACCCGGAATCGCTGATCGCTGTGCTCCATGCCCCCCCGTATGGAACCGAGCTTGACCAGGCTCCCGAGATCGATTCGGAGTTCAACCTTAAGACGACGGCTGGACAGCCGAGGCTTACCTCGGTAGGCTCGACAGCAGTCGGCGATTTCATTCGCGACTGCCAGCCCTTGCTCGGGTTGCACGGCCACGTTCACGACTCTCGCGGCGCCCAGAGCATCGGACGAACTCTCTGCCTGAACCCAGGGTCCGAATACACCGAGGGGGTACTGTGCGGAGCGCTCGTCACCCTGGATCACCGTGAAGTCACCACGTACCAGTTCGTTGTGGGATAGTCGTGGGGTCATCGAGGTCGCACTCTTGGGAACCCGCGACGAGCGGCGAGTCCACAACGATGGGCGCTGATCTAGATCCGCCACTCGTGCGTCGAGCACGTGAGATCCTCGAAGCCGCCCGCGCGCGGGACCTCGACGTGCGTTTGATCGGTGGCGTCGCAATCTACCTGGGCGCTAGCGAGCCTGCGCGCAGGCTGCTCGGTCGGAACTACGGGGACATCGACCTCGTCGCCCGCCGGAAGCAGTCCCGCGATCTGCGCCGTTTGCTGGAGGAGCTCGGCTATGAGGGACAGCAACCGTTCAATGCAACCCACGGCGATCGCAGGCTTCTCTACCACCATGCCGACCCCGAGCATCGTGTCGATGTGTTCCTCGAGATCTTCGAAATGTGTCACACCATCGATCTCGGCCCACGTCTGACGGTTGATTCCGAGACACTTTCGAGCGCGGATCTCATCATCACCAAGCTGCAGATCGCTCAGATCAACGCCAAGGACTTATCGGACTGCCTGCTCATCTTACTCGATCACGCTCCGGCCGCGCGCGACGGCGAAGCGCTTCTCAACACGAGCCGGGTTGCGGAGCTGTGCGGTGCCGACTGGGGGCTGTACACGACCTTGACGGATAACCTTCGCCATCTTGCGAACTATGTTGGCTCCGTGAGACTCAGCGAGGGCGAGCGATTGTCGGTACACGAGCGGATCGGTCAAGTCCTCGATGCAATAGAACGTACTCCCAAGACGCTTCGCTGGAAGGCCCGCGCTCGAGTCGGCCGACGCGTGCAATGGCACGACACGCCAGACGAGATCGCATGACCCGGGTCGTGAATCTGACCACGTTCCCGGTGGCATACCGGGAACCCAACGCCAATGAGCAGATGAGATTTCTATTGTTCGTGCGCGCAGAGAGCGAGGACGGGCTTGTCGGTTGGGGAGAAGCGGTTACCCAATTCGGTCCTCCGACACGAGCCACGGCCGCACTCGTCGAGGGGTTGGCGGACCTCGTGGTCGGATGCAGCGCCCTCGATACATTGTCCATCTGGCAGACGCTTCGAAACGCGACCTGGTGGTACGGCTGTCGAGGAGGGCTCGTGGCCTTCGCGATCTCGGCAATCGACCTTGCCCTCTGGGACCTCAAGGGAAAGGCGCTTGGCCAGCCGCTTGCGACCTTACTTGGCGGACCGCAGCGAACGCGGCTGCCAGCGATCGCCGCCACTATCACCGCTGACCGGCCACTGGAGGAGGAGGCCGAGTGGCATGCCAGTATCGTGCGCGATGGGCCATACGGGGGCCCATCAAGGTCGGGCTCGGAGGGGGTGAGCGCGCTGCGTTCGGAACCGACAAGAAGCTGGACGCTGAACTCGTGGCTTTGATCCGCGGGGCGATCGGAACCGACGCTCTTCTGGCGGTAGACCGGCTCCAGCGCCGCCACTGGGACCTTCACAGCGCGAGCTGGCGAGCCGCAGCATTTCGGGAGCAGGATGTAAAGTGGCTTGAAGAGCCGCTCGAGCCGACGGACCTCTACGGTTTGCGTCTAATACGGTCACGCGGTGATCTCCTTGTCGCGACAGGCGAGCGGGAGTGGGATGAGGCAGGCTACGAGGAGTTGGTCCGACACGGCGTCGTTGATGTGGTCGGGGGCGACCCCGGCCGTGCACAAGGCATTACGGGCCTGATCCGCGTGATCGAGATGATTGAGCGCTCCAATCTTTGGTTTAACTCGCATTCTTGGTCCAGCGCGATCAACACCGCCGCGTCGCTCGCCCTGTCTGCCTCTACCACCCGTTGTCTGTGTCAGGAGTTACAGCCGATCGAGAGCCCGATGCAGCATGAGTTGATTTCCGATCCGTTCACCCCCAAGGACGGGTGGATCGATGTTCCCACTGCTCCAGGATTGGGTGTAGAGCCCGATGAGGCGATCCTGTTGAAGTATCGACCGGCGACCTAAGCGCAGCGGTGCCACTCGCTCCATATGAACGCGCCGGAGGCTGGCAGGCCGGCAGATTGCTTAATGCCAAGGTGGTCGACGTGGAAGCGGCCGCCAGCCACGCAGGGCTGGATGCCCACGGTCCTGGCGAGATCGGCTGGACCTTTCTCGGCACCGGAACCTCAACCACCGCCGGCTGACCCCCCAGTGTGCACGTATGGCTGCATGACGGCGACCTCGTTGAGACCAAGATCGACCATGTGTCAGGCCTGCGCAACCGTGTCTGCTCCGCTAGGTGAAGATTTCATGAGCGGGCCCTCCAAGCCCACATCTCCGGACTTCCTCCGCTCACGCGCGGAGCGTATCTGTGCAGCAATTTGCTGTAGAATTACCGTAGCGCTCAGTGACGCACCAACCCAGTACGCGGCGGACCAGGTCCCCGGACCACGTGCATGGCGACCCTAACCAATATGGAGGAAGTGTCTTGTGACCAGTGACGGACGGCTAGATGGCAAAGTGGCGGTGGTGACTGGTGCCTCGCAGGGCATCGGACGTGCCATCTGCATCGAGTACGCAAGGCAGGGTGCCCGCGTGATCGCGGGTGCACGCACCGAGCTGAACCTGAACGAGACCGTGAGGCAGGGCGCCGGCCGAATCATTGCCCAAACGTGTGACGTCAGGAGAGCCGAAGACATCAAGGGTCTAATTGACGCCGCGACGAGTCGGTTTGGCGCGCTTGACATCATGGTCAATAACGCCGGCATCCTCCTCACCGCCTCTCTCGTTGAGACTACGGACAAGGTTTGGGATGAAACCATGACCACCAATGTAAAGGCCACGTTCTTAGGGATGAAGTTTGCGATTCCGGCAATCGCCGCTTCCGGCGGTGGGTCTATCATCAACATGGGGTCGATCAACTCCTTTACCGGTGAGAAAGGGAGCGCCGCCTACGTTGCTAGCAAAGGTGCTGTCCTCATGTTGACCAAGGCTGGCGCGGCGGAATGCGCCGCCCACAATATCCGGGTTAACGCTATCTGCCCCGCAGCCACCGATACCCCGATGATCGGCGAATTCTTCGAGTTGCACGGGAGCCGTGAGCAGGCAGAGAAATGGACGGCCTCGTATCAACCGCTCGGGGGCATTATTCCTCCCGAGCAGATCGCGCAGGCTGCAGTTTTCCTGGCCTCGGACGAGTCTGCTCGCATGACTGGGACGTCGATGCTTATCGATGGTGGGCTGTTATCGCACTGGGATCATATCTGAGGTATCTCTCTCTCACACACCAAGGATCAGGAAGAGCGACAGAATTATGGAGATCGAAGCTGCGGTTCTGCGGGAATATGGAGACACACTCAGCGTCGAATCGCTGACGCTGAGCGACCCGAAAGAGAATGAGGTGATGGTGCGGATCGTCGCATCGGGCGTATGTCGAAGTGACGTGAGTTTTATGCATGGCCTCTGGCCAGCACCGCTTCCCATGGTGCTCGGGCATGAGGGAGCCGGCATCATCGAGAAGGCCGGTCCCGGCGTCGACCCCCGCCGTGTCGGTGACAAGGTAATCCTAACGTTTTCGCCGCCGTGCGGACATTGTCGTTTTTGCCAGGCTGGCCGCGGCAATCTATGCGAAGTCGCGGCCCGATGCGAAGAAGCTGGTTCGCTACGGGACGGGACCTCCCGCCTAGCGTCCGGCAGAAACCGTGTCTATCACCTGGGCTCGGTTTCCTCGTTCGCGACTTACGCTGTCGTACCCGCCGAGGGCGCGATAACCGTTGGCGATGACGTGGACCTATCGCTAGGATGCCTGATCGGATGCGGCCTAACGACCGGCGTGATGTCCGTCATAAAGAGGGCCAATGTGCGGCCTGGAGACTCAGTTGCAGTCTTTGGGTGTGGTGGGGTCGGCCTGTCGGCGATCGAAGGAGCACGGTTAGTTTCCGCATATCCGGTGATCGCGGTCGATCCCGTCAGGAAGAAGCGTGAACTCGCCGAACGGCTGGGTGCTACCCACACAATCGATCCCGAAGAGGGCGAGGTCGTAAGCCAGGTTCGGACAATAATGGCGCGGGGAGTCGATTTCGCGTTTGACGCACTGGGCGACCCCGAAGTACAACGCCAGGCATTTGGCGTGACCGCGCGGGGAGGAACGATGGTACTAGTCGGGCAGGCTGCTCGAGGGGTCGATGCATGTTTCCCCGATTGGGAGCTTACTCAGTATGAACAGACGATCCTGGGCTCCAATCTGGGGGGTGCTATACCGGCCCTCGACTTCCCGAGGCTCGCGAATCTGCTGACCTTAGGAAAGATTGACTTGGCCTCGCTAGTTACGCACCGTCTGACCTTACATGAGATTAATGAGGCGGTTCGCATACTACAAACAGGCGACGCTGGACGCATCGTGATCGAGATGTAACCTGCAAGGATGCCAGCGTAGGGATGGTGCTGGAACCGCAAGGCGCTGCACTCGATGAGCGCATCGAAGTCAGGGCGCCGGATGCGGACGCGCCGTCCGATGTGGAGCGCGGGAGCTGGCCTTGGTCGATCCATTATGTGGACTTCCGGGTTATCCGGAGTCGGCTGGCGATGCCGTCGTCCGTTGGCCAGTGGCTGGATGTTGGTTCGGATAACGCGGGAGCGTTCAGGCGGAAGCTGTCGGCGGGTCGACACGAATCATGTGGGCTGGTGCTTGGTGCGTTGTGACGCGGAGGGGCGCGGCCGCTTCGGCGAGGGTTTTGGAGGAGTTCTGGGGTGATCTCGGTCACTCCGAAGTCAGCGATCAGCTCCGCCGCGTCGTGAGAGACGGCGATTGTCCGTACAGCTGGGAAGGTTCCGCGTCGCTGCGGTCGTCGGGCGAGGATCGGCGCGAGGCTTGTTGACGTCGAGCTGTGGCCATGTCTGTTCTTCGTAGTCTCGGAGTGCGCACTGCCACTCGTGGTTGGGCAGACCCAGGTGAGTTGTCCGTCGTGCGCGGTGCCGAGGAGCGCGTGGTCGTGCAGCGGGCATCGTGGCACGGGTGTGCCAAGGACTCGTGCGAGGTGCGCTTGGGTCTCGGCCACGACTTGCTCGATGGATGAGTCTGAGTTGAGGTTGGGCAATCTGACGCGGTGGCGGCCTTCCTCGCCGGTCTGGATCATGAACGTTTTCAAGAATGGAGGAGAGAGCAGGGCAATTGTAGGTTTAACCCGGATCGTGCGTGCGCCCAGAGTTGGAGGGGCTATTGAGTAGCTGAGACCAACATAAGCTCATCGTCGCCAGCGGGTGTGAGTCCCGTCCGGGTAGCTGTCAGGAGGCCCGGTAGCAGGCTGGCGGCTCGGTCTGGAAACGGGTCGGGTCGGAGCCCAGTGTCAGAAGCCTCGTTGGAGGGAGCAAATCGGAACCTACTGACGCAACCGTGGGTGGTGTCAGCGTCCTGGTAGGGGTGGGCAGGGGTCTGCGAGTGAGAGGATCGCGAGTGCGATGAC
>CALAQT010000515.1 GCA_937888775.1 uncultured Actinomycetes bacterium | reverse complement strand
CGACATCAAGCTCCACGAGTAGCCAAAGCCAAACCAGCCCGCAACAACCGAATCCCGCACCACCACGCGGGATTCAACATCTCAACCACGAAAACTTCCGGCTAGCGTCAGCGAGCCAGCGTTGTAGATCCCGCCGCCAGATCCGCCGCTGCCCGCCTGAGCCTTCGGGCGACTGGACGGTGCCGTTGCTGCCGTCGCCGCCCGCGCCACCGCCGCCCGCCCGGCTGTTGGTCACCGCGCCGTCCGTGATCGCCAGCACGCGCTGATTCAGGATCGCGCCTCCGCCGCCCCCCGGGTTGACCGTTTTGGGCGGCCGTGCCACCTTTCGGCGCGTTACCGCCGGTGATCGTGAGGTCGCTGAGATCGAGCGCGAGAGGTTTCTCGCACGGTCAGTGGCTGGACTTGCGCGTGCGTGAGCGCTCTTCCTGGCGCTCGACGACATTGACGATCAGCTTGAGCACCTGCTCGATGCCGGTCGCCTTGGCGTCTCCCTTGGCGAACGCCTCGCGCCAATCACGCACGTGACCCTTGGTGGCCAGGTCGTTGAAATGCGAGCGCGGCACCATCAGGCGCACCTTCGCGTCCGAGGCGATGTCCTTGGTCACCTTAGGTCCCGGCAGCTCCACGCGATACATCTGGATGTCACCGCGGCCGCGCAACTCGAGTCCGGCCACCAGCTTCAGCGGCGCCAGCGAGGGCACTTCCTCAAGGAACCGCGTGACCGCGGTCTCGATCAGCGCCTTGGTGTCAGACGGTGAGGTCAGGACGCCCAGTCTAGTCGTCGGCGCGTGACCGGCCGGCAGCGATCCCACCGGCATCCCGGCGGCGCAGGCGCTCAGGGGTGAAGCGTGCCGGGCCGGGCGCTCGAGGCCGGTGCCTCCGGAACGCCGCCGTCGTAGCCGCTCACCACCTGCGTTCCGCCGCGGGTGGCGTGGACGACGGCTCCGTGGACGGCGCTGGTGTGTGCCGATGCGGCCAGAGCGAACGCGATCAGCAGCGCTACCACTGCCGCGAGCAGACTTGCGATCAGGCGTCCCGATACGCCTGCCACTGATCCTCGACGTGCATGCATGATCGGCTCCCCGCCTAGTATCGACCACTCAGACGATAGCGGCAGGGAAGCCTGGCCTCAAACCGAGGCCGCCCGATCGGCGGGTCGCTGCTAGATCTTGTGGCGCTGCAGGAGCTTGCGCCCGATCACCATGCGCTGGATCTCAGACGTCCCCTCGCCGATCAGCAGCAGCGGGGCGTCACGGTACAAGCGCTCGATCTCGTACTCCTTGGAATAACCGTAACCGCCGTGGATCCGGAAGCTCTCCTCGACACAGAAGCGCCCGGCCTCCGACGCGAACAGCTTGGCCATCCCCGCCTCCAGGTCCGACCGCTCGCCGGCGTCCTTCAGGCGGGCGGCGCGGATCGTCATCAGGCGAGCCGCGTCGACCTGCGTGGCCATGTCGGCAAGCTTGAACTGGATCGCCTGGTGCTGAGCGATCTGCTTGCCGAACGTCTTGCGCTCCTGGGAGTAACGCAGCGCCAACTCCAGCGCCCGCTGGGCGATTCCGACACCGCGGGCGGCGACGTTGACGCGCCCCACTTCCAGCGCATCCATCATCTGCACAAATCCCTGGTTCAGGCCGGCATCCTCGCCGCCGAGGATGTTCTCCGCCGGACAACGGTAGCCGTCGAACACCAGCTCGGTTGACTCGACGCCCTTGTAGCCGAGCTTCTTGATCTTCGGCGGCACGTTAAAGCCCGCGTAGTCGCCGGTGTTCTCCGACACGCCCGGCTCCTTCTCGGCGATGATGCAGGTCATGCCCTTGTACCTGGGATCGGCGGCCGGATCGGTCTTGACCAGCACGAACACCAGCGAGGACAGCAGCCCGTTGGTGACCCACATCTTCGCGCCGTTGATCTCGTAGGCGCCGTCGTCAAGCTTCTTCGCGCTGCACTTGATCGCCTGGACATCGGAGCCGCACTCGGGCTCGCTCAGCGAGAAGGCGGCCCGGATCTCCCCGGTCGCCATCTTCGGCAGGTACTTCTGCTTCTGCTCCTCGGTGCCGAACTTCATCAACAGATAGGAGCCGATGAAGTGCGTGTTCACGATCCCGGAGATGCTGATCCAGCCGCGCGAGAGCTCCTCGACGATCATCGCGTAGGTCGTCAGATCCAGCCCCATCCCGCCGTACTCCTCCGGGATCGTGACCCCGAACAGCCCGAGCTCCTTCATCTGCTCGACGATCGGCTCGGGGAAGCTGTCCTCGTGGTCGTAGTGCTCGGCGTTGGGGATGATCTGCTCGTCGGCGAACTGGCGAACCATCTCGCAGATCGCTTTCTGCTCGTCGGTCTTGTCCGTGTAAGGGGTGGCTACGGCCATGGGTCTCGGCGCTCCTCGGCGGTTTCGTCGGTGGGTTCGAGGATACGCGCTGTAAAGACTGTGTGACGTTTGCGCCGAGCCGGGTGGGCGACGTGGAACGCTCCCGGGGGAGTGGGGAAAAACGGAACTATTCCTACAAATCCACCAGGCGCCGACCGAGGCGGGCTATGGCTGACCCGCCCGACCAGGCGATGGCGGCCATCGCCCTCCGACACCACGGCAACATCACCAGGCGCCAGTTGCTGCGCCACGGCCTGGACCAGCACGCAATCGCCCATCGGGTGAGAGTCGGTCGTCTGCATCGCGTCTACGCCGGGGTCTACTCGGTCGGCAGGCAGCCGCTGACCGCGCTTGAGAGAGCCGCGGCGGCCGTCCTGGCCCAGGCGCTGCGCTCAGTCATTTCTCCGCCCTCTGGCTGTGGGGATTTCTCGACCGCTGCCCGGCACGCATCGAAGTCGCGGCTGCCTTGGACGGACGGCTTGCCCCCGGCATCCCGGCGCAAGTCTGCTCGCGTGGTTCACTGATACGAGCGATGGACCGTCGCGGTCAGACTGGGAGAGAGATCTTCCCGCCTTCTGCGAGCGGTTCGGTCTTCCGCGCCCGCAGATCAACGTCAAGGTCTGCGGCTACGAGGTCGACGCCTAGTTCGAGGCCGAGCGGTTGATCGTCGAGCTCGATGGCTGGGACTACCACCGGGGGCTGAGCTCGTTCGAGAGCGATCGAAACCGGGACGCCGACACGCTCGCGGCCGGCCCGCCACCGTCCGGATCAGCTGGGAGCGAATGATCGGGACGCCTCGCCGGGGCGGGTGGAGCCGAGCTAGCCCCGCGTCTGGGCCGGAGCCGCGTTCTGGGCGTCTGACTTGACCCCGTGACTCCAGGGCGACGTGGGGCGCTGCTGCAGCTCGCCGTCGAGCTCGATGTCGACCTTCTCGTTGAAGAAGCACAGCAGCCCGCCAACGCGCGTGGCCTCGGGCAGCGGATCCTCGTAGAACCAGATCAGGTCCTCGCCCGTCTCGCCGTTGGCGAGCCTGACCGAGTGATAGCCGGCCGCGCCCTTGTACGGGCAGTGGGTCACCGTGTCGGAGGGCTCGAGCTCGGCGCGCACGTCGTCACGCGGGACGTACCAGCGGGTCGGCAGGTTTGACTCGAACAGGGCCATCGCCCGCGTCGTCTCGGCCAGCAGCTCGCCTGAGAGCGAGACCCTGATGTGGCGATCGGTGCCGATCGCGTCGATCCGGTGGCATGGATCGCGCGGGTGCACTCCGATCTCCTCGCCCTCCTCCAGCCAGCGGCCCATCCGATTGAAGTAGAAGGCGATCAGGTCCTTGATCGGCGCTTTCCGGCGGCTCTTGCCCGGCGGTGCCGAGCTACGTTCCGGCGGCTCTTGCCCGGCGGTGCCGAGCTACCTTCCGGCGGCTCTTGCCCGGCGGTGCCGAGCCGCGATCCGGCGGCTCGTGCCAGACTGCCCGCCGCGATGAACTTCTCCCATGATGTGGTCGACGCAGCCCCCGCGGGCGATCGCGCGCTGGTGGAGCTGACGCGGGAGGGAGAGCGGCGGGAGTGGACTTTCGGCGAGGTCGGGGATCGCTCAAGCCGGCTGGCCGGGGCTCTGGTGAAGAGAGGTGTCAGCCGCGGCGACGTGGTCATGACCCTGATCGGCAACCGCCCGGAGTGGGTGCTGACGATGGTCGCGTGCTTTCGGATCGGGGCCGTGGCACTGCCGTGCAACGAGCAGCTGCGGGCCAAGGACCTGCGCCTGCGGTTGGCGGCCGCCCGCCCGCGGCTGATCGTCGCCGATCAGCGCGACGCGAGCGAGCTGACCGCCGCCGCGCCCGACTGCGAGGTCGTGCTGGTCCCGGACGAGACCCTGTTCGAACACGCGCCGGCGCCGGCGGTCGAGCTCGAGCCGACCGACCCGTGCCTGATCACGTTCACCAGCGGCACGAGCGGCGAGGCCAAGGGAGTGGTGCACGGGCAGCGCTATCTGCCCGGGCAGGCGCTGCAGGCCGAGCACTGGCTCGATGCCCGGCCGGGTGACCTGGTCTGGTGCACGGCCGCCAGCGGCTGGTCGAAGTCGGCGCGCAACGTGTTCATCGCGCCCTGGCTGCGCGGCGCCGGCGCGCTGCTGCATGACGCGCGCTTTGATCCCGCCCAGCGGCTGGAGATTCTCGCCACCGAGCGAGTCAACGTGCTCTGCATGGCGCCGACCGAGTACCGGGTGATCGCCAAGCGCGCGCGGCTCTCCCCGGTGCCTTCGCTGCGCGGCCTGGTCGCCGCCGGCGAGGCGCTCAATCCTGAGGTTCTGCGGGCGTTTGCCGACGGCACCGGGCTGGAGATCCGTGACGGCTACGGGCAGACGGAGACCGGCCAGCTGACCGGTTTGCCGGCGGGGCAGCCAGCCCGCCCCGGCTCGATGGGGCGCCCGCTGCCCGGCGTGCGGCTCAGCGTGCAGGGGGGCGAGCTCGTGCTGGCCGACCCCAGCAGCGATCCGACCTTCTTCGTCGGTTACCTGGACGGCACCCAGGCGCCTGAGCACGAGCCCTGGCGAACCGGTGACCGCGTCCTCGAGGACGAGGACGGATATCTGTACTTCGAGGGTCGCAACGACGATCTGATCATCTCGTCCGGGTATCGGATCGGACCGTTCGAGGTCGAGTCGGCGCTCGTCTCCCACGCTGCGGTCGCCGAGGCGGCCGTCGTCGCCGCCGCCGACGATGAGCGGGGAGCGGTCGTGCGAGCCGTCGTGGTCCTCCGCGAGGGGTTCGATCCCAGCCCCGGACTGGCGGCCGAGCTGCAGGAGCACGTCAAGCGCGAAACCGCGCCCTACAAGTACCCGCGGATCGTGGAATTCGCCGCTGAGCTGCCCAAGACCGCCAGCGGAAAGGTGCGCCGGGCGCTGCTGCGCGCTCAGGGCTCGCCGGACAAGCGGTCAGCGATTTAGTCGTCGGCCCTCAGTAGCCGTTCGAGGCCGAAGACGAGTGCGTGGCGGCCCCGGTGGCGCTCGCGCTGCTGCCGCCGCCGCCGCCGACCGTCAGGGTTCCCTGCATGCCCAGCATCCGGTGGTTGGCAATTGGGCAGTAGAACGTGTACTTGCCCGGCTTTGACACGTTGACCGTCAGCGTGGCGGTCGCGCCGGGCGCGATGTGGGCGGTGTGCACGATTCCCGACGGGGTCTGGACGGCCAGCGCGTGGGTGATCTGGCCGTTGTTGCGCACCGTGATCGTGATCGTCCCGGTCTTGGGAACCGCGGGACCGTCGGGGGTGATCTTGAACTCGGTCTCGCTCAGGCTGACCTGTCCGCCGGCGCCGGAGGCCGGAGCGGCGGCCGCGCTGCTGGTGCTCGTCGTGGCGCTCGAGCTGCTGGATGACGACGAGCCGCAGCCAGCGATCAGGGCCGCGACGGCGAACGGGGCAAGCAGCGAGATTCGGCGCATGGATTCCTCTCTTGACGTGTTCCTGCTCCCTTAGACGCCTTCGACCCAACATCCTTCCCGGCTCTCGCACTCGGCCACGACGGAAACCTACCGCGAAGCTGCGCCGCTGGTGCACTAGCCTGGATTGAATGCGAGACGCCCGACCGGCCATCGGCATCTGCACATCGCTCACCGAAGCCGCCTGGGGCGTCTGGAACCAGCGTGCGGCGCTGCTGCCCTATGGCTACGTCGCCGCCGTCCAGCGCGCCGGAGCGATGGCATTGCTGATCCCTCCGGACCCGGCGCTGATCGACGAACCCGATCAGGTGCTCGATCGCGTCGACGGTCTGATCCTGGCCGGCGGCAACGACGTCGACCCCGCGTGTTACGGCGCCGAGCCTCATCCGGAGACGATCGGAATCGTCGCCGAGCGCGATCAGGTCGAGCTGGCGCTGGCGCGTCGCGCGGTGCAGCGCGACATGCCGGTGCTGGGCATCTGCCGCGGGATGCAGCTGCTCAACGTCGCCTTCGGGGGCACGTTGCGCCAGCACCTCCCTGAGGAGTTCGGCCACGAGGAGCACCGTCGGGTCCCCGGCAGCTTCGAAGGCTCAGACCACGACGTTCGGCTGAAGCCCGGCTCGCTGGCGGCGCTGGCGGCCGGCGAGGACTTGCACCAGACCAAGTCTCACCATCATCAGGGGGTCGGGCGGATCGGTGAGGGATTTGAGGTCACCGGCTTTGCCACCCTCGACGGGTTGCCCGAGGCGATCGAAGCGCCAGCGTGTCGCTTTGTGCTCGGCGTCCAGTGGCATCCCGAGGCCGACGAGCGCAGCCGGGTGATTGCCGCGCTGGTGGATCAGGCGCGGGGCGCGCTGGTCGACCGGGCGCGTGACTACGGCCGCGCGCTGGTCGACCACGCAACGTGACTACGGCCGCGCGCTGGTCGACCACGCAACCTGACTACAGCCGCGCGCTAGTTGACCAGACGCGTGACTAGAGCACCAGGCTGGGCTCCGAGTAGCCGGCGCCGCGCACTGCGCTCGTGACCTGCGCGGCGTGCGCGGTGCCGCGGGTCTGGAGCACGAGCTGGACGGCCGTCTCACGAACGTGCAGATCGATGCCCTCGCGGATGTGACCGACGTCTACCAGGTTGGCTCCCAGCTCGCCGACCAGCGACAGCAGTCGCCCCAGCGACCCCGGGCGGTCCGGCAGGCGCACGAGCAGCACCAGGCGCCGGCCGGCCTGGCTCTCGTGCCGACGCGCGATCTGCTCCAGCAGCCCGGAGTCGACGTTGCCTCCGGAGAGCACGACAACGGTGGTACCGGGGCTCTCGGGCGCCACCCGGCCGCCGAGCAGTGCGGCGATCCCAACCGCCCCGGCCCCTTCGACGACCAGCTTGGCGCGCTCGAGCGCGAACATCATCGCCTCGGCGACATCGTCCTCCGGCACGAGCAGGATCTCATCGACCCACCGCCCGATCAGCGCGAGTGTGAGCCGACCGGGGCGCTTGACCGCGATCCCGTCGGCGATCGTCAGGGCGGACTGCACGGCGATCGGCTCGCCCGCAGCCAGCGAGGCCGGGAACGGGGCGCAAGTGTCGACCTGGACACCGATCACCTTCACGTGGGGAAGCTGCGATTTGACCGCGATCGCGACCCCACTGAGCAGTCCGCCGCCGCCCACCGGCACGATCACCCTGGATATGTCGGGCACCTGGGCCAGCAACTCGAGCCCCAGGGTCCCCTGACCGGCGACGACATCAGGGTCGTCGAAGGGATGGATGAAGGCGAGCCCGCCGCTCTGCGCACGCTCGCGCGCGGCGGCGAGCGCGTCGTCTACGGTGTCGCCGACGAGACGCACTTCGGCCCCCAGGGCGGTAGCTGCCTCCAACTTGCCGATCGAGGCGGCCTGCGGCATGAATACCTCGCAGCGCACGCCGCGGGTTCGCGCGGCGTAGGCCACCGCCTGGGCATGGTTACCTGCGCTGCCGGTCACCACTCCCGCCTCACAGTCGTCGCCGAGCGCCGCGAGCTTGGCCAGCGCCCCACGGAGCTTGAACGAGCCGGTGCGCTGGAGATTCTCCGCCTTGAGCGCGACCGTCACGCCGGTCCGCTCGGCCAGCGTTCGGGAGCTGAGCACAGGTGTCTCACGGATGACGCCCGCGCCGGCGGCGACCGCGGCACGGATGTCGGCGGCGGATACCGATTCCGCTAGGGCGGTAGCCGAGTCAGCCGGGTTGTCGGCCATCAGCCGCTCACGCCGAGGGGAGGGCCACGATCGCGTCCATCTCCACCTGTGCGCCCCGAGGGAGCGCGGAAACCCCGACCGCCACCCGGGCGGGAGGATTGGATTCGAAGAACGATGCGTAGACCTCGTTGACGGCCGCGAAGGCGGCCATGTCGATCAGGTAGATCGTCACCTTGACCGCGTCTCCGAGCGTCGCCCCCGCGGCGTGGCAGACGGCGGCCAGGTTCTCCAGGCAGCGGCCGGCCTGGTCGGCCGGGCTGGCCCCGACCAGGTCACCGGTCCTGGGATCCAGCGGGATCTGGCCCGAGCAGAACAGCAGCCCCCCGAAACGCACCCCATGAACATAAGGGCCGACCGCCGCGGGGGCATCGGGTGCGGTGATCGACTCTCGGTCTCCTGGCACAGACTCTTCCTTCCCTCTCGAAATCGGTCCCACAAGCGTATTGCCCGGTCGTGGCGGTGGGTAGCCTGGGGTCGTGTCCAATCGCCTCGGGCGGGAGAGCTCCCCCTACCTGTTGCAGCATAAGGACAACCCCGTCGACTGGTTCGCCTGGGGCGAGGAGGCGCTGGCGCGCGCGCGTGACGAGGATTGTCCGCTGCTGGTCTCGATCGGTTACTCGGCCTGTCATTGGTGCCATGTGATGGAGCGCGAGTCCTTCGAAGACCCGGCGATAGCGGCGCTGATGAACGAGCGCTTCGTGTGCGTCAAGGTGGATCGTGAGGAGCGCCCGGACATCGACTCGGCGTGCATGGAGGCGTGTCAGGCGATGACCGGTCAGGGCGGCTGGCCACTGAACGCGTTCCTGACCCCGGAGCGGGCGCCTTTCTATGCGGGCACCTACTTCCCGCCTGTGCCCCGCCACGGGATGCCGAGCTGGCGGATGGTGCTGGAGGCCGTCGCCGACGCCTGGGATCGCCGGCGAGAGGAGATCCGCGACCAGGGTGCCCGGGTCGCCGGCGCGCTGGGGGGCGCGGTGCGGCTCGAACCGTCCGGTGAGCCGATCGCCGGTGAGCTGTTCGGCGATCTGATCGCACAGCTGTCAGCCTCCTACGATCTGGTCAACGCTGGATTTGGCCGCGCGCCGAAGTTCCCGCCAGCCTCGATGATCGAGCTGCTGCTGGCGCGTGGCGAGCGCGAGATGGCGCTCGCCACGCTGCGGGCGATGGCGCGCGGCGGGATCTATGACCAGGTTGGAGGCGGCTTCTCACGCTACGCGGTGGACGCCACCTGGACCGTGCCGCACTTCGAGAAGATGTTGTACGACAACGCCCTGCTGGCTCGCGCGTATCTGCACGGATGGCAGGTGTCAGGCGAGAAGCGGATGCGGGAGGTGTGCTGTGAGACGCTCGACTGGGCGCTGCGTGAGCTGCGTGGCGCCGAGGGTGGCTTCTGTGCGTCGCTGGACGCTGATTCCGAGGGCGTAGAGGGCAAGTTCTACGTGTGGACGCTGGCCGAGCTGCGCGCGGTGCTGGGCAACGAGCTCGCCGACGAGGCGATCGCCTACTTCGGCGCTGGCGAGCGCGGCAACTTCGAGCCGGGCTTCAATGTGCTGGAGGGACGCGGGGTCGAGCCCGAGCGCCTGGGGGAGATCCGGCGCAAGCTCTACGACGCCCGGTCAGTGCGCATCCGACCCGCTCTGGACGACAAGCGCCTGACCTCCTGGAACGCGCTGATGATCTCGGCGCTGGCCGAGGCCGGTGCCGTGCTGGAGCGAGACGACTACCTGCGCGCGGCCGTCGCCTGTGCGGACTTCGTGCTCGGCGAGCTGCGCGACCCCGACGGCCGGCTGCTGCGCACCTGGAAGGACGGCCGCGGGCAGATCAGCGGATATCTGGAGGACCACGCCTACATGCTCGAGGCGCTGGTCACGCTGTACGAGGCGAGCTTCGACGCGCGCTTCTACCGGGAGGCGGTGTCGCTGGCGGACACGATCATCGACCGCTTCTCAGATCCCGAGCGTGGCGGCTTCTTCATCACCGGCGAGGGGCACGAGCATCTGATCACGCGCGGTAAGGATCTCGACGACACGCCGATCCCCTCGGGCAACTCGGCGGCGGCGTTCGGGCTGCTGCGGCTGGCGTTGCTCTCCGGTGAGGGGAAGTACGAGCGTCACGCGCTGGGTGTCCTGAGGCTGCTGACGCCGTTGGCGGCCCACCAACCACTCGGCTTCGGCCATCTCCTGAGCGCGGTCGACTTCTACCTCGCCCCGGTCAGGGAG
The DNA here is from genome assembly GCA_937888775.1 of uncultured Actinomycetes bacterium. The sequence continues at coordinate 31,526 of CALAQT010000515.1, read as the reverse complement.
GTGGCGATCGTCGGACCGGATCCCGGGGCCGCGGAGCTGATCGCAGTCGTGCGCGGCAGCTACCGTCCGCACCTTGTCCTCGCCGCTGGGCTCGGCGACGGCGTCCCGTTGCTGGAGGGCCGCGGCGCAGTCGACGGCCAAGCCGCTGCCTACGTGTGCGAGCACTTCGTCTGCCAGGCCCCGGTGCTCGACGCTGACGAGCTAGCCGGCGTGCTCGGCGTCTAACCGGCGATTTGTCTACAGCACCGGCAGGTAGCGCTCCAGCTCCCAGGGCGTTACCTGGACGCGGTAGTCGTCCCACTCCTGGCGCTTGATCTCGATATAGCGGTTGAACATGTGCTCGCCCAGCGTGCGCAGGACCAGCTCTGATTGCGCGGTCAACTCGATCGCCTCGCCGAGCGTCTCGGGCAGCTGATCGATCCCCAGCCGCCGGCGCTCGTCAGGGGAGAGGTGATAGAGGTTCTTCTCCATCGGGTCAGGAAGCTCGTAGCCGTGCTCGATCCCCTCCAGGCCCGCCTGGAGCAGCACGGCGAAGGTGAGATAGGGATTGCAGGCTGGGTCCGGGCAGCGCAGCTCCATCCGCGTGGTGCGTTCCTTGCCCGGGTGATAGAGCGGGACGCGCACCAGCGCCGAGCGGTTGCGCCGTGACCAGGCCACGTACACGGGCGCTTCGTAGCCGGGCACCAGGCGCTTGTAGGAGTTGACCCACTGGGCGAAGATCGAGGAGATCTCACGCGCGTGGCGCAGCTGGCCGGCAATGAACGCCTTGCCGACATCGGACAGGAAGTAAGGATCATCGCCGTCGTAGAAGGCGTTCTCTTCGCCGCGAAACAGCGACTGGTGCGTGTGCATCCCTGAGCCGTTCTCGGCGAATAGCGGCTTGGGCATGAAGGTCGCGTGCAGTCCATACTTCATCGCGTATTCCTTGACCGTGATTCGGTAGGTCATGCAGTCATCGGCCATCTTCAGCGCGTCGGCGTAGCGCATGTCGATCTCGTGCTGGCTGGGGCCGACCTCGTGATGGCTGTACTCGGTGTGGATGCCCAGCTGCTCGAGCGCCAGCACCGTCTCACGGCGCAGATCGGAGCCTGCGTCAAGGGTGGTCAGGTCGAAGTAGCCGCCCTCGTCGAGCACCTCGGTCGACTTGGAGTCACGGAAGTAGAAGTACTCAAGCTCGGGGCCGACGTAATAGTGGTCGAAGCCCATCGCCTCGGCGCGCTGCAGAGCGCGGCGCAGCACGTGACGGGGGTCGCCCTCGTAGGGCGTGCGCTCTGGCGTCTGGATATCGCAGAACATCCGCCCCGAGCCAGCCTCCTGGGGGCGCCAGGGCAGCACAGAGAAGGTGCTCGGGTCGGGCATCGCGATCATGTCGGACTCCTCGATCGCGTTGAAGCCCGTGATCGAGGAGCCGTCGAAGCCCATCCCTCCCTCGAACGCGTCGGCGAGCTCGGTCGCGTTGATCGAGAAGGCCTTGAGCTGACCCAGGATGTCGGTGAACCACAGCCGGATGAAGCGGATGTCACGCTCGGCGGCGAGCGAGATCACGTCTTCGGCGGTCATTGTGGAGTCACTCATGGGCGCGGAACGTTACCGGGCCGGACAGATCTCACTAATCTGACCGGCGATGCGCCGTGCCGTTCAGTGCCTGGTCGCCGTGCTTGCGCTCGCCGTGGGCGCTGCCTCGTGGGCGAGCGCCCGAACCGCTGGCGGCGCTGAACCTGCGGGCGCCGCGGGAACTGAGGACACCGTGAGCGTGGCCGGCGCCCGCTGCGGCCCGGCGTCCGCGCGGACGCTCGCCGCCGATGCGCGAGCCCGGGTCTATTCGCTTCAGGGCTCGGTCTACGGATGTGCGGGTCCAGGCCACCGTTACCGACTGGGTGGCGTCGGGAACTGCATATCGGCTCATCGAGTGGATCCCGTGACTGTGGCCGGAGTGCTCGCCGCCTACGGCCTGACCAGCTGCGGGGTTGATCTGGGGACGACCAGCGTGATCGTCCGGCGCCTGTCGGACGGCCGGCGGCTCGTCGACGATGGCGCGAACTCGTTGCCGTTGGGGGCCGAGTCCTATCAGTCGGTTGACTCGCTGGTGTTGCGCGCGGACGGCGACGTCGCTTGGATCGCCGTCGGAAGCTCGATCGTCGGCCACACCCGGGTCGTCGAGGTCCACGTGCAGGACGGGACGGGCAATCACCTGCTTGACAGCGGGGCTGCGGTGCGGACCGGGTCGTTGCGATTGCGCGGCGTCAAGCTGACTTGGCTCCACGGTCGTAAGTTGCACTCGGCCACCCTCCGCTGATACGGCGAGCAGAGGCGGGGAGCTCAGACGCGGGCTGAGACCCGGCGGGCACCGAGCCAACGCCGCGCCCAGCGCTGTATCTCCGACAGCGCCGGCTCGAGCTCGCGGCCCATCTTTGAGAGTTCGTACTCAACTCGCAGCGGCGGTCCGGGGATCACCGTGCGCTGGACCATGCCCCGACGCTCCAGCTCCTTCATCCGCTCCGACAGCAGCCGGTCAGACAGCTCCGGGATCGCCTGGGCGATCTCGGAGAAGCGCAGCGGACCATCCATCAGCACCCGCAGGATCGCGCCCGTCCAGCGACGCCCGACGAGCTCGACCGCCTCGTGGTAGAGGGGGCAGCAATTGCCGCGCACCTCTGGGCCACCGGCGGCCTGCTCGTGGGAACCCATGGGACGGAAGACTAAGCGGCTTCGAGAGCCCGCGACGCTTCGGTCGAGCCGTCCGCGGGCACTTCGCCGGCGACGTTGACCATCGCGGTGAAGCCCTCGAGCGCCACCGCGGCAATCGCCTCCAGGATCTGCTCGTCGTCCCAACCCGCCTCGCGGGCTTCCTCGTGGAGGTGCATCGGCGGGCGGCCGCCCTCTTGAAGCAGCGCGTGCAGGTAGCGCAGCAACGCAGCCTCGCGCTCGTCGCGGGAACTGAACTGGCGCGCAAGGGCAACCTCGTCGAGCGCCAGGCCGACCCCGCGCGCCGCCCGCGAGTGCATCGCGATACCGGGCTCGGATTGATAGTGCTCGGCAACGGCCAGGGCGATCCGTTCGAGCGTCGGCAGCGTCAGCTTGCCGTGCCGGAGCTCGGAGCGAAACCGCGTGTAGGCGCGCAACGCGGCGGGCGATCCGGCGAGCACGCCGAGGAAGTTCGGCAACTGACCGCCGGACGCGAGCGCGCCGCGCAAAACCGTCACCGACCCCTCGGGGGCCGTGAGATCGTCATGGATTTGAAACCTGCTCATTGATGTCTTCATCGCGGCCCACCGAAAGGTCTAAGAGATGGCGAAAGTCGCGTGACCCCGCCCTTTACTTTCAACATCTGCTTACGGTTCATAAGTCTATCCGGGTGTGGGGGATTTCACAAGGGCTGATAGGCGCTTGAATCGGCTTCTTGACGAGCGTCCCGCGACCGCACGGTCGACCGTGCGGCGCAACGGCGATTAACCCGCCTATCTCCTTATACGTAAGCTGATAAACGGCCGATCATAGGCCGACCTTAAACTTCTAAATGCGGGGGCGCGCCGGGGCGCTTGGCACAAAGGCGGCCGATTCACGCCGGGGCGCGGGCGGCCGGGTGTGCGCTGGGGTGCTGAGGGGGCGCGGGCGGCCGGAACGACTCAGCGGTGCGGCGGCCGGACCTGCGCTGCGGAGATGAGCGGCGCAGAGGGCGAGTCTGGGCGGTGCGCTGCGGCGATCGTCTGCGCGGCATGCGAGCTCGTGGCGGCGACCAGCACCAGGACCACGCCGAGCAGCACGGCCCACATCGCCACTCGGTCGGGTCGAAAGCCAGCGCGCTCGTGGGCTCGGGGGCGCCGGCGGGCACCTGAGGCGGAGCGCGGTGCGCTTGTGGCGTGCGATCGCGAGCTTGACCGTACGGCCCAGGCCTCGGCGCCAACGCCGCGGATCGTGACCGTGCGGCGTCCCGGAACCCCCGCGCCCCCGTGACTCGCCGCTGAAGATCCAGCGGTTGGTGTCGGGCGCGGGCGCGATTGCGCACGGCTGAGCGGTTCTGGCTGTGGCGGCCACTGGTCGCCGACCACCGCCTGCTCGCTGGGCACCGCTGCGCCGGGCTGGGGCATCTAACCGTCCTCTTTCTCGTGCTTGCGGGGTTAGCTGACGGGCTCGCGCCGAAAGAGCGGCGCTACGCACAAGGCGATTAGCCCCAACAACTTGGTTCCCCCGTTTCCTCTCCGCTCGGCCTGACGGCTGAGCGGAAACGGGAATTCAGCTTTAGGGGCGGCGATCCTACCAGTGGTGTCAGACACCACGCCCCTGCGAGCGCTTACTCCTTACCGGCGACCGCTGCCACGAACGCGGCGACGTCCTGCGCGTCCTTGCCCTGGACGATGTCGGCTGGCATGTTCCCTTGGCCCAGACATGTCTCAGGCGAGCTTGTTGACGGCGGGCTCTGCAGGCACCCGTACTCAAGCGTGTGCAGGACGAGTTCGGCAGGTGGCTTGAGGGTGTCGAGGTTGGGCCCGACCTTGCCGATCGCGTTGGCCGCGGCGAGCGTATGGCAGACGGCGCAATGCGTGCCGAACAGCTCGCGGCCGGACTTCTCCGCAGCGGTCAGCTTCACCGCGCCGACGCGGCTGTTGGCGTTGGCATGGTTGCCGACCAGAAAGCCCACCGGTATCGCCACCCCGAAGCCCACGTAGACGATCGCCAGAACCACTCCCACGGCCTTGCGTCCACCTCTTGACCGGGTCTGGAGGCTCGCTCGGGCACCGCCGAGCCCGCCGCGGGCAGCGACGAAGAACAGTCCCAGGGCGATTACGACCCAGAAAGCGACGAATAGGAAGACCGCAAGCACTGCGGCGGGACGATATCGCGCGGGACGGTGAGATGGGCCGGTGCCGTGATTCAGGAATCTTCGCGGCAGCCTCGCGGCGTCTGCCACTCGCGAGATCTGCGCCAGATATTTCGAATCACGGCACAGTGCCGCGATTTCATCGCCGCCGTCCGGACGCGAAGCTCATCACCGGCGGCGCCACGGCGCGAAAGTCCTCGGCCTCCGGATCGGGGGCCGCCTGCTCGGCGAGCCCGTGCCGGACCTGCTCGTCGAGCATCGAGAAGTCCTTGACCTCGGCTAGCAGCTGGTCAGGCGCCGCGATCGAGCCGACCCGGTCGACGAGCACGTTGATCGCCCCACCCGCCGCCGCGAATCGCTCGAGTCTTCCCTCCACCAGCATCAACGGCTCGGTCCTCACGGTGAGGCGATGACGCTCATAGATCTGGGGCGGGATGATCAGATTGATCGTTCCGTACTCGTCCTCGAGCAGCACGAACACCACGCCATTGGCGGTTCCCGGGCGCTGGCGGGCCACCACCAGTCCTCCGACCTTGACCCGGCTGCCGTGCGCGAGCGTGTCGAGATCCCGGCTGGTCAGCGAATGCGCGGGCAGACGCTCGCGCAGCAGCGAGAGCGGATGCGCGCGCGTCGTCAGGCCGGTGGTTCCGTAGTCGGCGAGCATCGCCTCCCATCCTGAGAGCCCCCTGAGCGCCGGCGGCGCTGGTAGGTCAAGCGGCAGCGCCAGCTGGACGCCGCCGGGCACCTTGCGCCCGCCGCGTCCGCTCGGGGGTCGGTTGCCGGCCACCCCGAGCTGCCATAGCGCGATCCGCCGCGCGAATCCGGCCTTCACCCCCTCGACGAGCGAATCGCAGGCTCCAGACCAGGCGAGCAGCTCCAGCGAGGGAGTACTGCAACCAGCGCGGGAGGCGAGGTCTGAGAGGCTGCGAAAGCACCCGCCGGCGTGGCGGGCGGCGACAAGCTCGGCCACCTCCTGCGCGCGCACTCCGCGGACGTAGCCGAGGCCGATCCGGACAAGGGTTCGCGACGGAATCAGTGGCGGAATTGGACGGTAGACCCGTGGATACTGGGCGTCGCCCGCGAGCGCAGGCGTGCCTCTGGCCCGTTTGACGTGGCCGGACAAGCCGTCAGTAATTCCGTCGTGAGCCCTATGCCCCACGGCGCCGGCATCGATCTCACACTCCACCTCGCTCTCGTTCACATCGGGTGGGCGGACCTCGATCCCGCGGCGCTGCGCTTCGTGCACCAGTGCATCGGAGGGGTAGAAGCCCATCGGCTGCTCGTTGAGCAGCGAACAGAGGAACTCAGGGCCGTAGTGGACCCGCAGCCAGGTCGATTGATAGGCGAGCAGCCCAAAGGCGGCTCCGTGTGCCTTGGGGAAGCCAAAGCCGGAGAAGCCCCTGATCATTGCGAACACCCGCTCGGCGGTCTCGTCGTCGACTTGGTGAAGGCGCTTGGCGCCCGCCACGAAGCGCTGGTGGTGAGCCTCGATCGCGGCGTCGGAGCGCTTACGGCTCATCGCTCGGCGCAGTTCCTCCGCTTCGCCGGTGGAAAAGCCGGCGAACGCGATCGCGACCTCCAGCACCTGGTCCTGGAAGATGATCGTGCCGAGCGTCTCGCGCAGCACGGGCTCCAGCGACGGATGGTCGTATGGAACCTGGAAGTCCGGATCTTCACGCAACCGCTGACGACGCTCGATGTAGGGGTTGACGGCACCGCCCTGGATCGGCCCCGGTCGCACGATCGCCACCTGGATCGTGATGTCCTGCAGGTTCTCCGGGCGCGTGCGGCGCAGCGACTGCATCTGTGCCCGGCTCTCGATCTGAAACACGCCAGTCGTGTCGGCGGTCTGGATGCATTCGTAGGTGGCCGGGTCGTCGTAGGGGATCCGCGACAGATCGATCCGTTCGTTCCGGGTGCGCGCGATCAACTCGACGGAGCGTTCGACCGCCGAGAGCATCCCCAGCCCGAGCAGGTCGATCTTCAGAAAGCCGGCGTCAGAGCAGGAGTCCTTGTCCCACTGGACGATCTGGCGGCCCTCCATCGCAGCCGGCACGATCGGACAGCAGTCGAGCAGCGGGCGGGTGGCGACGATCATCCCGCCCGAGTGCTGGGAGAGATGACGCGGGAGCCCGTGGGCCTGCTCGGCCAGGCGCGCCAGCCACGCCCAGCGGCCGGTCGAGCCCCTCTGGCCCGCACGGGAAGCGCCCCCGCGCTGGGATTTGCCCGATGGCGTGGCACCCGAGTCGCCCCCGCGCTGGGATTTGCCCGATGGCGTGGCACCCGAGTCGCCCCCGCGCTGGGATTTGCCCGATGGCGTGGCACCCGAGTCGCCCAATCCGAATGCGCTCTCGATGTCCCGGGTCACCTCACGCGCATCCCATCCCTCGCTCCCCCGCGCCACCCGCTCGATCTCGCCCGGCGGCAGCCCCAGCGCCTTGCCGAGCTCGCGGATCGCGCCGCGGGCGCGATAGGTGGGAAACGCCGCCACCAGCGCCGAGCGATCGTGGCCGTAGCGCTCGTGGATGCGGGGGATCAGCGTCTCACGGATGTCACGCGGGAAGTCGAGATCGATGTCGGGCAGCGAGGTCAGCTCCTCGTTGAGAAAGCGCCCGATCAACAGCTCGTTGGCGATCGGATCGACGTGCGAGAGTCCGGTCAGGTAGCAGACGATGGAGGAGACGCTCGAGCCGCGACCGCGTCCGGGCGGCAGCAGAGCGCGGGCGCTGTCGGGCCCCCGCACCTCTGCCGCGACCTCGCGGGCGAGCTCGAGCAGGTCGTGGTGCAGAACGAAGAAGCCCGAGAGGTCAAGTGCCTCGATGATCCGCAGCTCCTCGTGCAGGCGCGCGCTCGCGCGGTCGCGCTCGTCGCCGCGCGCATCCGCATAGCGTTCGTGCAGCCGCAGATCGCACAGCTCAGACAGTTTGCGCATCGCCTGGGCATCCTCCGCGCCCGGGTATCGGTAGCCCAGATCGCTGCCGAGGTCGAAGCGCAGGCGGTTGGCCAAGCGCTCGGACTCCGCCACCGCCCATGGGTATTCAGGAAAGCGAGCCTCCATCGCCTCCGGCGAGGCGAGCACGTGACTGAAGTTTCCGCGCCGCTGCGGCTCTGAGGCGTCGAGCGTCGTATGCAGGCGCACGGCGACGAACACGTCCTGCAGCGGAGCGCGCGTGCGTGCGTGCGCGTGGACGTTGCCGGTCGCGACGCAGACCAGGCCAAGTCGCCGTGCGAGCGCTGACAAGCGCCGGTTGCGCGCTCGGTCATCGCGCAGAAACGGCCGCTGGAGCTCGATCCGCAGCCGCTCATGCCCGAATGCCTCCAGCAGGCGCCTGAGCGTGGGTTCGTCGTGCACGCCACGCAGCGCGCAGCCGCTCAGGCAGACCAGCCCCTCGGCGTGCTCGAGCACCGTCTGCAGCGGAGTCGATGGTGCCTGCGCCGGAGCTCCCGGGCGGCCGTCACGCGTGTGCTCGTGCGCGTGCGTGAGGAGGCGACAGAGGTTGGCCCAGCCGCCGGCGTCCTGCACGAGCAGGGTCAGATGGCGGCCGTCGTCCAGGTCGATCTCGGCCCCGTGGATGGGGCGCAATCCCAGCGCCCGCGCGGAGACGGCGAATTCCATCGAGCCCGAGACCGTGTTGTGGTCGGTCAGCGCCATCGTCTCGTAGCCGAGCTCGAGCGCGGCCGGCACAAGCTCATCGGGCAGCGAGGCTCCGTCGAGGAACGAGAAGGCCGAGTGGCAGTGCAGCTCCACGTACATGGTCGAACATATGTTCGCATGTGCCGCGGCGCACCGCATAGGCGACAGGTGCCGACACGAGCTCGTGGCGGAACCGTTTCGCCCGTGCGAAACACTTACGACGACATCCACCGCCAGGCAGGAGGAGCCATGGCCACCGTCAGCGTCCGCTACATCGTCGACGACGTCGACGCCGCGATCGCGTTCTATTGCGCGCAGCTCGGCTTTCACGAGGACATGCATCCCGCGCCTGCGTTCGCGATGCTCTCCCACGGAGACCTCCGGCTCGTGCTCAGCGCGCCGGGCGGCGGTCCCGGGGGCGGCCAGGCGATGCCCGACGGCACCGTCCCAGAGCCGGGCGGATGGAATCGGTTCCAGCTCGAAGTCGAGGATCTGGAGGCGACTGTCGATGCCCTGCGCAGCCAGGGCGCCCGGTTTCGCAATGACATCGTCGAGGGAGCCGGCGGAAAGCAGATCCTGGTGGAGGATCCATCCGGTAATCCGGTAGAGCTGTCCCAGCCAACCCGTTCTGAGGCCAGGCTGGGGTAAATCGCCTGGGGGGCGATTGACCGTTGGGAAATCGCCCTGGGGGGCGATTTTCCAGGGCTGGGCGATGACCGCCTTTGGAGGGGTGATGTCCCGGGCTGGGGAATGACCGCCTTTGGAGGGGTGATGTCCCGGGCTGGGGAATGACCGCCTTTGGAGGGGTGATGTCCCGGGCTGGGGAATGACCGCCCTGGGGGGCGATGACCGCCCTGGGGCGATGTCCCGGGCCGGGCGATGACTGCCCTGGGCGATCTAGGCCGGGGCGCGAACTGCCGGGGTTCGCGCTCCACGGGCAAAAACACAATCTCAAAGGGAAGGCGCTTGACAAGTTATTAGCGGCTGCTAAGCTCACGTTAGTTAGCACTCACTAATCACAGGAGGGGAAGTGTGCTCGTGACCAACATGACTGACAACCGCCGGAGGGGCTGGACGCTGGTCATCGTCTCGATCGGTCTGTTCATGGTGGTCCTCGACAACCTGGTCGTCAACGTTGCCCTGCCGAGCATCCACCGCGATCTCGGCGCATCGATCCAGGCGCTCGAATGGACCGTCAACGCCTACGTGCTGTCCTACGCGGTGCTGCTCCTGACGGGCGCGGCGCTCGGCGACCGCTTCGGTCGCAAACGCATGTTCATCGCCGGAATCGCGTTGTTCACCGCATCGTCGGCAGCCGCGGCGCTCGCGCCGACAATCGGTCTGCTGATTGCCGCTCGCGCAACCCAGGGGGTGGGTGCGGCGATCGCCACGCCGCTGACGCTGACCCTGCTGGCCGATGCATTCCCGCCGGAGCGACGCGGGCTGGCGCTCGGCGTCTGGTCGGGAATCAGCGGGATCGCCGTCGCCCTCGGGCCGCTGGTGGGGGGAGCGGTCATACAGGTGAGCTCATGGCATTGGATCTTCTGGATCAACGTGCCGATCGGAGTGCTGCTCGTCCCGCTGGCCGCGGCTCGGCTGTCGGAGAGCCACGGAGCGGAGCGCACGTTTGATCTTGGCGGCCTCGCGCTGGCTTCGAGCGGACTGTTCGGAATCGTCTACGGGCTGGTTCGCTCGCAGTCTTTGGGCTGGGGCAGCGCCCAGGTCGTGATCGCGCTGGCGCTCGGCGCGATGCTGGTGGTGGCGTTCGTCGGCTACGAGCTGCGCACGCCCGAACCGATGCTCCCGATGAGCTTCTTCGCCGACCGCGGGTTCGCGGTCACCAATGCCGTCTCGCTGGCGATGTACTTCGGCATGTTCGGATCGATCTTCTTCCTCAGCCAGTTCCTTCAGGACGTGCTCGGAAACACGCCGCTGCAGGCAGGGGTGAAGCTGCTGGTATGGACCGGCGCGACGATGGTCGTGGCGCCGCTCGCGGGGTTCTTCTCCGAGCGCTACGGAAGCCGTCCGTTCCTGGTGGCCGGTCTGGGATTGCAGGCGGTCGCGCTCGGCTGGCTGGCGGTCCTGGCCGGCGTGCACCAGAGCTATGCGAGCATGATCGCGCCGTTCGTCCTGGCCGGCTCCGGGATGGCGCTGGTGTTCGCGCCGGCCGCCAACGCGGTGCTCTCCTCCGTGCGCACCGACCAGGCGGGACAGGCCTCCGGCGCCACCAACGCGATTCGAGAGTTGGGCGGCGTGCTGGGCATCGCGGTCCTGGCGACCGTGTTCACCAGCCACGGCAGCTACAGCTCCCCGCAGGCGTTCGTCAATGGTCTGGTCCCGGCGATGTGGGTCGGTGTCGCGGTCCTCGCGGCCGGTGCCCTGATCGCCGCCGCGCTTCCGTTCAGCTCCCGGGCTTCGGCCCGGGCCCAGGCGGCGGCCGAGCAGGCCGGGGCGGCTCGATCGACCGCGTCCGAGCTGGCCGGCGTCACGGCCTGAGCGTGGATTAGGATCAGGGACGATCGTCATGGCCATCGCGTCAAAGCCAGCCGCAGCACCCCGTCAGCGCATCCCGGCATCCGAGCGCCGGGATGCGCTGATCGAGGCGGCGGTCCACGAGTTCGCCCATGGCGGACTGCACGGAACGCCGGTCGACCGCATCGCGCGAAGGGTCGGCGTAGCCCAGCCCTACGTATTCAGCCTGTTTGGCAGCAAGCGTGAGCTGTTCCTGGCGGCAGTAGAGCGCGGCTTTGAGCTGATCGGCGAGATCTTCACGAAGGCGGCGGCCGAGTTCGATCCGGCGATCGCCCTGCCCGACACGGACGTGCTTATGGCGATGGGCAACGCATACGTCGAGCTGCTGTCCTCAGATCGCGACTATCTGATGCTTCAGCACCAGTCCTACGCGGCCTGTGACGATGACGTGATCCGCGATCATGTGCGCGCCTGCTACGTGCAGCTGGTCGCGCACGTGGAACGTCTCTCCGACGCGGCCCCCGAGCGCATCGACGAGTTCTTCCGCTACGGCATGTGGCTCAACGTCGCCGCCGCGATGGGGGTGCAGGACCTGTCCGTGGGTTGCGAGTGGGTCCGCGCCGAGCTGGCCCCCGATTCCGGGCCGAGCGCTGCTCAGTAGGCGCGGCTGAGATGGGCTGCGCGTAGGCGCAGCAACTCGATCAGCTCCGCACCGCGGTGAAACGGATCCGCGATCGGGTCGGCTCCGTCCAGCGGCAGTGCAGCTCGCAGACGTCCATCGATCTCCGCGATCAGCGTGGGCCCCGACGGCGCGGGCGCCGAGTCGAGCTCGGCCAGAGCCCGCAGCTTCTGCGTGTCCGCGGCCGACGCGAACCTGAGTGTGACGCGGGTGACGGGCGAATATCCGTCGGATTCGTACCGGGATCGGGCGGCTGCGGAGCGAAGCTCGCGGCTGTGCTCGCGAGCCATGAGTGCATGAAGCGGGCTGGGAACCATCTGCGCCTCCTCTAGGGGAAAATAACTATTTAAACATTATAGACGGTTACGTAACTGTTCAACTAGGATTGATGGTGATGAGCAAACAGCAACAGGCTCCCGGCGAGCTGGAGCTCGTTCGGGCCTTCGTCAATTCGACCGACCTCGGACAGGGGAGCGAACAGCTGCGCAGCGCCGAGGCGCTCGCTATCTGGCTGGCCGAGCACGGCCTGATGGATGCCGGTGTGAGCGCCACCGACCACGACCTCGTGGCAGCCGTCGAATTGCGTGAGGCGCTGCGCGCGATCTTGCTCGTTCACACCGAGGGTTCACCGCCTCCCTCGGATGCGGTGAAGCGGCTCGACGGGGCGGCCCGCCGCGCACGGCTGGATCTGCGCTTTTGCGGCGGGGGCGCAACGGTTCTGGAGCCCGAAGCAGATGGCGTCGACGGTGCCCTCGGACGGCTGCTGGCGATAGTCCACGACGCGATCGCGCGCGGAACCTGGGACAGGCTCAAGGCCTGCCGCCTGCACACGTGCGAGTGGGCGTTCTACGACCACACCAAGAACCACTCGGGTGCCTGGTGCAATATGGACGTGTGCGGCAACCGGGCAAAGGCGCGGGCGTATCGCGAGCGACGCGCGCCGTCTCAGTCCTGAACTGGACTCCGGGTGAGGCAGCCGGCCGGCGAGAGCGGCTTCACGGCCTTCTGGCGGGCGGTCAGCCGGCGCGAGCGGACCTTACGAGCCTCCGGGCGGGCGGTCAGCCAGCGGACTGGCTCTCCTGATAACGCGGCAGGCCGTCGTCGGGGAGCGGCTCCCAAGCGGCAGCGTAGGCGATGTACTGGTGTGCGCTGGGCCGGATTCCGGGATCTGAATCGAACGCCCCCAGACGCACGCCGACTCGGTCGGGGTTCTCAGGGGAGCGGCTGAACAGCGCTGAGCCGCAGTCTCCGCAGAACCATTTCTCGGCTCCCCCTTCCGGCCTCCACGCGCGCAAGCGGTCCTCGCCGGCCACGATCTGGAACGACCCCGGTGCCGCGCGTCCGTTGGCTGAGGCAGCCGTACCGGTCCGTCGCTGACAGCGGGTGCAATGGCAGTAGATGGCCGACACGAGCGGCTGCCTCAGCTGAAACCGCACCGCTCCGCACGCGCACCGCCCGGTGAGCTGGGGGGACATCGACACAGATTTGCACACCACCGGTCAGGCCGCCCCCGGGGATTCCGAGGGCGGCCGTTTGCCGGGTGACTCAGGAGGTGGTCGGCATCCTCGTGTTCAAAGGGCCCGGATCCCGCTGTTCAGGAGGCCGGTATCCCGCTGGCCGGGGGCGCGGGTTGCGTGCCCGTGAATGGCGTGATCGCGCCGGTCGGAGTTGGGTCAGTGACGAGTGGCGAGCCGATGGCGACGATCTTGCCGCCGCTGACCTTCGCCATCTCGGCTCCGCTGTAGCCACCATGATCACTGGTGGAGAAACGGAACGGAACCAGTCCCGGACCCTTCCAACTTGCGCCATGCGAGTTGACGGCATTGACGAGGCCCTGCCGGGTCAGGTTCTTCCCTGCCGCCTCAAGCGCCTGGACGAGCGTGTAGGCATTGGCCATCCCGTACTCGACGTTGCCGTCGAACGGAGCGCTCGCGTCGTACTGGGCGTGGATCTTCATGAACAGCGCAATCCAGGGGTTGCTCGTGTCAGAGCTGGGGGGCAGGTAGCCGTCGGTGATCGCTCCCTCGATCAGTCCGGTGCCCGAGGCCTTCCCCTTGGAGACCGCCTTGAGCAGCGCGCCGACGGTGATCGGATCGATGCCGACGTTGGAGACGACCAGCTGCGGCTTGTAGCCGAGCGTGAACGCGGTCAGCTGCCCGATCGCCGTGTAGATCGGCACGGTGAAGTCGACCTGCACCTGGGCCTTGGCCGCCTTGATCGCGGCGACCTGGGGCGCGAGCGTGGTGGTGCCTGCTTGATAGGGCTCAGCCGCGACGATGTCGGCCGCCGGAAGCTCGTCCTTGATCCCGGCAAGGCCTCCCTGTCCGAAGTCATCGTCCTGATAAAGGACAGCCACCTTCTTGCCGGCGAAGTGCTGCTTGAGGTACTGGCCGAGGATCTTCCCCTCAATCGTGTAGTTGGGCTGCCAGCCGAACGTATCGGGCTGGGAGGTCCCGTTGTCCCAGCAGGGGCAGCCGGAGGCCACGAACAGGTCGGGCACCTTGGACGCATTGAGGAATCCCACGACCTTGGTATGCGTAGGGGTACCGAGGCCTTCGAAGATCCCGAACACGTGGCTTTGCAGCACGAGCTGGTGCACGATGTTGACCGTGTTGGTGGGGTTGTAGGCATCGTCCTTGATGATCAGGTGGATCTTGCGGCCGAACACCCCGCCGTGGGCGTTGACGTATTCGAAGAACGCCTGCGAGGCCGGTGCGATCTCGTCATATCCGGGCGCCGCCGGACCGGTCAGCGGTTGGTGGGTGCCGAACGTGATGCTGGTCGCGGTCACGCCGGGAACCGAGGCGCTGCTGGAGCTCGACGAGCCGCAGCCGGCGAGCGCAAGCCCGGCCGAGGCGATCACGGCGAGCGTCAGCAGGGACCTGGGGGGATGCAACCTCATGCTTCTCCTCCTTGTGATGGTTTGGGCCGATCAGGCGATCGAGTCCTGCCGGGCGTCGCTCGCATCGCGACGACCCGGTCTGAGACTGTGCGGACGGCGCCCTGGATCCCGCTCGGCCAGACGAGCATCGCGCCGATCAGCACGAGGCCGTAGATCGCGAGCGGGAGGTTTGCCGAGACTTTGGTCGAGAGCGAGAACGAGTTGGCGATGTCGTTGCTCCAGCCGGGCAGCAGCACGAGCAGAGCAGCGCCCCAGATCGCTCCGACCAACGAACCCAGACCGCCGAGCACGACGGCCGTCAGCAGTGAGAGCGACAGCTGCAGCGGAAATGCTCCTGGCTGCGCGAGCTGGAGGACCAAGGTCAGCATCCCCCCGCCGAGCCCGGCGCAGGCGGCGCTGAGTACGAATGCCAGTGTCTGCGTACGTGCGACCTGATACCCGCACAGCGACGCCGACACCTCGTCGTCGCGCACCGCGCGCAGCGCCCGCCCGGTGCCGCTGCGGGTGAAGTTGTGCAGCAGCACGACCACGATCAGCGCCCCGCCGCAGGCGATCCAGGCCTCCCAGTGCTCCAGGGAAAACGCCGACCCGAGCACCGCCGGTGGCGTGCGCGGGTTGATGGTCAGCCCGTTCTCGCCGCCGAAGGTCCCCGGAAACCGGTCAGCCACCGCCGGCAGCCCGACGGCAAAGGCCAGGGTCACCCCGGCGAGATAGGGTCCGCGCAGGCGGGTCGCTGCGGCTCCGACCGCCACCCCGATCACAGCAGTGCTGACGACGGCGGCGACCAGCGCCGGCAACCACGACCAGCCCTCGTTGCCGATCAGCAACGCCACCGTGTACGCACCGACTGCCATCAGCCCGCCATGCCCGAGCGAGATCTGTCCGTTGTGTCCGATCAGCACGGTCAGACCGGCGAGCACGATGAAGAAATACGCACCTTCCGCGAGCTGAAGATCGTTATAGTCGCCGATGGCGTCGCTGAGCAATACCAGCGCGATCGCCCCGGCCACGAGCAGCAGCAGCGATCGGACCAGGCTGCTCTGAGGAGGCCGGAGCCGGGCTGCGATCGAGCTCACACCCGCCTGCCCTGAGCCGTTGAGAACAAGCCGGTCGGGCGGACCATCAACACGGCGACGAGGATCAGCAGCGCCGCGAGTGTCACCATCGAGGAGCCCTCGTAACCCGAGACGTATGACAGTGCCAGCCCGAGCACGAGCCCGCCGATGACCGCGCCGAGCGGACTGTCCAGACCGCCGAGCACAGCCGCCGTGAAGCCGAAGATCAGGATCGGGTCGAAGTTGTTGGGCCCGACGAACACCGACGGGGCGACGAGCAGGCCGGCCAGTGAGCCGACCAGTGCGGCAAGCGCCCACCCGACCGTGAACATCTGACCCACCCGCACGCCGAGCAGGCGCGCGACCTCGGGCTCAAAGGCGGCGGCTCGCATCCGCAGCCCGAGCGGGGTGACGCGGAACAGCACCCCCAGTCCGAGCGCCACGCCGAGCACGACGAGGACGATGAAGGTGTCATTGGGGGCGAACAGCACACGCGTTGAACCGACCTCGTAACCGCGGATCGAGAACGCGGCCGGAAATGCCCGGGGTGAGTTGCCCCAGATCATCCCGGCCGCCGCTTGCAGCAGGATCAGCAGTCCGAGCGCCACGATCACGGCGTTGAGCGGCGGCGCCGACTCGACCCGACGGATCAGCACCCGTTCGGTGACCGCGCCGAGAACGAGGCCGCTGGCCAGCGCGACACCGAAGCCAAGCCAGTAGGAGCCGGAGGAGTTGATCACGCTCGAAGCGATGAACGTGGTGATCATCAGCATTCCGCCCTGCGCGAAGTTCACGATCCGCGTCGCCCGCCAGATCAGGACGAGTGCGAGGGCGACGGCCGCGTAGATGGCCCCGGTGGAGACACCGTTTAGCGTGAGGTCGATGAACTTCGTCACCTCAGAACCCCAGGTAGGCGTGCCGGAGTTGCTCGTTGGCCGTCAGCTGCTCGGGCTCTTGATCGGCGACCACGCGTCCGAGGTTGAGGACGATCCCCCGATCGGCGATCGACAGCGCGCTGCGGGCGTTCTGCTCGACCAGCAGGACCGCCAGTCCCTGGGTGTCACACAGGGACCGGATCAGGGCCATGATCTGCGCGGTGACCAGCGGAGCGAGGCCGAGCGAGGGCTCGTCAAGCAATAGCCCACGCGGTCTCGCCATCAGGGCCCGGCCGATGGAGAGCATCTGGCGCTCGCCGCCGGACAGCGTCGAGGCCGGCTGGCTCCGGCGCTCGGCCAGCCTGGGGAAGAGATCGTAGATCTCCGCCGGCGGCGCTGCGGCGCGCCGGCGCCAGAGGCCGCCCAGCCTGAGGTTCTCCTGCACCGTCAGCTCGCCGATTACGCCCCGGCCCTCAGGGACGTGCGCGAGGCCACGGCGGACAATGTCCTCGACCGAGGCTGTGGTGATGTCGTCACCACCGAACGTCACACGGCCGCTGCGGGCTCGCACCAGGCCGGAGATTGTCCGCAGCAGCGACGTCTTTCCTGCGCCGTTGGCGCCCAGCACGGCGGTCACCGTTCCGCGGGCAACGCTGAGCGACACGCCGTCGACGGCCCGGGTCGCGCCGTACTCGGTCACCAGAGCGTCAACCTCAAGCATCGCCGGCTCCGGCTCCGGCTCCGGTTCCGGTTCCGGTTCCGGCTCCGTCGCCGGCTCCGCCGGCGGCGACCATGTCGGTGTCCGCGGCCCGGCCCAGGTAGGCCTCGAGCACGAGTGGGTCCCGCCCGATCGCGGACGGCGGGCCTTCGGCGATCACGCGGCCGAAATCGAGCACCACCACGCGGTCACACACCGAGGTCACGAAGTCCATGTGGTGCTCGACCACCATCACGGCGATCGAGCTGCGCAGCGAGTCGATCAGCTTGGCCATCTCGGACAGCTCGCCGGCGTCCAGGCCGCCTGCCGGTTCGTCCAGCAGCAGGAGCTCGGGCTCTGCCACCAGCGAACGGGCAAGCGCTACTCGCTTGCGGACCGCGTAAGGAAGCGTTGCCGGCAATCTCGCAGCGACGTCCTCGCACCCGAGCCGGGTCAGCGCGGTGAGCGCCCGCTCGCGCAACTCGCGTTCGTCGCGATCTGAACGAGGCAGCCCGAGCAGACCGCTGAGCGCCTTGGCGCGCCGAAAGTGCTCGGCGCCGGCCATCACATTCTCGAGCACGGTCAGCCGCTCGAACAACCCCACGCCTTGCAACGTACGGGCGATCCCAAGCCCGGCCAGCCGGTGCGGGCGCATCCGCGCCATCAACTGTCCGCGCCAGGACAGCGTTCCCGTATCGGGAGCGACAAATCCACAGATAACGTTGAACAGCGTGGTCTTGCCGGCGCCGTTGGGTCCGATCACCCCCAGCACCTCGCCACCGGCGAGCTCCAGTGACACGTGATCGAGGGCCAGGACGCCGGCGAACCGGACGGTCAGGTCCTCGACGACCAGCACTGGACGATTGCGCGGCGGTTCCTCCTCGTGTACCGCGTGGCCAGCGGCGTCGGGCACGGGCGCAGGTATACAGATCTCAAAGATGTTGCACAAGCGAGATGTGCAAATCCGCCGCGAGTCTTGATCGACGCTACGCCGCGGTGGAGATCTGGACGAGATCGCGCTCGGGCTCGATCCGCCAGCGGTGCGCGACCGCGACCAAGCGGTCATCGAGGCTCCAGCGATCGGGCTTCTCATCGCCGGCGTGCTCCGGGCTGGCACCCTTGAGCGCCATGCTGCCCGTGTTGTCACCCAGCGAGCGGATCGCCTGTATGTCGGAAGCCGACAACCGTAGTTCGATGGGCATGGCGGCGAGCTCGGCGCGCTTGGCCTCGATCGTCGCAGTTCCCTCCCCGACCTCCTGGATCAGGGTCGGCGCTACGCACGCCACCGATTCGTGAGCCAGATTCCATTGGCACGCGAGCTGGATCATGGTCAGGCCGGTGCGCTCGGCGATCGGTCGCATCGCGTCAATCCGCGCCCGGCCGGCCTCGATCCATCCGTCGGGACGGAAGCTCCGATGATCCTTGGGCGCCAGTTGCTGACCGGGGCGGAGATCATCGAAGAACAATCCGCCGTAATCCACCACTCGGGTTATCACCTTGACATCGCTGGCCTCGGCCGCCGCCAAGCACAGCTCGCCCGGCCAGGGCTCGAGCGGGTTGAGAATCACCATCGCCCAGTCGATCAGCTCACCGAAGCGCTCCAGGCAATCGATCACATCGAGCGTGAAGCCGTTGGCGGGGCCGGGGGCAACGCCGATCATCCGCGTCAGGCCCGCGTCGCGCAGTGCCGCCATCGCCGACCAGACAGCGTCGCTGGTGTAGCCGGTGCGGTCGGGGTTATGCAGCAACAGCAGATCGAACTGGTCGATCCCGCAACGCTGCAGGCTCTGCTCGGTGGCCATCTGCAGGTAATCGGGGTACTGGGATGCGGTCCGCAAGCGGGGATCGGTGAAACGCGGAAAGCCCTTGGCGCCATCCCGCTCGCCTGCGTAGAAATCGTGGCCGACCGCACCGACCACGCACATCTCCGAGCGCGGGTGACCGGCAATCGCGCGTCCCAGCATCCGATCGGCCTCGCCGGTGCCATACACGTCGGCGGTGATCACGGTCGAGATCGAGTCGTCGGGAGTGATCAGCGCCAGGTAGCGGTTGTCGTCGAGCGGCTCACCGAAGTGCATGAACCGACCGCCGCTCCACGTGCCGACGGCAACCGGGCCGGGGTCGATCGGCAGGCGCGAATCAGTCATCTCAAGTCTGAGTCTAGTGTCGTGATTCGGAGTTCCGTGACGCGACCCCAATTCGCTGAATCACGGCACCGCGCTGCCGAGGGGGGGCTCGATGCGGGGAGTCTCATCGCTGTTGCCACCAGCTTCCGTTCTCCAGATTTTCAAACACGACCTCGTCGCGTCCGCACGTCGTGACGATCTCCCAATAGCGGCGCCGCAGCGGGCGCTCGGTCCACCAGCGATCCTCCACCAGCCACGACTCCCGGACGGCGTCAACCGCCCGATCGGCGACGGTCAGCGGCTGACCATTCTCACGGGCGCTCACGGAAACGCGGCGGGGGACCGACAGCCGTCGTGGGCCGCTCATCGCGGCGCTCTCTGTTTACACGGAATCGAAGGAAATTTTACACAGATAATGTGTAAGCTAATGATAGACTGCGAGGGATGCGACAGGCCAGTGGCGACCTCTTTCCCACCGACACGCCGATTCCGGCGAGTCAGATGATCGGCCGTGAGGACGACGTACGTGAGGTTGCCGGTGCGCTGGTGGGCGGGACCAATCTGATCCTGGCGGGGCCGCGAAGGACGGGGAAGACCAGTGTCTGCGAGGCCGCGCTCGCACGGGCGGCCAGGCGGGGGTGCTATTCGGCCCGCCTGGACCTGTTTCGGATCTCCGATGCTGCCGAGCTGGCGGAGGCGCTGGCGGTGGCGGTGATCGCGAATCGCTCTCCCGCCCGGCGCCTGGTTCGCAGGGCCAGGGAGCTCGGCCGCGCAGCCCTGAGCGCCACGCAGGCAGCTGCCGTGCTCAAGCTTCAGGGTCAACTCGGCGAGGGGGTCGAGCTCGCGATCACCCCGGGTTGGGCCGCCCAGGATCCTCAGCGCGCGCTTGACCTGGCGCTTGATCTTCCCGAGCGGGTCGCCAGCGCGGACGGTCGGCGGATGGTCGTCTTCTTCGATGAGTTCCAGGAGCTGGCGAGCGAACGCCATCCCTACGGACATCCTGATCAGGTGACGAAGCGCATGCGAGCCGCGTTCCAGCGCAGCGTCAGCGTCAGCTACCTGTTTGCGGGGAGCATCGAGCACGTGATGCGTGACCTGTTCGGGCCCAACCAGCGAGCGTTCAGCGGCTTCGGGGGGTTTCATGCTCTGCGCCCGATCGCCGCGCAGGACTGGGTGCGTGGCTTGACCCAGCGCTTCGAGGCCGATGACTGCGCGCTCGAGCCGGCTGCGCTGCAGCGGATCGTCGAGCTCGGAGCGGGCCATCCGTGCGCCACGATGCGAATCGCCCAGCAGACGCACCTCGTGTCCGTGCAGCTCGATCAACGGAAGATCGATCTCGACATGGTGGCGCTCGGGTACCGAGCTGCGCTCGAGGGTGATCTTCCGACGATGGAGCAGACGGTCGAGCAGATCAGAAGGCTGCACAAGAACGCGCTGCAAGTGGCGCGCGCGATCGCGCTGGGAGATCCGGTGCCGAGACGGTTGGCGCCGGCGATCCGCGACCGGGTGCTCAAGCTGCTGCTGCGGGCGGGAGTCCTGGAGCACGTGGCGCGCGGCAACTGGCAGATAGTCAATCCGCTCTTCAAGCACTATCTGAGTCGCCTCGACCCATTCGGAGGATGAAAACCACCACCAAAATCTATTACACATAAATTGAGTAAGAACTACGCGGTTGATGTGTAAGCCGGGAATTGGGGGTGCGGGAGCATCACCCCTCGAAGGGCGTCAGCACGGCACGGCGCTCCGGGAAGCGCGAGTCTGGATCGACCTCAAGCACGCGAAGCGCGGCGTCGGGGCCGGCGGCGGCGCGGACCTGGCGGATCGCCTCACGAAGGCGGCCGCCGCGAGCTGCGGCCGGATCCTCCAGCAGCGCTCGCTGATCGCTGGCCGGAGGTCCGAAGCGCTCCACCGCCAAGCGCAGCACCTCCGCCGGAGCGGGCATCAGCGCCAGCCGCGGCGTCAGCGCCAGCCGCATCCGCACGGGGTCCGAGAGCGCCTCGCGAAAGACGAACTGCTCACGCCAGGTTCCGCCCTGCTCGACGAGCACCGCCGAGATCACCACCGAGCGCAGCGTTCGCCCTCGTCGCTCACGCCGGGCCAGCAGGCGGTCGATAAGCAGCTCCAGCCCACGCTCGAGCTGGCTGCCTGAAGCGGCCTCGGGGAGCTCGAGCGACTCCCGCAGGAACTCGCTCGCCGGCCGCGGGCGTAGCGGGCTGTCGCCTCCGCAGGCAAGGTCATGGGCGAGCAGCCCCGCCGTGCCGAAGCGATCCGCCAGCGCCGTGGCCGGCAGCGCCGCCAGCTCGCCTAGTGTCCTCACGCCCAGGCGCTCCAAGGCCTCAGGCAGCTCGGCCAGCCCTGCCTGCGTGTGCAGCAGCGTGATCGGCAGCGGAGCGAGGTACGCGCGTGACACGGCCCGGTCGCCGTTGCGCTCGGTGCTGCCGTTGCGCTCGGTGCTGCCGTTGCGCTCGGTGCTGCCGTTGCGCTCGGTGCCGGCGTTGCGCTCGGTGCTGCCGTTGCGCTCGGTGCCGGCGCCGCGCTCGGTGCCGCGGGTCGTCGGGCCAGCCCCGACGCCGGAGACGATCTCAGGACGGCGGGCGCGGGCCTTTGTCGCCGCCGCCACGGCCGCGAAGCGCGACGGTGCGACGCCGAATCTGACTGAGACCCGCAGCGCGCGCCGAGAGGCCGCCAGCACGCCATGGATCCCCCCGTGCAGTCGCAGCAGCCCGTGGGCGTCAAAACACGCCAACCCGGGGCGGGCGGGCTCCAGGGCCGCACCGATCGACTCCAGGCGAACGAGCAGCCGCTCCCAGAAGTCGGCGACGCCCTCTGGGTCAGGTGGGACGAGCGTCAGCTGTGGACATCTGGCCAGCGCTTCACCCAGCCGCATCCCGGGATGGAGGCCGAACGCCTCGGCGGCGAGCGAGACCTCGCCCACCTGCTGGGTGCCACCCGGCTCCGGCGCGAGCGCGGTAGGGCCCTGCAGCAGCTCAGCGCGATCGCCGGCGGCGATCGTGAGGGCAAAGCGAGGGATGAGAACGCAGATGATCACGGGAGCGAACATATGTTCCCATCTGCTGCGGATGGACACCCCACAGGGCGCTATGCTCGCGCTGTCTTCAGAGAGGAGAGACAGTGCCACACTCGATCCGCACTGCGGCCCACATCGGAGGCCGCACCCCCGCCCGCCTGGGAGCCATCGCCGTCGCCTTCTTCGCCCTGGGCGCCGCGCCCTCCGTGGCTGCGATCGGCCCGTACGTGTCGCTCGGCGATTCCTACACGGCCGCTCCGCTGGTCCCGTCGCCGACCGGGAACCCGATCCTGTGCGACGTTCGACCAATAACTATCCCTCCGACGTGACGCGCACGCTGGCTCCCTCGAGTTTCACCGACGCCAGCTGCAGCAGCGCGACGACGGCCGACATGACCCAGTCGCAGAGCCTCGAAGACGGCCTGCAGACCGCGCCGCCGCAGTTCAACGCGCTGCGCAGCACCGACGCGCTCGTGACACTCGGCATCGGCGGCAACGACGCGGGCCTGATCAGCGTCGCGAAGGAGTGCGCCAAGCTCGACTTGTTCTCACCGTTCGGCACCGCGTGCAAGAACCACTACGACTCCGGTGGCAGCGATCCCAACGTGGCGGCGATCAACGCGACGAAGCCCAAGGTCGCGGCGGTCATCCAGGGCATCCACCAGCGGGCCGCGCAGTCGAAGGTGATGGTGGTGGGCTATCCCGACGCGCTGCCGGTCAACGGATCTGAATGCTGGCCGCTGGTGCCGATCTCCGCGGGCGACATCAAGTACTTCAACTCGCTCGAGCAGCAGCTCAACCAGGTCCTCCAGCAGGCGGCGCAGGCAAACGGCGCCACCTACGTCGATACGTTTGCGTCGAGCGTCGGACACGACGCGTGCAAGTCGCCCGGCGTGGCTTGGGTCAACGGCATCATCCCGACGTCGCCGGCGTTCCCGCTGCATCCGAATCAGACCGGGGAGCAGAACATGGCCAACCAGGTGCTGGCCGACTACTAGGCATGGGGCCCGACCTCACCGACATCGCGGTCACCGGGGTCCGCACGCTGCGGGCGTTCGGCCAGCGCATCCCCGGCGCGGGAGGCGTGCTCGCCCGCTCGCTGCGAGACACCGTCAAGGGCCGCAACGTGATGATCACCGGTGCCTCGTCAGGGATCGGCGAGGCAGTTGCACTGGAGATCGGCGAGGCGGGTGGGACGGTCCTGCTCGTGGCTCGGACGGAGGCGAAGCTGACTGCGGTGGCCGACGAGGTGGAGGAGGGCGGCGGCATCGCGCATGTGCTGCCATGCGATCTGTCCGATCCCGAGGATGTCGACCGGATGGCGGCCGAGGTGCTCGAGCGCCACAGGCACGTCGACGTCCTGATCAACAATGCGGGGAAATCCATCCGGCGCTCGGTGAACCAGTCATACGATCGCTTTCACGACTACGAGCGCACGATGCAGCTCAACTACTTCGGGCCGGTCAAGCTGATCCTCGATCTGCTGCCGGTGATGCGAGAGCGCTCCTCCGGCCACATCGTCAACGTCTCGACGATGGGGTTGCAGATCAACACGCCGAGGTTTGCCGCGTATCTCGCCTCCAAGGCCGCGCTCGACGCGTTCTCACGCTCGATCGGCCCGGAGATCATCGGCGACGGCGTACACATCACGACCGTCTACATGCCGCTGGTGCGCACGCCGATGATCGCCCCGACCAAGATCTACGATCATTTCCCCATGCTCAGCCCGCAGGAGGCGGCGAACATGATCTGCGAGGCGATCCGCAAGCGGCCCAAGCGCATGGGCACTGCGCTGGGCAGCCTGGGTCAGCTGACCTACGCGATCGCCCCGGGAGCCCAGGATCTGGTCGTGAACCGCGCCTACGAGCTGTTCCCGGAAGGCGGCGATCAACCCGCCGGCGACAGCGCCGAGCGCCGGGCGTTCGCCAGGGCCACACGCGGCGTGCACTGGTAGTCGAGGATCGCTGGTCTGCCAGCGGGCAGGCCTGGGGGTGTGAGGGAAGCCTTGCGCCGATGCCCGTGCGGTCGTCGGATTGCGGCGCCACCGGGGGCTGATCAGGGCGGTCGGCGCACCGTGTGACCCTCGTGCGCAGGCGTGGATCCGGTCAACCTCCCACTCGTACGCGGCGAAACGGCGGTTGGGAAGTCGACACTGATCATGGCGGCCAACTTCGCACTCGTCGTCTGAGCGTTCGCGTTTGGGAAGTTGA
The DNA here is from genome assembly GCA_937888775.1 of uncultured Actinomycetes bacterium. The sequence continues at coordinate 7,030 of CALAQT010000515.1, read as the reverse complement.
CCGACAGAATCCTGACTCGCGAACACAGGACCGAACCCGGTCGCCACCCAGACCCCGCCCGGCTCCTCATTGCGCTGTCTTTTCCGCCCCCGAGTCGCCGACCGTCGGCGGCCAGGGTCGGCTGCGCCGGGTCACCCGCCCGGGGCCGCAAAGCGACGGGCATCGACGTTCGCGCCCGGTCCCGACGAGGGCGCAAGGCGCTGGGCACTGACGTTCGCGCCCGGTCCCGACGAGGGCGCAAGGCGCTGGGCACTGACGTCCGCCCCGGATCACCCGACCAGGGCGCAAGGCGCTGGGCACTGACGTCCGCCCCGGATCACCCGACCAGGGCCGCAAAGCGACGGGCACTGACGTCCGCCCCGGATCACCCGACCAGGGCCGCAAAGCGACGGGCATCGACATTCGCGCCGGAGAGCACGACTCCGACCCGCTGCCCGGCGGCAACGCTGACCCTCCCCGCCAGCAGCGCTGCCAGTGCGCACGCGCCACTCGGCTCGGCGACCACCTTCAGTCGCTCGAACAGCAGCCGCATCGCGGTCACGATCTCCGCATCGGAGACGGTGACCACGGCGTCCACTCGGTCGTGGATGATCGGCCAGGTCAGCCGGCCGGGGGTGGCAAGCTGCTGGCCGTCGGCGATCGTCGGTGAGACCTGGACGCGCTGTGGGTGTCCTGAGACCATCGATCGCGCGACGTCATCGCTGGCCTGAGGCTCGACGCCGATCATCCGGCCGCCGGGGGCGAGCGCCTTGAACGCAGTCGCACAGCCCGCGATCAGCCCGCCGCCGCCGACCGGCACGAGCAGCAGGTCGAGCTCGCCGACCTGCTCCAGCAGCTCCAGAGCGGTGGTCCCGGCGCCGGCCATCACCAGCGGCTCGTCGTAGGGATGGATCACCGTCAAGTCCTGCTGGGCGGCGAGCTCGGCGACCAACCGTTCGCGGTCGTCGCGATAGCGGTCGAAGGTCAGCACCTCGGCGCCGTGGGCCTCGGTTGCCGCGCGCTTGGAGACCGGGGCGTCGGCCGGCATCAGGATCACCGCCCGCGTCCCGCACAGCCGGGCGGCCAGCGCCAGCGACTGGGCGTGGTTGCCTGATGACGCAGCGCAAACCCCACGGGCCAGCGCGGCCGCATCCAAGCTGGAGACGGCGTTGTAGGCACCGCGGAACTTGAACGCCCCGGCGCGCTGAAGGCCCTCGGCCTTGAGCAGCACGCGCGCTCCGACCAGCTCGTCGAGCGTGCGCGAGGAGATCACTGGCGTGCGGTGAGCGACGCCCTGCAGACGGGCGGCAGCCGCGCGGATGTCCTCCAGTACGAGCGTGCTAGCCCACGTGACGGTGGACCACTAGACCGCGGGCCACGAGACGCTGGGCCACGAGACGCTGGGCCACAAGACGCTGGACTTCTTAGACGGTGGAGCCGGCGTCGCGTATCAGGCGACCCACGGGGACCGCTTCCAGATGCTGAGAGAGCAGCTGGGCCACGAGCTTGTCGAGCAGCGGCTTGACCGCGCTCGGACTGCTTGGGGTGAGCTCGACGACCTCGCCGGCGCGCAGCGGGCCGAGCCGATCGCTGGCGTTGTGGAGCTGGACGGCTCCGGCTACCAGTCTGCCGCCGGCCCCGTGGGCGAGCCACCACTGACCGACGCTGGGACCGCGGGACGCATAGAGGAAGTGGTGGTGGTACCCCATCGATGCGATCAGGTGGCGAAGCTGGGTACGAGTCTGCAGCCAGCGGACCAGCCCACCGGTCGGAAGTCGCGGCACGGCCTGGTCGCCGTAGCTGTACACGCTGGTCTCCAGCGGCGAGGAGGCATTGCTGAGCGCAAACGACACGTGCAGCCCGTCGGCCGAGATCGCGCTGGCCAGCGCCGGGATCTCGTTGCCAGGAGCGTCGACGAGCACACCGACCTCAGGCCGGGAGGTCACCACCGCGGTGACCGGCCGGATGTGCACGAAATTCGACACGAGGTCATAGGAGGCGTCGGTGGTGAGCGTCCAGCCCACGATGGCCAGGCCAACGATCGCCGACGTTGCCGCGCGCGCGGTCCGCACGCGCCAGACCGGCAGTGTGCGTGCGCGGCGCTCGTCATTGAGGATCAGGGATGCGGTCGACGGCCGGCGCGCGAACGACCCGTCGGGCTCCGGGTGCTGCTGCAGTGCCCGCTCGATGGCCGGACCGAGCTCACGCTTGGTGCGGGCAACCTGGGCGAGCCCGAAGCGCTTCAGCGCCGCGTTGGAGGCGCGCACATGGCCAACGCCGAAGCCGTAGGAGACCACCGGGCAGCCGCGGATGATCGCCTCCAGGACGGTCAGTCCGGCGCTGGAGTGAACCAGTGCGTCGGTGGCGGCCAGCACGTCGCCCATCCGATCGGTGAAGCCCATCAGTCTCAGGCGCGGCTCGGATCCGAAGCGGGCCGCGATCTTGGCGCGCAGCTTGTCGTTGCGTCCGCACAGGCACAGCACGATCGCGTCCGGGATCTCCAGCGCCGCGCGCGTGGCACCGGCCAGGTCACCGACGCCCCAGCCGCCGCCCGAGACGGCGATCACGCGTGCATCCTGGGGCAGGCCCAGCGAACGCCGGGCGTCGGCGCGCGAGCGGGCCGCGAGGAAGGCCGGCGAGGTGGGTGGCTTGGCCCAGCGCACGCTGCCGGGTCCGGCGATCTTCTCCACCTCCTCCACCGACTCAGGGTGGGTGACGAAGTGCAGATCGATGCCCGGGTGCGCCCAGAATTGCAGTCCCGCGAGGTCGGTGATCGATGAGTAGCAAGGGACCTTCAGCCGCCCCTTGCGCCGTAGCTCGCCGAGCACGCAGGTGACGCCGGGGTAGGTCGAGACGATCAGATCGGGATCATGCGCGCGGATCAGGCGCATCAGCCCGCGCCGACCCAGGCCGGTCAGCATCCGCCGAGCCAGCCAGCGCGTGGGCGCGAAGTACATGAACAGCATGTACTGGAAGTCGAACAGCCAAGGCAGCCACTGGAACATGAAGGCCGAGTTCTCACGCAGGATCTTGGTCAGCACAGGCCCCATCGCCGGCAGGCCGTTGACGATCGAGACCTGGGCGTCGGGATCCTCGTCCTTGAATTCGCGCGCAACGGCGCGGGCCGGGAGGTCGTGCCCCTCGCCGATGTCCGCGGAGATGATCAGGATCTGGCGTGGCTTGGCCTCGAAGTCGGGCTCTCCGGCCGGGATCACTGCCGCGGCATCATCTTCAGAGGCCTTGGCAGCCTGCTCGCGGCGCCACTCTACATAGCGGCCGACACCTTCTGAGAACGGCGTCGCAGCGGTCCAGCCAAGCTCACGGTCCGCTCGCTCGCTGCTCACGATCTTGCCGCCGAAGTCACCGGGGCGCGCGGGCGTGTAGACGATCTCAACGTCGCCGATCAGTTCCTTGACCGTCTCGGCGATCTGCTTGATCGTCACGTTCTCGTCGCTGGCGAGGTTGTAGACGCGGTTGGTCGCAACCTCGCTGAGGCCGAGCGCGACTCCGTCGGCCAGATCCTCGACGTACACGAACCGGCGCGATTGGAGGCCGTCGCCGGCGAGGGTCAGTGGCTCGCCCTTGAACGCCTTGTTGACGAACGCGGGAATCACGGCGGCCTCTCGCGCGCGCGGGCCGTAGGGGATCCCGAAGCGCAGGATCGTGTAGTCGATCCCGTACAGCTCCTGGTAAGCCTTGCAGTACAGCTCGCCGGCCAGCTTGGTGCTCGTGTACAGGTGGCTCGGCGCGGGCAGCAGCGTGTCCTCGTCGACCTCCTCCGGCTCGCAATCGGAGTAGACCCAGATCGTGCTCGCGTAGACGATCCGCTTGACGCCCGCGCGGCGGGCGGCCTCAAGCACGGTGACCGTGCCGCGGGCGTTGACGCGCTCGGCGTCCTCAGGCTCGGCGTGGACGTCGTTGACGTCGGCGACGGCGGCCAGGTGTGCGACCGCGTCGCAGCTGTGCAGGGCCCGCTCCAGCGCTTCGCGGTCCGTGATCGACCCCAGCACGGTGTCGACGGAGTGGGCGGGATCCGTATGCCACGGCGACGGCCGCAGGTCGTAGATCACGGGCTCGTGGCCGCGCGCGCGCAGCTTGTCGACCACGTGTGAGCCGATGAAGCCCGATCCTCCTGTGACTAGAACTCTCATGCTCCGTTATCCGGTTGGTAATACAACGGCACGCAGGAATGGTTCCGCGCCACCCAGTCACTGTTGGGTAGATCGACGTCGTGGCCCATGATCCGGTGGCAGGGCTCGTCGTAGACACGGCCGGTGGAGCGCTCGAGCCAGTCGAACACGATGTACTTGTAAAGCCCGGACACCATGCCCTCGGGCAGCTGCAGCCGGCTGGGGTAGCTGGGGTCGAGCTCGGCCTGGGCGGTGGCGTTCTTCCACTCCACGATCTCCGGCAGGCGCTCGATCTGAACCAGCCCCAGCGCCGCCGTGAACTCGCTCATGCGGAAGTTGAGGCCGGAGACCTCATAGCTGGGCTTGCCGTAGTTGCGGAAGTCCCGCGCGTGAGCGATCACCTCGGGCCGGCGGGAGACCAGCACGCCACCCTCGCCGGTGGAGATCGTCTTGGTCGCATAGAGCGAATAGACGCCAACGTCGCCGTAGCCGCCTGCGTTGCGCCCGTTCCAGCTGGCGCCATGGGCGTGCGCGCAGTCCTCGATCAGGAAGATCCCATTGGCGGCGCAGTAATCGGCGATCTGCTGGGTGTCAAAGGCGATGTGACCACCGATGTGGACGAGGAATGCGGCCCGTGGCCGATGCCTGTCCGCCTTCGCCTGAAAATCGGCGAACGACATGCACAGGTCCTCCCGATTGCAGTCGACGAACTGCACGTTGGCACCTGAGCGGATTGCTGCCAGCGGGGTGGCCATGAACGTGTTGGACGGACACAGGACCGTCTCGCCAGCAACCCCGGCGAAGTGCAGCGCGGCCAGCGCGCCCCCGGACCAGCTCGACATCGCGACAGCCGGCAGCGCGTTGTAGGCCTCCCAGGCGGCCTCGAAGCGCGAGACCATCTCCGCTTCTGACCAGCGATTTGAGTCCAGCACCTCGTCAATCAGCTCATGCAGCCGCACTCGATCTCGCTGGTCGAAGCCGATCGCAAATCGTGCGAAGTCAGGGAGGCACTGCTCGGAGCTCTTGGGGGAAGCGGTGGTCATCTATTTGTGGCCGCGGCCAACACGCGCGAATCTGACACGCGATCGCCGGCCGGCGGCGCCTGATCCCGCGCTCGAGTCGCCTGTCAGTGTCCGTGGGCACTGAAGAGCCTGTCAGACAGGCAGGACGGTATCGAGTTTGCGCCTCGTCAGCTGTGCGAGGATCAAGGGTAGCGCCTCGGTGGTGCGGCGGTGGGAATTGCGCGCGCTGTAGAAGTCGGCGTCGTGCAGCAGGATCACATCGCCCGCTGACAGCGACCTCGTCGCCCGAGCGGCGATCAGCGCCGGCGTCGTGAAACGGCGCCAGTCCTTCCCCCAGCGAGACCACAGCAGGGGCCGCCACCCAGCTGCTCTGACGGCTCCGAGTCCGGCGGGACTGTAGATCCCGTACGGGGGGCGGTGCCAGGCAATTGCAGCGCCGGTGGCGTCCTCAAGCGCCGCGGCGCCGCGCGCCAGGTCGGCCTGCACCTGTGCCGGGCTCAGGCGCAGCTGCAGCCGGTGTCGATATCCGTGCAGCGCAACGACGTGGCCGGCGGCCAGGATCTCGGCTGCCAGTCCGGGCCGGCGCTGCACCTGCTCGCCGACCAGGAAGAAGGTCGCGTGGGCGTCAGCGCGCGCCAGCACCTCCAGCACGGCGGGCGTGCCCTCCGGGTGGGGTCCGTCGTCGAAGGTGAGCGCCACGCCGGCAGCCGGCAGCACCCGCGGCAGACCGAGTCCGCCGGCGGCACGGGAGAGCACTGGCGCGAGCACGTGGGCAAGCACGCGGTGGATGATCGCTCAAGCTGCGCTAGAAAGGGGCGATGCGCAGCGGCGATTCCGGCGCGGCGGTGGTGAAGCCCGATCTCGATCGCTGGCTCCCGGATGCTTCCCTGCGCGTCACCCACCGGCGCGAGAGCACGGCGAGCGCCGATGCGCTCTGGGAGGCCGCCCGCTCGGTGAGGCTGTCCGACACGGCGATGCTAGGCCGGCTGATCCGCTGGCGGATTCCCGGGGTAGGACGAAACGATTACTTCGACGATCTGTTCCGCCAGCCTCCGTTCATCGTGCTCGACGACGACGATGAGCGCTTGCTGATCTCCGGTCTGGTGGGGAGGATCTGGACGCTGCGGCGCGATTATCCGCGCCTGACGCCGGATGAGTTCCGCCAATGGTCAAAGCGCGGGACTGTGCGGGTTGTGTTCGCCAACTGGGTGGAGCCGGCCGAGGCGGGGAGCCGCTCGGCATTGGCTTCCGAGGTGCGGGTGGAGCCGCTGGGGCTCCAGGGAAGACGCGGCCTGGCGGCGGTACGACCGCTGGTGCGCGCGTTTCAGCATCTGGTCGGCACCGAGGGGATCGCTGCTGCGGTACGCCGGGCCGAGCGCGACAGCTGAAGAAGAGCCCGGTCGGACGGATATCCAGTCCGGATAGGCTCTTGCCCAGGATGAGAGCTGGTCGCGCTACTGCGTCCTGGGCGGCGCTCGCGCTGGTGGGGCTCACTGGATGTGCTGGCTCCGCCGCGCGGCCCGATCACAGCCGTTCGGCCGCGAGGGCCACCGCGGCGGCGAAGGCGGCCGTGGCCCCGGCGCCGGTCGTGGAGTTGGAGCTAGAGCTTCCGCTCGTCGGCCTGTCCAGCGCCGAGACGGTCAGTTACGCCACCACCGACGGCAGGCCCACGCTGCGCGGTCTGGTCAAGCCCGCGGCCGCGACGATCTACATGCGGAGCCCGGACGGCGCGCGCAGCGCAGTCAATCCACGCCGCGACGGTTCGTTCGCGGTCGCCGCCCGGCTGGCACCGGGTCAGAACACCTTCCAGTTCACCGCTGCCCTGCTGGGCGCCGTGAGCCGGAGCGCGCGCCTGGCGGTCGTCTGGCGCGGGCGCGCCGCCGCCCGGTGGGCGCGGGC
>CALAQT010000514.1 GCA_937888775.1 uncultured Actinomycetes bacterium | reverse complement strand
CGGAAAGTCACCGATTACCAGGAACTTTCCACTCGTCCTGAAGTAGCCACGCCCATTTGATTCTGGCGCTGTTTCGGTGGCGGGCGTTCTGCTTCGGCGTACGTTGCTGGGGAGCCGCGGCGACTCGTGCGGGGTGGCGTTGGGCGGGTCGCGTCGCGTTCGGTCACTACGCCGCCGGCGGGTGCGGGGTCGTCTCCGGATGGCGAGCCGGGAACTGGCAGCTGGTCGGGACCGAGTGACAGGTTGAAGCTCGGGCGCGTGGGTCGGTTCTCGCCGTGATGTTGAGCGCATGGGAGGCGGGCAGCACCGCGCGGATGCCGTGTGTGGGTGTCGAAGGCCGGCTTGCTGGTGGGCGTCGCGATCGGGGTGGGTCTCGTAGCCTGCGCCGGTGAGCTTGGATCGGTGGTGCTATCCGCGGGGGCTGATCGATCCGCCGGTCGCGGTCGAGTTCGCCGGCGCGCCGCTGCGGTTGTATGAGCGGGGGGTGTGGATTCCCGGCGATGAGTACTGGGGCGAGCCCCGGGGACGTCGTCCCGGTAGCGGTTGTCGAGGTGATCGCTGGTGGCGCGCGGCGTGGCTTTGGGTTCGAGCGGCTGCTGCCGGGCGGTGATGACCCGGACCCGCGGGATGTGATCGGGGAGGCGCTCGCGCTGCGCGACGGGGGGCGGCACGAGCGGGCGGAGGCGGTGCGGCGTGGGGTCGCGGCGTGGGATCCGCGCTGCCTGGACGCGCACGCGCATCTTGGGCTGCTCGCCTTTGATGCCGGCGATGTCGAGGCGGCGCTCGCGCATTACGCGGCGGGAGTCTGGGTCGCCGAGCAGTCGCTGCCGGACCTGTTCGATGGTGTGCTCTCGTGGGGGTGGGTGGATAACCGCCCGTTTCTGCGCTGCCTGCACGGGCTGATGATCAGCGCGTGGCGTGTCGGCGACCTCGAGCGGGGCGAGACGCTTTGCTGGGGGCTGTTGTGGCTGAATCCGGGCGATCACCTCGGCGCGAGCGACCTGCTCGCGAAGCTGATCGCCGGCGAGCCCTGGCATCCATGATCGGGGGCGCTCGGCCCTCGGCTGCGGGGGTTGTGGTCGTGGCGCTGGCGGCATGTGTAGTTTGCCGGCGAGGTGAGTGCAGACAACGGGAGCAAGCTCGAGCGGCGGGTGGTGCGCGCCGCGGAGGCGGCGTTGGCGGAGCGCAAGTTCGTCACGGCGATCGATGTGCTGGTCGGCGTGGGTTGGCTTGAGCCGCGGCGGGTCGATGAGTGGCGGCAGGGTCGGGTCGACTATCTCGAGCGGGTGGTGGTAGCGAGCCTGGGGAAGATCTCGACAGCGATGCAGTGCTTTCGCCGCTGGGCGAAGGCGCGCGGGCTTGAGCCGAGCGAGACGGGATATGTGGCGCGCACCCGTGACCGGCGGGCGCTGCGGTTCTCGAAGTCCGGGGACCCTGGGATCGAGCGGGCGTATCGAACGCACTGGGTCTCTCCGGAGTTGTCGGAGCGAAAGCGAGCTCGCCTGGCTGAGCGTCAGAGCCGCCCACCGGACCTGGTGGTCGTCTCACCGGTCAAGGACTGGGAGTGCTCGGTCTGTGGCGCCGAGGGCGGGGGGTGGCTGATCATGGAGGACTCCGGCCCGGTGTGCATGAGCTGCGCCGACATGGGGCATCTCGTGTTTCTGCCCTCGGGTGATGCGGCGCTGACGCGCCGGGCGAAGGCGGCCAGCCGCCTGTCAGCGGTCGTGGTGCACTTCAGCCGTTCACGCGGGCGGTATGAGCGTCAGGGGATCTTGGTGGAGGAGGGCGCGCTCGAGCGCGCCGAGGTCGAGTGCCTGGCGGACGAGGACGCGCGGTCGCGACGGCGCGAACGCGACGCGCTCAAACGCGTCGACGAGGACGTTGAGCTGCAGGCGCAGATGGCGCAGGAGATCGCGCGCCTGTTTCCCGGCTGCCCGGCGGATCGGGCGCTGGCGATCGCTTCGCATGCCGCGGTACGCGGGTCGGGCAGGGTGGGTCGTTCGGCGGGCGGGCGCGCGCTCGAGCCCGAGGCGATCGAGCTTGCGGTCGCGGCGGCCGTCCGCCACCAGGACACCCGCTATGACGAGTTGCTGATGTCCGGCCTCGAGCGTGGACAGGCACGCGCGGAGGTGCGAGCGGACGTCGCACGCGTGCTCGACAGTTGGCGGCGGCCATGACCGGATCGGGACGGACGCTGATCTACGGACCGGAGCCGTGGAGAACGAAGCGCAACGCGGTGTGGAGCTACTGGGATCTGTGGTTCTGCGTGGTCGCAGTGGCCGACCATGACGGTGACCTGGACGCTGTCGCCGCGGCGATCGAGGACGGCGGCCGGTCGTTCTGGAGTGGCACGGTCGAGGCAAAGCTCTCGCACCTGGACGACCTCCGACTCCGGCTCACCGAAGCAGGCATCGACGCTGCGAAGCTTGCCGGCGACGCCGACGCCGATCCGCGTGTTCGCGACAAGGCCCGCACGAAAGTCCTCAAGCAGGGCCTATACCCGCGAGATCTGACCGAAGCGATGCGCCACCCGCCGCGCGACCGTCTGTACGAGCGGGCACTCCGCGGCCGCTGGAATCTGTTCCCGGTCTCGCCCGAGCCGTTCTACGAGCGGCTGGCGAATGGGCTCGGCGAGGGGTACCGGTCGAAGGGCCAGACGTTTGCGCTCGAGCGCCGAATCGAGGCCGCGCGCGAGCGGCTTGACCGCAACACCGCCAAGGACCCCGCGGCGCGGCTCGCCGCCCGACGCGCACTGCTCGCGTTCTGCTACCGGGCGATGGAGCGCTGCGATGACTCCTACGGTCTGATCGGCGAGCTCGCACAAGAGGCGCTGTTCACCTACGCCCGGCTCGCGTTCGCGCCGGCGGGGATCGCCGCCGAGGACTGGTGCGAGGACCTCTGCGAGCTGCTGGCGTGGGAGGACTGGGGGCTGCTTCACCGCCACGAAACTAGGCCGTTCGCCCAGATCCACGGTCCGCTCGCCGATCACGCCGAACGCTTCCTGCTCGCGCTCGCAGACGAGCTGCGCGGCCACCGCCTGCGCCACCAGGCAGACCAGGCGCTCGCGAACATCGCCTACCTGCACATCGCCGCCGGCCGGCTCACAAGCTTCGCGCCAGCCGCCGCCAAACTCGGCTCGGACCGCTGGATACCGATCGTCGCGCTCGCCCAAGCGGCGATCACCCGCGGCCGACACGACATCGCCCGCGAGGTGTTCGCCGCAGCCGACCAGCCCGGCCTCCAGCGCGACTACCTGCACGAGCGCTGCACAGAGCTAACCGGCACGCCACCAACAGCCACACCATCCTCAATGCCGAGTACGCGATCGCGCCAACACTGACGCTCCCGCGTCAAGCAGAAGCGCGACCACCTCCAGACTCAGCTCCCGCTACTCCCCACAGGCGCGCGTCAGGTTCGTCGGCCCTTGGACGATCGGTTTCGTGCTCGAGGCGACCCGCGGCTGGCCATCGCTTCGGCGACGCAGCGCTCGCGCGGCTGCCTTTGTCCGAGAGCGGTCACGCGCGAGGCCCGTTCTGGCGTCTAGAACTTTGCCCCTCCGCACCAGTAGGGGGCGCGAGCTCGCTTCGCGTGACGTGATCGCATTGACGACGGA
>CALAQT010000513.1 GCA_937888775.1 uncultured Actinomycetes bacterium | reverse complement strand
CGGAGTAACCGTTAACCTACCCATCACCCGCCTACACAGTTATCCGGACGCCCTCCACTCCTGACCGCGCCAACTACGCAATCTCTGCCGGTGGGAACTACGGAACTCCGCTACGTCTACCTAATTCAGTGAGTAGGGCTGGGCGGGTTGTGTTGGGGTCGTGGAGCGCTGCTCGTTGTGGGTTGGGCTGGCTTGTTGTGGGGCGTGGGGTTCGGTGGCCGGGGCGGGCAGGGTCCTGAGCGTCGTTTTGGGCGTCGCGTCGGCGCGGCGGGCGGGGTGGGCTGGTCTTCGATGGGCGGGCGGAGCTGGTTATTGGGCGCCGAGCGCGGTGACGGCCTGGTAGGTCGCCTGGAAGCTGTCCAGGTAGCGGAAGCCGGCGGGGAGGCGCAGCGTGATCTGCCGTGCGGTGCGGGCGATCCGGGCGGGGACGCAGAACAGGATCCGTCATAGCGCCTTCGCGTGGCGGCGTAAGGGTGTGTCGTTGGGGGCTTGGCCGGATGCGGCGGCGGCGGGCGAGAGGTCGCAGAGGATCGCGGTGATGTTCAACGCGATCAGGCTGGCGGTGAGCCAGACGCGGTTTGAGTTGATGTCGCCGCTCGGGAGGTGACGCAGGGGTTGGCCGAGTTTCGCGTCTTTGAAGCGCTCCTCGATCTGAGCGCGTTGGCGGTGGAAGTACTCGACCTCGATCGTGTTCTTCTGCTCGGTGGGGATGTCAGTCACGCTGAAGCTGTAGGCGTAGGTCGAGTCGAGCTGTCCGTCGAGGACCATCTGAAGTTGGTCGGCGGGGATCGTGGAGCGCCGCCTGGCGCGTGGGGATCCGCGGTGAATCTCCTGCGCGCTGACGCTCACCCTGCAGACGATCAGCCGCAGCGCCTCCAGCTCCCAGCCGTGGGGGGTGAACGCGATCTCGGCGACCTCGGCGCCGCGCATCTCGGTCGCTTGAACCCAGTTTTCCTCGGGGATCGACGCCAAGGCGCTCCACATGCTGCTCGTCCGCGGCGCGGACATCGAGAACCGCGTGTGCTGGTCGCGCAGCGCGATCATCAGCTCGGCCGAGTAGAACCCGCTGTCGAACCGGGCGGTGAGCTGCCGATGCCCGGCGGGCAGCAAGCTCTTGGCGCGGGCGATCATCCTGGCGGACTCGCGCGCGGTGATCCGCGCGCGGCTGCCGCCCATAAGCTCGCTGGTCATCGCGCGGCCGCGCTCGGCCCAGCTCACGACATACGCTTGGTAGGTCAGCGCGCCGCTGTGACTGCGGGCGGCGCCGCGCCGGCGCGCCCCGCGCCCGTAGACCTCCGTCTCGGTGGCGTCCAGGTCGAACGTCACCTGATCGCCCGGGTCACGCCCGAGCTGACGATCAACACGCTCACCCACCCGCGCCACCGCACCCTCGATCGCGCGTAGGCCGGTAACGCATCGCGAGTTGGCGTGCGGTCGTGCTGAAGGTGTCGCGGTATCCGCGCGAAGCGCAGCGCCCGCGGTATCCGCACGAACGTTCTCGATGTCATCAAAGCACTCCGCCCCAGCGATCTGGCACTCCCCCAGAGAGACCACCAGCGCACCAGGCGAAAGCCCGCGCCGGCGGGCCTTGACCGCACCCACACCACGCACGGCCGCGAGCTCCGCGTCGACGAGCTCGACCAGCCGCGTGCGGCGCGCGAGCTCACCCACGATCGCCAGCCCACCATACGGCGTCAGGCTCGGATCGTCCGCCCGGAACCGGAGCCGTCCGACGCTCCTGAAATCGTTACTCGTGTTCACCCGCAAGGTGGCATCTCCTCACCGTCAAAGGTTGGTCTTCGCAACCCACACCCTGACGGTCCAGCCGGACAGAAAGCCCCGTATTTACGGGGCTTTCCAATGCCACGACCAAACATCCCGCCGATCCCGACCGGCGACCATCCACCGGCTAACTCACTGATCTAGTTGACGCGACCCCCGGTCCAGCTCATTGCCGCTCCTGAGGAATACCAGCAGCTAGGGCGTGTCCGCCGGTGAGACTGCCGCTCCGCGGCGATTGCAGAAGCCGACGCCTCTGGGCGTTAGCCGAACCAGCGCGGGCTAGCAAGCACCTGAGGGCAGTCCCTCGGACATCCGCGACCGCTTGCCGAAGATCGACTCCGACTCCAGTGAGCTAGCACAACCGGCCTTTCCGACAAGCTCGCAATCGCCCAGAGCGGGCCGTCTCAGCAGCCGCCACGGGACGATCGCTATCGACGGTGAGCGATCGCGCGCCTCGGCCGGCTGGGGTGATCCCTGTGCCTACGATTCCGATCTCGAGGTGTCGGTCGCCGACGTCGCTGCTCAGGGTGCAACGCGGCAGTCGCCCTCGAGGACCCGCGGCGGGACGTCTATGTCGGTCCCCACACCGATGCAGGACTCTCGATTGGCGACGCGGGAGCCCCGTCTCGCCAATACCGCGTCCTCGGGAGGCGACTGGGTCGGAGGATGGACTGGAACTGGGAGACCTCTCGCGTTGACGCGAGAGGTCTGTGCAAATCCAAAAAGATGGCGCTTTGCAGGTATTTCTAATGGGCACGGTTGGGTTCGAACCAACGACTTCTCGCGTGTGAAGCGAGCGATCAACTAGCGTTTATCCTGCTAATTAGCATAATTTGCATCTGGCGTCTGTCTGTGCCTACCCCCTGGTAGGGCTGGGTTTAGTGAATGATTCACTATTCCCTCGGGCGCATCAGGAGACCCGCGAAGAAGCCTACTGTCGCGGGCCTCGTCGGGCGGACAACGCCACGCAGCTGGCGGCTACGGACCGCGGTTTATGTGTCGGTAGCCGCGGACCGCTCCGGCTGCTTGCGCCCGCTCGCGAGCGGTTGGAAGGCGACTCGATGCCCGGGGCCCTTGACCACCCTTGAGCGGGACGGTCTGGACGAGCCTGGGAACGCCGCGCCGGGTCGAGTTGTCCAGCTCGGGCGGGACAATCAGTGCATGGCGGAGTACGAGGAACACCGAACATGAACTACGCGCGCCGCCAGCAACATCGCCGGCTCCTCCACGCCAGCAAGGCAGCGCTCGGAAGTGGCGGTGCGGCGCTGCTTGGGCTCGTGGTCGCCAGCGCGGGACTGGCGCCGCTCGCCGGGATGCTGCTCCTTACGGCGGTCGGGCTGGGCGTCTATGCTCGCCACTGGTTTTCGCTCGCTAGGCGCAGTCGAGTCGGCGCCGGCTCGGAGGACGAGGTGCACCGCGCGCTTGCCCCCCTTCAGGCGGAAGGCTGGCGGCTTCGGCACTCTCTGCCGTGGCGAGGCCGGGGAGACATCGACTCGGTAGCGATCGCCCCCACCGGTGTGGCGGTCGCGATCGAGACCAAGACCAGGACCTACGACGTGCGCCACCTCGCTCGCGTGCACGAACAGGCGGTATGGCTGTCCCGGCGCCGGCGAAGATGGTCGCGCCGGGGCGCACTCGCGGTCCTATGCCTTGTCCGAATTGCGAGCACGACGTCCTGGTGGTCTCGATCGACCGTCTGACTGCTGTGCTCCGCGTAGCTGTACGGATGCGGTCCTCCAACGCCCATTACAGCGCCTGACGCGAACCACGAGACTGCCGAATCGCACCAAACTGAGACGCGGTCACCGCGGCTAGCGTCGATCGCATCGCCGGCGGAGCGGCAGCCAGCGGGACGCTCTTCGTCCGAGCGAGCGTCTGGGGCTTGACCGTCGACACAGATGACTCCGCAGCGCAAGGAGTTCTGCGCGGCGGTGGGAAGCATCGCGGCGATTAACGTAGGAACCATTCGCCGCGGGACGGCGAAGGAGCGTGCGTCGGCAACCATTTACTGCATCGAGGCAAATTTAGGCGCTCCTGACGTTTCCGTGGGCACGGTGAGCGGCTGAGGAAGGGGCGCACGCCGCGCGGCTCTTAGGGTTTCCGGCTGTTCGAAGGCTGGATTCTCTTGGAGGCGATGCGAAGTGCGCGGTGTCAGGGTATGGGCCCGCTTGCTCGAGTAGGGATCGCACTACTCATGTTGTGGATCCGCTCCCGGAGCGGGTTCGGCTTGTCGCCGCGCCGGGCGAGTTGCGTGGGCGTGAGTTGGAGGTGCTGGGATGGCAGAACCGTGACGGCGTGACGTCGGTGATCTGCCGGTTGGTGGATGGGGCGCCGGGGGCGGTGCCGGCGTGCTGGACGGATCTGTCGGAGCGTGCGCCCGGCGAGCGGCGTGTCAGCGCGATCGCTTCGCTTGCGGGCTGGCGGTTGCTGTTGGGAGCGTGGTGAGCGGCTGAGGTCTTGTCCGCGTCGGCGTCGAGTCTCCGGTGAAAACGGAAGTGGCGATGTCGGGGCAGCTTGCGCTGGCGGTCAGCGAGGAGGAGGTGGTCGCGCCGGGGGCGGTGTGGGAGACGCTGCCGGTGGAGGTCCAGCGGCGGGTGTCGGTTCGGATGGCGAGGTTGTTGGGGCGCTGGCTTGGAGAGGTGGCGCGCGGTGAGCGACGAGCGGAAGATCACTTACTCGCATCGACGGCGTCGCGCGGTCGTGTACGTGCGGCAGTCGACCGCGTTGCAGGTCGCGGGCAACGTGGAATCGGCCGCGCCAGTACGCGTTGCGTGAACGCGCGGTCGCTCTCGGATGGCCGCTTGCTGGGATCTCGGTCGTCGACGAGGACACCGGCAGGTCGGGCGCTTCGACTGATGGGCGGGTGGGGTTTCAGGAGTTGGTCGCGGAGGTTGGCCTGGGACATGTCGGGCTGGTTTTGGCGTTGGAGACGTCGCGGTTGGCGCGATCCTCGGCGGACTGGCATCAGCTGCTTGAGCTGTGCGCGCTGACGGGCACGCTGGTCGCCGACCAGGACGGCATCTACGCGCCGGGGCAGTTCAACGATCGGCTGCTGCTCGGCTTGAAGGGCACGATGTCAGAGGCCGAGCTGCATCTGATCCGAGCTCGCTTGGATGGCGGGCTGCGCAACAAGGCGGCTCGCGGGGAGCTGCGGTTGCACTTGCCGGTCGGGTTTGCCCGCGACGACGAGGACCGGATCGTGCTCTGCTCTGATGAGCAGGTGCGCTCCGCGATCGAGCATGTCTTCGTGTTGTGGCGGCGGCTGGGCTCCGCGCGGTAGGTGCTCGCCGAGCTGTGCGCGGAGGGGAGCACGCTGCCGCGCCGCAGCGTCGGGCAGCGCCGCGTTCGCTGGGTGCGACCCAGCTACCCGATGGTGCACGACTTCCTGACCAATCCCACCTACGCGGGGACGTTCACGTTCGGTCGGACGCGCGAGGAGAAGCATCTCGACCCGGATGGACGGGTGCGGGTCCGTCGGCTCGTGTTGCCGCTGGAGGAGTGGGCCGTCTGCCTGCCCAATCATCATTCCGGCTATGTCAGCTGGGACGAGTACCTCGCCACGCGCTTGCGGCTGCACGCGAACATGAGGCCACGCGGGGAGGGCGGCGGCGCCGCACGCGAGGGCGCCGGGCTGCTGCAGGGCCTGGTGCGCTGCGGGCGCTGCGGTCGGCGGATGCAGGTGACCTACTCGGGCAAGGACGGCCGCTCGCCGCGCTACTGGTGCGTGCGCGCCCGTGACCACCACGGCGCCGCGACCGCCTGCCAGGCACTCGGCGGCCGGCGTCTTGACCATGCTGTCGCAGCAGCGTTCCTGGAGGCGGTCAGCCCGGCGGGCGTGAGCGCAGGCGTGGGCGCGATCGCCGAGCTCGAGGACCAGCACGAGCAGCGGCTCGCTCGGCAGCGCCTCGCGGTCGAGCGAGCCGAGTATGAAGCGGGCCGCGCGAAGCGCCAATACAACGAGTGCGAGCCGGAGAACCGGCTTGTCGCCCGGACCGTGGAGCACGCCTACGAGCAGGCGCTGATCGCGGTCGAGCGCGAGCAGCGCAAGCTTGCGCTGCTCGAGCACGCCCGTCCCGAGCCGCTCACTGCCCAGGAACGACTCGTGCTGGCCAGGCTTGCGCGTGATCTCCCGCGGCTATGGGACGCTCCAACGACGAGCGGTCGCGACCGCAAGGAGCTACTGCGCACGGTCGTGAGCGATGTCGTGGTGACCGTCAAGCGCCCCGACAAGCACGCGGACGTGGAGATCATGTGGGAGGGCGGCGCCCGCACTCAGCTGCGGCTGGCGGTCGGCCGCGGCGCGCCCCGGATGCGCACCAGCGAGGAGACCGTCGCGCTCGTGCGGCGGCTCGCCCGGCACCATCACGACCGCGAGATCGCCGGCACGCTGAATAAGCAAGGCCGCCTCACCGGCAAGGGACTGCCGTTCACCCAGGCGCGTGTGCGGGATCTGCGCCAGCGCGCCGGGATCCCCGCCGCGCGCCACCGGCCGATCCCGACAGCCAGCTGGTCACGATCCAGCAAGCAGCCAGCGAGCTCGGCGGGTCCGGCGCGACCGTCCGCCGCTGGCTGAAGGACGGGCTGCTCGCCGGTGAGCAAGTAACCCCGCAGGCGCCCTGGCGGATCCGACTCTCCGAAGACGCCCGACGCCGGTTCGTCCCCGACGTTCCCGACGGGTTCGTTCGGCTCGATGAGGCCGCGAAACGGCTCGGCGTCGCTCGCCAGACCGTGTTGCATCAGGTCCAACGCGGCGAGCGGCGAGCGATCGAAGTCACGCAAGGACGCCGGAAAGGCCTGCGGATCGAGGTTTCCCAGCCACGAAGCTGGACTGTTTGCACAACCCTGAGCAGAAGGAGGCAGTGTGAACCAACACCGCTCGGTTTGCAACGGGCGGTGGTGGAGGACGTGCGGATGGGCAGCGAGGGGGGTGATCGTCTCGGTCCGGCCGGGCTTCAGGGAGCGGGGTCGTTGCGGGATCTGCCGCCGACGCTGCCCGGGGTATGACAATGGCGACGGCCGTCGGTCGTGGCGGGCGCTGGACTTGGGGAGCACGTTCTGCTTCCTTGAGGCGGACGCGCCGAGGGTCAACTGCCGCCGGCATGACGTGGTCGTGGCTGCGGTCCCGTGGGCCCGCCATGACTCCCGGTTCACCCGTGTGTTTGAGGATCAGGTCGCGTGGTTGGCGTGCCGCTGCTCGAAGACCGCTGTGTCCGAGCTGATGCGCGTCGCGTGGCGGTCGGTCCGCGGGATCCTTGAGCGAGTCGCTGACGAGGCGCGCCGCAACGTCGATCTGCTCGACGGGCTCAAGCGGATCGGGATTGATGAGATCAGCCACCGAAAAGGACAGAGGTACCTCACGATCGTGGTCAATCATCACACCGGCCGGCTCGTGTGGGCTGGCGCCGGGCGGGACCGCAAGACGGTGCTCGCGTTCTTCGACGCGCTCGGTGAAGAACGCTGCAAACAGACCGAATTGGTGTCCTGCGACATGGCGTCCTGGATCGCCGGGCCGGTCGCTGAGCGCTGCCCCGGCGCGGTCCGGTGCGTCGATCCGTTCCACGTGATCCAGTTCGCGACCGACGCGCTGGACCAGGTGCGTCGCGAGGTCTGGAACGAAGCGCGCCGACAGGGAAACATGGAGCTCGCCCGCGATCTGAAGGGCGCTCGGTTCGCGGTCTCGAAGAACCCGGAGAACCTCACCGACCGCCAGCAAGCGAAGCTCGCCGAGATCCAGAAGACCAACGGCCCGCTGTACCCGGCATACCTGCTCAAGGAGCAGCTCCGGCAGATCTACCGGGTGTCGGCCAAGCAGGCCGAGCAGCTCCTGGAGCAGTGGCTGGCCTGGGCACGACGATCGCGGCTGCCGTCGTTCGTGAAGCTCGCCCGCACGATCACCGCCCAGCGCAACGGGATCCTCTCCGCGGTCACAAACGGGTTGTCGAACGCCCGGATCGAGCAAATGAACACCCAGATCCGCCTGCTCGCCCGGCAAGCGTTCGGGTTTCAGTCACCCCGCCGACTGATCGCGCTCGCGATGCTCAAACTCGCCGGGCTCTGCCCACCACTACCACGGTGAAATACCCACGGAAACGTCAGGAGACCCCAAATTTGGCCGTCGCCGGCGCCCGCGGGCTTGGCCGAGCTGCCCGGACGTCGCCGACCTCGAGATTTCGCCCCACGTGTCACACATTCGCCTCGCCAGCGGTTATCCTGGGTGCGAGCGCGCTGGGGAGTGGACCCGGCGTGTGGCGTCACCGGATGTGGTGGCGGCAGTCGGGCCAATGTGAACCAAGATCCTTCTGTTGTACGCGATGCGCTTTGCCGGCTGCGGTCTAGCGCGGATAGTCGACGTCTGTTCCTCGATGAGTGGGCGATTGACCACGGACGGCGCGTGGCTTTTGGCATCGAGAGCGGACGCCCAGTGAGGTTTCGCGTCGCGAACAGGGGGCTGGCCGCCCCCGCCGACATCTTCCACGACGCCCTCGGCAGCGCGTACGTCGAGCTAGTGTCCTGAGGAATTAATTGTGTTGCAGTGTGTGGCGAGCTTTTCGAGGATCTCGCCGGCGGTCTTGGTCCACACGTAGGGCTTGGGGTCCGTATTCTAGTTCTCGATCCAATTCTGGATGTCGGCGTTGAGCGCCTTGACGGAACGGTGTGCCGAGCGTTGCAGCTTGCGGGCTGTCAGCTCGCCGAAGAACCGCTCCAGGAGGTTTGATCCAACTCGCGCCGGTCGGAGTGAAGTGCAGAACGAACCGTGGGTGCGCCACGAGCCGGCGTCGGTGTCTTGTGCGTTGAGTAGTTATCGAGGATCACGTGCACATCGAGCGAGGCCGGCGGGGACTTCCTTGTCGATCTTGATCAAGAACTTCTTGAACTCGATCGCGCGGTGGCGGGCGTGCAACGAGCGGATCACCTGCCCGGTCGTGTTGACTGGCTTGGTGGTAGGCCAATGCCTGCCGCGCCACTGCCACGTCGATTTCCTCAGATTCCTGCGTACCATCGACCGCGAGGTCCACAACCGGCTGCAGGCCTAACTGGCGGCGACTGACATCCCTGCGCGAACTATCGTTCACGGGACCTCAACTGGCGCCCGGCCTTGACGCAACGACCCTCGGCTAGTGCTCGTCAATTCTCAAACTTGAGGAGTCCGCGACCTCCTGTCGATCGCTGCACCTCGCCAAGTACTCGTTCAACCCTCGAAGCCAGCCGCCCGTGAAGTAATCCGCAGGTCGGAAGCTTGGCATGTCTACCCAGAGATGGTTGTCATGGTGACCACCCAGCTTCACTACCCCCGCCGCGTAGTCTACGTGAAACCCGACGGCGAAAATGCGTGCGACTTGCCCATCTCGTCCGTGCTCCACGCGCTGATGACGGAAGAAAACGCAAGGCCCACCGATTCTCACCACGAACGCGTCACCTAGTTCCTCACCCAACTTCCGCTCGAGAATCGCTTCCAACGGAGCGTCGAAGTCCTCTTTCCGGAGACGGCCACCCGGGATGTCCCAATCGCCAAAGATGTCGTGCGTTATCAGCAGCTTGCTCCGATCGCGTATCAGAGCCTTCACAGCTACGAAATAGACGTCAATCTCGTTTCCGGCCATTGTCGGGCACAATACACGCTTGACGTGCAGCGTCTTCAGGATGATGCACCATGACAACGGATTAGCGACTAACTGATGCTAGATTTCCCCCGATCGGGCCATCCGAGCGAGCTGTGCCGTCGGGGTACGCTCCAACGCACCTCTCGGCTTGCAACGTTCGAACATTCATGACCGCAAATGCCCACAAGTATTTTTGGCCGTCGACCGGGAATAGCGCTTAGCGTCGGGCCCGCGCAAGCGTCATGAGCGATCTGCGAACGCAAACCCTGACAGCGCTCTGTTCGTCTGGAGGCTGCGCCGCAAAGTACGACGGCGTTCTTCTCAGAAGTCTTCTAGAGCGCATTCCGTCTGCGAGCGA
This sequence comes from uncultured Actinomycetes bacterium, assembly GCA_937888775.1. Next base: position 10,039 of record CALAQT010000513.1, on the reverse strand, counting down.
CCCAAATCTGCTCGTCGGGCTCGACCCAGCCGACGATGCAGCCGTCCTCAGGATCAGCGAATCACAGGCGCTCGTCTTCACAGTCGACTTCTTCCCGCCCGTCGTGGACGATCCGAAGACTTTCGGCCGCATAGCCGCAAACAATGCGCTCAACGACGTGTACGCGATGGGAGGCCGACCCGCGCTAGCGCTTTCGGTAGCCGCTTTTCCCGAAGAGCTTCCCCCAGAGATCCTGGCCGACGTTGTCGCAGGAGCCGCCAGCCAATGTTCGGAGGTCGGTGTGATACTCGCAGGCGGTCACACCATCCGCGATGCCGAACCAAAGTTTGGGCTCGCGGTTGCTGGCTTCGTGGACCCGCACCGCATATGGCTCAAATCTGGAGCTCAGGTCGGTGACGTTCTAGTTCTTACGAAGCCTCTGGGCACTGGACTGATAATCACAGGACAACGCAAAGGCGTCCTACGCGAGGGCGAACTCGACGCGACGATCCGCTGGCTGCTCATGCCAAACAGCAGCACGGTTGAAATCCTCCGGGCTCACGCCCCAAATGCCGTCACTGACGTTACCGGCTTCGGCCTCCTCGGCCACGCCCATGAGGTCGCATCGAGCAGCAACGTACGGCTGACGATTGCCCTGTCGACCATGCCTCTCGTGCCCGGAGCGCAACGTCTTGCCGCCGCGGGTGTCGTAACGTCGGGCGACAGCAGGAACCGCGGACTCGTCCCAGAGGCTCTCGCTGGCGCAAGCCATCTCGACTCCGCGCTCTTGGTGGTCGCGCTTGACCCACAGACGGCCGGCGGTCTTCTCATCTCACTTCCGCCATCAAACGCGGAGGCGCTAGTGCAGGAACTTGCGGAGTCTGGCCTTCGTGCCACACAGGTCGGCACTGTCGGATTAGGAGCCGGTCTGACCATCATTGAATGATCTTGCGCCGGACGCCCAACGGCCCAGGCCACCTTGACCGCGCCGTCCCGTCCTGCCCGAACGAGCCGAAGGGCCTCCAAACTAACCTGCGGATCCTTCTCGTCTCAGGCCCGGTAGAATACCGCAGGTCCCAGCCTTTCATCGTACAGATTTCAGGAGCCTTCCTCGTGTCTACGAATGACGCATTGAACAAGGTGGTGGCCATCCTCTCCGAGCGCAACTGGATTACATTTGCCGACCTCGAAAAGGAGACCGGATTCACGCGCGACGAACTAGTGGCGCACAAGGCGGCCATCGAGGCCCAGTTGCGCCGTGCCGATCCCGATGTCGTTTTGACGTCCCGCGTTGACCTAGAGCCCGAGGGCTTCGAAGTAGCCGGTTAGGTTCAGCGTTGAAGACTCTCAACGACGTCGGTCTCGCCGGCAAGACCGTCTTTCTCCGGTGCGAACTGAACGTCGCAATCGATCCGGAAACGGGAACTCCCGACTATACGCGGATTCGCGCATCAGAGCCGACGATCCAGAGGCTGAGAACTGAGGGCGCCCGAGTCGTCATCTGCTCTCACATGGGCCGACCTTGGGGTAAGCGCGACCCCGAGAAGTCCCTCCGTCAGCTTGTTCAACCGCTCGAGAGCGTGCTGGGCGCACCTGTGCTTTTCACCGACGACTGCGTCGGCTCCGCTCGCGACGATGCCGTTGCCGCACTGGGCCCGGGGCAAACGCTCCTCCTCGAGAACGTGCGGTACTACGCTGAGGAGAACGCAAACGATCCTTCGTTCGGCGCCGCCCTAGTCCGTGGTGTCGATGTCTATGTCAACGACGCTTTCGGCAACTGCCACCGCCCCCACGCGTCGATGGTCGCGGCGGCGCTGGCTGCTCCTGAGCGGTGCGCCGGTCTCCTTCTCGAACGGGAGCTACACGAGCTCGAGTTGATCAACAGACCCGAATACCGCCCGACCCTCGGGATAATTGGCGGCGCGAAGGTGTCGGGTAAGGACGGCAAGATCCACGTCGTCCGCAGCCTCCTAGCACGCATGGACCAAGTGGCCGTGGTGGGAAAGCTCGCGTACTTCTTCCTCCTCGCCGACGGCATTGCCGTCGGTGCCACGCTAACGGCAGATACAAGAGGGATCGACGCTCCCGGTGCCTCCTTGAACGAGGACGTCGACGCTTGTCGCGCCGTACTTGAGGAAGCCCGACTCGCTGGGAAGCCAATCCTCCTTCCGGCTGACTCAGTCGTAAAGGTCGACGACTACAGGTCGTTGGTGCAGTTTCCGCAGGAGCCCGTGCCTGAGAGAGGACGCGCGCTTGACATCGGGCCGGCTACGCTCGCGGGTCTCGAGCGTGCAATCGATTCCGCCCGCTTGGTTGTGTGGAACGGACCCGCAGGATACTTCGAGCATCCCGATTACCGCGCTGGCACTATCGGGATTGCCAAGGCATTGCGCGCGAGTGGCAAGCACGGTGTCATTGGCGGCGGGGACACTGTCGCCGCGGTGGTCGCTGTACTCGAAGGCCAGGATAACGGAGCCATTCACATCTGTACGGGTGGTGGCGCCATGCTCTCCTGGCTGATGGGCGCCGAACTGCCAGCGGTCGCGGCGCTCAATAGCTAAACGTAGTCACCTCATATCTCGCCTGCGCGCCGGCAGTCATGCCGGGTGCGCTATCGTCTGCCGGCGGACGATTATGTGGCATGAAACCATGGCCACTCATCCCGCCGTCGGCGCTGCCAGCATGTGGCAGGTTCGGCGGAGGCCATCGCCCGCTCGCGGCCTTCTCCGAAGCCTAAGTCGTCGTACCCCATTTCAGCCGGTCGTTCTGCCGGCGTGATTCGCGTTCCGCCGGCTTGACACGCGGTGCCATCCAGAGTCTCTCGACCCCACAACGCGGTCCCGAACGCAGGGCCTGCCACGGCAGGTAACCCAGACCTCCTACATCTCCCGGCCCTGGTCCTCGCAGGGCGACCGCGGGGACGCCCGGCGCTCCAAGAACGGGCAACCCGGAACTCTCGCCCGGGACTGGGCGCCGAGACGCCGCTAACCTCGAAGCGCCATTAGGGTCGTCGTGGTGACTCGGCTTGTGTCGCTCGGCTGTAGTTGGCCGGGTGAGGGGGTTGTTGGCGCGAGAGATGGCTGTCTGGTCGTTGAGCGCAAGCGCGTTCGCGCCCATGGTGGTCGTTTCCGGGCAGGCGGACTTCGTCGGTACTGCGAGTCGGTCGCGAGGTCCTGGCAGCGGGAGCGGTCGGTGCTCAGCAGAGCGCCGGGATCTCGCGGAGCCTTGCGAACGCTGCGACGAGCGCGTCGGACCAGGGCCAATCGCGATCGAGTTTGAGGTGGGTGCGTCGCCCGTGACGCACGACCTTGCCGGCGACGTGCAGAACTCGGTGACGGAGTCGTTTGGGTTCGGCGGTGGCGAGCTCGCCGGTCAGGCAGATCACCCTGGTCCAGCAGAGCAGGTCTTGCGCGATCAGCGAGGTCTCAAGCCAGGTCTGGTTGTGCTCGAAGCTGTGGTGCGAGAGGTTGCGCATGCCGGTGTCCCGGCCGGCGCGGATGCTGTCCTCAACCCGCGCGCGGCCGCGGTGACGCAGCTCCAGGGCGGCGATGTCGTTGCCTTCTTGGTCGGTGAGAAAGCACGTGTACCGGTAGCCGTGCTCGTCGAAGATCGTGAACTGCGCGCCGGGGTGCGGACGCTCGCTGCGACAGATCAACCGGGACCCCTCGGGCCAAGCGGACAGATCGATCCTGTCGGTCAGCTCCGTCACCCACGCGCCATCCCGGTTCTCCCCACCTGCGTTGATCGCCTGTATCCACGCCGCCTCCGGGACCTTGAGGATCGCGGCGCGGACCGTCTCGGTCAGCTCATAGCCGACCGAGAAGCGGATCCCAGCATCGCGACAATCGGCGGTGAACGCGTGCGTCTGACCGCCGATATCAGTGCGGACGAGGATCTCCCGGTCCAGGTCCTCGGCGGGCAACTGCGCGAGCGCGAGCCCCAGCACCTGGAAGTGATCCTCCGCCGTGTTTGACCCGGCGTTCCCCGGTCTGAGGATCGCGGCGAGCGCCTCGCCGGTCTCGTCCAGCCAACACCCGAGCGGATGAAACCCGTACCCGTGCTTGTAATTGCCGGCCGCCGACTCCTTCTCCGAATGCGCGGTCAACAAGGTCGCGTCGATGTTCAACGTGATCGTGTCCGGGCGAGCGCCGGCGTCCCACACCCGAGCCCGCGCCTGTGCTCGCGCACAGCGCACCCGGCCCAGCAGCCGCTCGTCGATCGCCTTGAGAACCCGGTGAGTCGTTGTCTCCGACGCCCTCGCGCCGAATAGCCGCTGCTGACCGCGATACGCGTCGATGTCGGTCACGCAGTCGCCGCCGTCCGCGAGCATCACCGCCACGTCGCGCAGCACCCGGCCCGGATCGTGCGCCGAGCGCCGCTCCCGCGTCACGGCCAACGCCTCAGACAACGCCGCCGTCAACCCGACCCGGTCGGTTAACTCGACCAGCAACGCGACGCCCGCGTGCGACACCAGCCCCGCACCGTCCGCCGTCACTTCTATCGTTTCGAGACGAGCCTCTGGCTTCACCAACTGGGTGTCCTCCTGGGTCGGGATCGAGATCTTGAGCAATCCCGATTCTCACGGCCCGGGAGGACGTTCCCAGGATCCGACGTCAGCCCGCTATTGGCGCTTCGAGGCTAAGTCCTCCCCAAGTTGGTGAGGCCTGTCATCACCTTCCAAGCTTCGGTGATCGGAAAAGTTCCCTGAGCGCACGCGGCCTCACTCAAACGTAATCTCCCGTCTGGCGTGCCCGTCCCCGTCACGATGATTGGCACCGGATCGCCAGTGTGCGTCCTGACCGCCCAACACGTTGCATGGTCAGACGTGATGGCTAGGGTTACGGGTCGTCGGTCGAGTTCGAGCGCCAGTCGTGCAAACAGGCCTTCGTCGACAATCTCGATAGCGCGAACCTTGGCTTTCCAATTGCCGTCATGGCCCGGCTCATCGGGACCCTTCACGTGGAAACAGATAAAGTCATATTTGGCCAAGTCGCCCACGAGTCGGCTAGCGGCGTCCTCAAATACCCGTCTGTTGACCGCGCCACAGTTCGCCTTCTCTTCGTCCATGTGCAAATAGCGTGCCACGCCTAGTTCGACCGGTAGGTCGTGATAGTACTTTGCTGTCAGCCCCCACCGGTCCGAGAAAGGTTCCGCTGACGGCAAAGACACGCCAAAATCTCGGAGAAGGACATGATTAACTGGAAGTCGGCCTGCTGCCCTGCGTTTCGCATTTAGGTCCGCCCGCTCAAGCACCGTGTGACATGCGCGCGTGATGGCATTCACGGCGTTAGCAACTCGATTGGCCGCAGCCGTCCTCTCAAGCGCCCGCGACATTGCCGGCGCGAACCCATCTTGCGGCTTGGGAACCGCAAACTCATCCTCGGAATAGCCGGGATCCGTCCCGGTCACTGCGTCTGTCGGAGCATCGCCAACGGTGATCTCCACGGCGAGACGATAAGTGGAGTAGCTTTTGAAATGGCAAGGAGTAGCCGACAGTCCCGGAACCGCGCGGTTAAGCAGGATACAGATCGCGTCGGCTTCAGCTTGCGTGATGTCGCGGTTCACCCGCCTTGAAATCACGCGGCCGTCGACCATCGCTGAGAGATTGCCTCGGGCGTAGACGCAGCCGGGGCGCATGCCTCCGAAAATCACGGACCCCTCCAGCGCCCCACGCTTCGCCGTCACCGCGACGTCAGGATATCCCAGCAGGCTCAGCATCCCGGAGTGGGTCTGGGGGGCGCCACCGCTAGGAAGTATCCTGAGCATGCCTCCTCTCGCCCGTTCGGCAATAGCGTCGAGATGAGGCGTGCGGGCGAGTTCCAAGGGGGTGGCGCCATGCAACTCCTCCTCGGGTCGGTCGGCGGCGCCGTCCATGACCACCATGACCGTCGGAACCAAGCGAGAAATCAGGCCCGAGTGCAGTGTGCTCCCCGATCCAAGCTATCGCCCAGGATCCTCATGGCTTGACGATACCTTTTCCAGGGAGAGTTGGTCCCTATTCCCCGGTCACCGCATGGTTTGCAGCGCACGTAGTTTCGCCTCAGCTCAAGCCCTCCGGCACGAGGCAGCCCGAAGTCGCCTGACACGACCCGCGTGGTAATGTCAGAGCGCTTTGCCCTCCAGAAGGCCTCAAGTCGCCGCCGTGGCTTTCGACGTCGCTGGCACGCTCTATGTTTGCCCAGAGCTAGATCGCCTCGTCGACGACCAAGCATTTGTCGCTCTCGCGCGGGCCCGCGATTGGACGTTGGACGAAGCGCGGACGGCGTTGCAAGAGCAGCGAGCCAAGAATCGAGTTGATCGCGGGGACAACAGTAAGGTTGGCGCGCTTGAGGCCCTGGGGGTGCCTGGAGCGACCTTTCAGGATGCCGCAGCAGAGATCGACCCGTCGGCGTTGCTCGCGGGAGCGCCTCCGATCGGCCCCCTCTTCGCGAAGCTCCGATCGGCGGGCCTCCGGGTCGGCATTTTGTCCAACTTCAAGAAGGCACTTGTGGACAGGATCTTCGATGCCCTGTCCGTGGAGTGGCGCCAGATCGACGCCAGCATATGCGTTGATGACGGTTTGCCGATCAAGCCGAGTCCGATTCCTTTCCAAGCCCTTTGCGCGCGCCTGGGCGTGCCCGCCACGGAAGCTCTATTCGTCGGAGACAGTCTGTCGAAGGATCTCGCACCGGCGAAGCGGCTTGGCATGACGACCGTCCTTGTCGAGGGCGGTAAGCCGGATGGTGATCCGGCCGACGCAGATCACCGTTTGGCGTCCGTGTTGGGAATCGATGCGCTGCTCGGTCTGTAGTGCGGTCGTCGGACAGGCGGCACACCGTCTTCCCGAGCGCGTGTATACACGGCCGGTTTCAGATCTTGCACAACGACCACTTTCGCTATTACCAGTGCGCTGCCGCAAAATACGGTCGGTTGTACATCGGCTTGACCGGCCAGCATGCACATCTTGAGGGTCCGGCGAAGCGAAGCGAGCCAGCCGAGAACCCGCTCGCGTACTGGGAGCGTGTCGAAATGTGGCGTGTGGCGCTGGCCGCGTCCGGCGACAATAGGGCGCACACTATCGGGCCTTTTCCGATTGAGCAGCCGGAGGCCCTCTGCGACTTTGTCCCCCTTTCGTGCGTGTGTGCCACAACCGTGCGCGAGCCATGGAACCTCGACAAGGCGCAGGTGCTTCGCCGCCAGGGCTACGAGGTTGACATTCTTCTGACCGAGTACGACAAGGCGCTGTCCGGAACCGACTTGCGTCGTCTGGTCGCCGCAGGTTCTCCAGACTGGCCAGAGCTCGTTCCCGACGGCGTGGCCGATTTTCTGCGCAGCGTAGGCATCGAGGAGCGTCTTCGGGGCGCACCGTGACAACCAGGATATTCCCGCATCTCAAGCCACGACTGCATGAACGCTAATCGTCGCTTCCTCGTCGAATCCCCGCTCCAAGTAGACTGCTGCGCGGCCACTAGGATCGCCGGCGACGTCTCATCGCGGGCTGCGGGGTCTTGAAATTGCGCGCCTGGAAGCCGAACACCTATCTCTATATCGCTGGGTCGGTTGGCCTTTTCCTCTTTCTCCTCGGTGTGGCACTGGGGGTTCTCGCGCATTCGCACGCTCTCTATGTTGCAGGCGTAGCGTCTCAAGCGCTCGGGTCCGCAGTCTTGTTTCCGGTCGCGATCTCGCTTGTTTACGATCGTTTGCGGGAGCGGTGGCTCGGCGATGCCGTCTGGCGGATCTTTGGTGAGTTAGCTGATGCCGGCATCACGAGGGTCTATCGCGATCGCGAGGCTGGTACGAACGCTGACAACGCGCAGGTCCGCCTGAAGGCGGACTTCCATGACCACGACCGTGGCCTCGTCCGGATGATGGGCGTTTCGCTAAGGGTCTTCTTCAATCCGATCGGGCCGTTCTTCGAAGATCTACAGGCTCTCATGCGTAACACGGTTGGAGACGTGGCCATCTGCGCGTTGACCTCGGATCCAATCAGCACGGAGGCACTGGAGCGCGCCGCGATCGAAGAGCCCGGCAGACGCAAGGACGTCACTGCACAGATTGTGCGGGACATCGAGTCGACGGTCGCTTCCGTCCAAAGACTGGTCGCCGAGCACGGGCCGCGCGTCGAGCTACGGCAATTCAAGCAGGCGCCATACTGCACGGCGATTCTCTTTCCCCACGTCGCATATTTTGCACCCAATATTTTGGCGCCGATCGCACCGGTTCGCCTCCCGATGATTCTGTTCCGCCACGGCTCCCACGCGTACCAAATGCTCGAACTATCGTTCCAACATCTTTGGGACCGCTCGTCGCATGTTGTGCCGCCTGACGCCAGATACGAGCGTCAGTCTCGGCTTCAAGCCGCGATTGAGCAGCGCATCCTCGATGAGATACAACGCCTGCGCACGGGCAAGCGACGCGGCGTTCGTGCCGGCGATCTCCTCGAACCGTTGTTTCGCGATTATGACGAACCGGCTTTCGTACAAAGCACCCTGATGGCTCTCCGAGAGAAGGGAGTTGTCGATTGGGACGACGACGACGATGGGCCTTCGTGGATCGACAATGCTGATGTCTACATTCGGTTTGCCGACGACCGATCCCGAGAGGCTTAGGGTCGTGCAGACGGTCGACGGCGCCTACATTCCACGGCGCCTCCGAGCACCGCTATCCCAGCCTCGGTTTGTCTTGGCTGGCGGTTATGACTAACGGGGAGGCTGACTGCGTCTTCTGCCGTATTTTCGGGCTTCCATCGGGTCGCCGCTGGCATGACGAAGTCTTGCTCCAGCGGGATGGCTTCTCTGTCCTGCCGGGTATTGGCCCGCAGGCTGAGGGTTACGTGCTCATCGTTGCCGATGATCACGTTGTCTCTTGCGCCGAACTCGGCCGCGCAAAGCTTCAACTTCTAGACGGGTTGCGCCGCCAAGTCAGACATGTCCTTAACCAGGTCTACGGCCCGTGCATATTCTTCGAGCATGGAAGTACGATGAACGGAGCGCGAGCGGGCGCGGCGATCTCGCATCTTCACGTTCATTCACTCCCGACGAGGGCGCCAGTCCTAGACTTTGCTCGTCGGGCACACCGCTTTATCGGCGTCACCGGCCTCGATGGCTTGACGGCCTGGCGCGGACGCCCGTATCTCGCGATGCACGATCAGAACGATCGCCTCTTCGTCGCCTCGGGCGAGGGGGTGCGTTCACAGCAACTCAGACGCATTGTCGCCGAGGCGATCGGATCTCCTGGCGAGTGGGATTACCGGGCCTACCCACAGAAAGCCAGAATCAGGGCCACCATTCGGACACTGGCCCCGCTCTTCGCAAGCGTGACGATCGAAGGACCCGAAGCGGCTACGGCCGGCGACACACGACCACGGATATTCATCGCCCGTGCCATCGATTACCGTGGGACCGACGTCGCTGCGGAGGGAGCGTCGCTCGCCGAGAGCGTGCGGGCTGCGGGTTATGTTCCGGTAGATCCCGTGGTCGACCTGCTTCCACAACATTGGGGTAGGCGAGGGACGACCTGGTACGGTTCCGGGGGAGGCCGCGTTGACAGCAATCTTGAGTGGCTCCGTCGGTGTGACGCCATGGTCGTGGACATGTCTCTTCAGGATTGGACGTACATCGGGTGCGTGTGCGAGATTGTCTATGCGTTCCTTTGGCGCATCCCGACCGTTGTGATCGCTGGCCGTACTACGCTGGAGCGCGAATGGCTTCGCTATCACACGACGCGGCGCGTTGACGACGTACCGGACGCGATCGAGGAGCTGAAGGGCCTCCTAGGAGGCACCTAGTTCGTACGGAGGCTGACCTGTGAATAGCGCCCGCAAGGCGACTCTCATTCCTGAGAGGCGGCCCCAGTCGGCCTGGGACGCTGTTGCACAAACCCCACCCCCGCGCCGATCTTTTTGGGCTCTCCTGCCCGTTTGGGGTGAAACGCGCGCCGGGTTTCGGGGGAGGCCCTGATGAGAGCTGGATTCGGGATTCGTGGCGCGGTAGGGCCGTCTCGGAGCTTGCGCAGGATGTAGCGACTCGCCGCCGCCCTTCTGCGGCAGGCTGCTGGATGTTCGAAGTTCAGCTGCCTACGA
>CALAQT010000512.1 GCA_937888775.1 uncultured Actinomycetes bacterium | reverse complement strand
TCCTGGTGAGTGTATTTGACCTTGAAGGTATAGCCGGCGCCGGGGAGGCCGCTGCCGCCACCCGCGGCCCTGGCGGCCAGCGCCGGCAGGAGCGCCGCTAGGGCCGCGAGCGTCATGACCAGCAGGGCACGGACTGAGCAGTGGCGGTGACTGAAGCTCATCACGATCTGTTATCGGTCGTTGGAGCGCGTCTGGATCCACGGTCCACGGCGCCGACGCACCGGCCCAGTCGCCATGCGCACACCGCAGCGCTGAACGCACCAAGGGTAACGGGGAAAGGGGGCCGGCGGCGTGGCCGGCGAGGATCCGACGCCGACGATGTGGCTCAGATCTGCTCGTGTACGCCGATCGACTGCTCGAGCTGGCGCTCGGCATCGCCGCGACGCCCACGCCGGTCCTCCAGCAGCGAGCTGGCAATCGCGTCAAGTTTGGTCTGCAGCGCCCGTTCGGCACGAGGCGCGACACTAAACTCCAGCTTTCCATGCCAGGCAGCCTCACCGAGCAGCCGGTGGCCCCGCAGAGCCTGCCGCACCAGCTGGCGCTGCAGATCGCGCCGTGAGCGATGCGATTGTGATCGGCAGCGGGCCCAATGGGCTCACTGCCGCAATCCGCCTGGCCCGCGCCGGCCGATCGGTGATCGTGCTGGAGGCCGCCGAGCACCCGGGCGGCGCGGTCCGCACCGAGGAGCTGACGCTGCCCGGATTTCGTCATGACACCTTCTCCTCGGTGTATCCGGCGGCCGTCGCCTCGCCGGTGTTTGCCGGCATGCCCCTCTCCGAGCACGGCTTGGAATGGGTTCACCCGCCCGCCTGCATGGCGCACCCGCTGCCCGACGGGGAGGCGGCGGTGCTCTACCGCGACCTTGCAGCGACCGCTCGTTCGCTTGATCGCCAGCACCCGGGTGACGGCCAGAGCTGGATCGATTTCGTTGTGCCCTATCTCGATGTGTTCCCCGCCCTGCGCGCCACGATGCTCGGCGGGTTTCCCCCGGTCGGTGGCCCGCTGGAGCTGTTGCGTGACGCGGGTCTGCGGCGATTGGCGAGCTTCACACGCCTGGTCGGCGGCTCGGCGGTGAATCTGGCCCACCGCCTGTTTGACGGTGACGGCTCACGCGCTTGGCTCTACGGCGCCGCGATGCACGGTGACGCCCCGCCGGGCAAGGCGGGGGCGGGGATCGCGGCGTTCTATCTGAACCTCCTCGGCCACGCGGTGGGATGGCCTAGCCCGCGCGGCGGCGCCCAACGGCTGACCGACGCGCTGGTCGCCTACCTGCACAGCCTCGGCGGCCAGATCCGCACCGGCGCCACGGTGGAGCGGATCCTGTCGGCCGGCGGGAAGGTGCGCGGCGTCGGCGTGAGTGGCGGGGAGGACGTCGCCGCGCCGCTGGTGATCGCCGACGTGATGCCCCACGCGTTGCTGCGGATGGCCGGGGACGCGCTGGGGGGCTGGTACCGCAAGGCGCTGCGCCACTTCGTCTACGGGCCGGCGACGCTGAAGGTCGACTGGGCGCTTGACGGTCCGATCCCGTGGCTCAACGATGAGGTCGCGGGCGCCGGAACCGTTCACGTGGCCGGCTCAGAGCAGGACCTGCTCAGCGCGATCGCCCAGAGCGCCGAGGGGCTGCCGGCGCGGCCGTTCCTGCTGCTCGGCCAGCAGAGCATCGCCGACCCTAGCCGCGCGCCTGAGGACCGGCACACGGCGTGGGCCTACACACACGGGCCGCCGAAGGCCGACTGGGCGGCCCTCACCGATCGCCACGTGCAGGCGATGGAGGCGCAGATCGAGCGCTTCGCGCCCGGATTCGCTGACCGGATCCTCGCCCGCCATGTGCTCGCGCCGGCGGACCTGGAGGCCCGCAACGCCAACCTCGTGAGCGGCGACGTCGGCGGCGGCAGCTACATGCTGCGCCAGGCCGTGTTCCGGCCCGTCCCATCGCCCTCGCCCTATCGCACGCCGCTGCACGGGCTGTTCCTGGGCAGCGCGGCAGCCTTCCCCGGCGGCGCGGTCCACGGAGTCCCCGGCGACGCGGCCGCCGCCGCGGCGTTGCGCCAAGCCCGCAAACGCTCGATCGCCCGGCGCTAACCCGGCTTTCCGCTGCTCTCCTCAAGCGCCGCGCGATGCACGAGGCCGGGCACCTCGAGGTTCGGCTTCGCCCATGGCTCCTGCCGCTTGACCCGCGGCTCCGGCCGCTGTACGCGCGGGCGCTCCAGGGTCGCTCGGGCTGCCGCTTACGAGCCGCCAGCGAAGAATTCAGCCAGCGCCGCCGCCATCCTGTCCGGGGATACCTGGGTACCGTCGCTCGAGGTCACCCTGTCCATCGCGGCGCCCCTTTCACGGAGGTCGATTGGTGATTATGTGCGCTAGGACCGCTGCGCGGTGCAAAACTCATCGGAGGCATCAAGTGCGGGTGGCGCTCAGACGCCTGCAACGCATATGAGCAGAGAATCGGGCCGGTTCCTCAATCTGAACCTCTATATCCGCAACTCGGGGTATCACGAGTCAGCGTGGAAGGTCTCACCCGCCGACCCCGCTTCCGTTTTGGACGTCGGGCATTTCATCGAGCTTGCCAGGACGGCGGAGCGAGGCGTACTCGATTCAATCTTCCTTCCCGACAGTCCAGGCGTCGCCGAGTTTCGCTCCGAGTTTCTGCCCGGCGTGGGGTTTGATCCGATCCAACTGCTCTCAGCTGTGGCGACCGCCACAGATCAGGTCGGCCTGATCGCCACCGTCTCGACGACCTACAGCTACCCGTGGGACGTGGCCAGACGGCTGGCGACTCTGGATTTCCTCAGCCGCGGACGGGCCGGCTGGAACATCGTGACCACGGTCGAGCCGGCCGCGGCGGGCAACTTCGGCGACCAGCCGCACCCGCCACGGGCAGACCGTTACGAGCGGGCCGACGAGTACGTCGAAGTCGTGCTCAAGCTGTGGGACAGCTGGGAGGACGACGCCATGGTCGGTGACAAGCGCACCGGGATGTGGGCAGATCCCGCCAAGCTGCAACCGCCTCGCCACCACGGCAAGCACTTCGACGTAGCCAGCTACCTGCCGTTCCCTCGCTCACCGCAGGGACACCCCCTGCTCGCACAGGCCGGCTCCTCACCCCAGGGCATCGCGCTGGCCGCCAAGTACGCCGACGCCGTCTTCACTCCCCAGAGCGAGATCTCGGCCGGGGTCGCGTTTCGCGACGAGCTGCGATCCCGGGCCGCCGCTAACGGACGTGACCCTGATCACGTCCGAGCGCTCCCCGGCTTGTCGTTCCTGCTCGCCAGCACCGACGCAGAGGCCGGCGCCCGCAAGCAGGAACTGGAGAAAGCGTCAAGCAGCCAGTTCCGCTGGCGCAATCTGGCCAACCTGGCCGGACTGGACTACACGACGATCGATCCCGATGCTCCGTTTCCGCCCGCGTTGCTCAACGATGCTCCCAAGACGAGCTTCGGCGCCTCGATCTACCGGCTGGCGGCCGAGGAGCCGACCACGTTCAGGGCCGTCGCGCAGAAGCTGTCTGCGCTGCCCGGTGGCTTGGACTTCACCGGCACCCCGGAGGCGATGGCCCAGCTGATCGGCGACTGGTGGCAGGCCGGTGCATGTGACGGCTTCACGCTGATGCCCAACGTCCTGCCCAGCGAGCTGTCAACGTTCGTCGACCAGGTAATGCCAATCCTGCAAGAACGTGGCATCGCTGCTACCGAGTACGCCGGCCGCACGCTGCGAGACCACTTCGGACTCCCCCGACCCACCGTTCCGTAGCCGAGCGGGTTTGCGCCGTCGCTGACCAATGGATGCCCCTGCTTTGGGGCGCTTGACGCTATATGCTGGCCACGTGGAGACCGGAGAGCCGATCAGCTACAAGGTACTCGAGCCGGGCACTGCGGTTTACAGTGCAGACGGACAGCGAATCGGGAAGGTCGGCCACGTCTTGGCGGCCGAGGACCAGGATGTCTTCGACGGGATCGTGATCGCCGAGGTCATGGGCTCCGATGGGCATCGGTTCGCCGATGCAGATGACATCCAGGGAATCTATGAGCACGCCCTCGTGCTCAGGCAGGATCGTGCTGCTTGCGAGAAGCTGCCCGAGCCCGCGGCGAATCCGGCGGTGATGCGCGATGACCCGGGCGAGTCAGAGCCCGGGCCGCTCGCGAGCAAGCTCCAACGCGCCTGGGATCTGATCTCGGGCAACTATTGACGAGTCGTAGTGAGCGCCGCGAGCCGGTGGTGGTCACGCTCGTCATACTGCGGACCGGTGTCGCCGCGCAGCTGGGTTTGGAAGGTTCTGGGATGAGACGTCGATTGGTCGTTGGGCTGTTCTGCGCGTTGTTGGCGTTGCTGGGGCCGTCCGTCGCATCCGCTCAGTCGTCGACGGTCACGTCGTTTGACGGAACGAGGATTCACGTCAACTTCTTTGCCGCCGCGAACCTGGCTCGGGGCAAGCGGGCGCCCACGGTGATGCTCGGGCCGGGCTGGGATTCGCCCGGAGACACCAATCCCAACGACTCAACCGATGTGTCGGCCGGGATCCCGGGGGTGGGAACGTTGCGGCGGGCCGGGTTCAACGTGTTGACGTGGGATCCCCGTGGCTTTGGCTCATCCGGCGGGATCGTGAAGGTCGACAATCCTCGCTACGAGGGGCGGGACGTGTCGGCGATGATCTCGTGGCTGGCGCGTCAGCCGCAGGCGCTGCTCGACCATCCTGGCGACCCCCGCGTGGGGATGGCCGGCGGCTCCTACGGCGGTGGTATCCAACTCGTCGCGGCGGCGATCGACCATCGAATCGACGCGATCGTGCCTGACATTGCCTGGCATTCGCTGATCACCAGCTTGGACAAGCACGACACGGCCAAGCTGGGCTGGGCATCTCTGCTCTACCTGGCGGGTCACGCCGGGCGCCTCGATCCATTGATCGGGGATTCCTACGAGGCGGACGTGCTGGGGGAGCCGCTCAGCTCAGCTGAGCGAAACTTCTACGCGAGCAGCGGCCCGGGGGAACTGGTGACCAAGATCCGCGCACCAACGCTTCTGATCCAGGGCACCGTCGACACCCTGTTCACGCTGCAGGAAGCGGTCACCAACTACCAGATACTGCGACGCGACGGAGTTCCGGTGAAGATGCTCTGGTTCTGCGGCGGGCACGGGATCTGCCTCACCAAGGCGGGCGACACATCACTGATCGACAAGGACACGATCGCCTGGCTTGACCGCTATCTCAAGCACCAGACGAGGGTCAAGACCGGGCCCACCTTCGAGTGGGTCGATCAGGACGGCGCCGAGCATACGGCCACGGACTACCCGCTCGCCAGCGACGGCTCGCTCAGCGCTCGGGGAAAGGGGGCTCTGCAGATCACCTCGACCGGCGGCTCAGGTCCAGTCATTCCCGGTCCCGGGTCCGGAGCGCTCGGCGCGGCCGCCGCGTCGATCGCACCGGCGAAGGCGACCAACGCCGTCAACGTCAAGCTGCGCTCTCCGCGGCGGACCGCGCTTGTCGTCGGCGCGCCGCGGCTGACGATCACCTACCGGGGGCAGGCGAGCAACGCGAAGTCGGGCACGAGCATCTACGCACAAGTCCTCGACGACGCGACCGGCAAGGTGCTCGGCAACCAGATAACGCCGGTGCCGATCAAGCTCGACGGCCATAGCCACACCCTGACCGAGAATCTGGAGATCCTCGCCGCCAGCGCCAAGCCGGGCGAGCAGTTCACCCTGCAGTTGACCGCCGGCACCGTCGCTTACCAGACCCAGCGCGCAGTGGGCTCGGTGACATTCTCCAGAATCGACATCGTCCTGCCGATCGTCAACCCCAAAGCAGCGCCCCCTGGCCATAAGGACTCACGACTCAGCTTCTGACGGTTTGTCCCGCCATCCCGCGATCGAGTCCAAGACGGCGATGCTGCACGGGCGCCTGGTGAGCTACGTCGAGGCGGGCACCGGCCCGGTACTGCTTTTGATCCATGGGATGGCGGGCACCTACGAGAACTGGCAGGCGGTGATCGAGCCGTTGGCGCGAGCTCACACCGTCGTCGCACCCGATCTGCCCGGGCACGGCGGTTCGGCACCCGCCGCCGGCGATTACTCGCTCGGGGCGTTCGCGGTCGGCCTTCGCGACCTGCTCGTCACGCTCGGCCACGAGCGCGCGACGCTTGTCGGGCACTCGCTCGGCGGCGGGATCGCGATGCAGTTCGCCTACCATTTCCCCGAGATCACCGAGCGCCTCGTGCTCGTCTCAAGCGGCGGTCTCGGTCCGGAGGTGAGCGTGATCCTACGCGCCGCCGCGCTGCCCGGGGCGGACCTGTTCATCGCCGCGACCGCCGCGCCGGCGAGCGTCGCGGGAGCCGCGATTCGGCGTGGCTTGGCGGCCGTCGGGGTGCGGCCAGCCGCGGACCTCGCCGAGGTTGCTCGCGGCTACGCGTCGCTTGCCGACCGCGACCGCCGCGGCGCCTTCCTTGCCACGTTGCGATCGGTCATCGGCATCGGTGGCCAGAGCGTCGACGCCAGCGACCGGCATTACCTCTCCGAGGGCTTCCCAGTCCTGATCATCTGGGGCGCGCGCGATCCGATCATCCCCGTGCGCCACGGAGAGCGCGCCCACGAGGCGATCCCCGGCAGCCGCCTCGAGATCCTCGACGCGGTCGGCCATCTGCCGCAGCTCGAGGCGCCGGAGCGCTTCGTAGCTGCACTCGAGCGATTCCTCCAGGAAACGGACCCAGCGCAGTTCGACGCCAATCACTGGCGCGCCCGGTTCCGCACAAACGCCGACGAGCCGTAGCAGCCGGAATTGCGCGTGCTGCCCACCGAAACCGTCGCCGTCCAGCAACCAGACCAAGCCTGACGCCACCCTGCACGACCCCAGCAAACCAGCCGGCCTGACGCCTATTCCTACCTGCGGCGTCTACGGCCACCGCTCGGTATGCCTGGTAGGCTCGCCCTCGCCGCAACCCGTTCTGGGCCGGTTGGCCCCTCGCCACCTCCAGGAGGAAACCTTGATCGGACTCTTCACAGCTGCTGGGCGGCCGCGCCGGACCAGCAGCGTGGGATTCGGGCTGGTGATCGCCGGGGTGCTGCTCGCCGTCCCGGTCGCCACCGCCAGCCCCGCCCCCAGCGCGCGCGTGGGTACCTACTCCGGCAAGACCAGCCAGCACAAGCGGTTCACCATGTTCGTCGTGGACTCGCCGTGTCCCGGCTCGGCCTCACCGGTACGCCTCTGCCTGTACGCCTCCGGGCCCAACAACGTCGAACTGCTGGTCGACACCGCCTGCAAGGGCGGCGCAAGCGGCAGCACCTACGGCGTCGAGCTCGGCCCCAGCGTCATCCCGCGCAACGGCGTCGTCAAACAGCGCCAGGGTCTCGCTCCCGGCACGTTCACCAGCCACATCGTGCTCAAGGGCAAGGGGACCGCTTCCGGGTACTTCATTGCCTCGGCCAAGGGCTGCTCGAGCGGCAAGGTGACCTTTACCGCCCACCGAACAGGGCCGATCAAATATTGAGAAATGTCTTGCGGTGTCGTCATCTCCACCTACACGAGATAGGTGGAGATGACGTCGAGCCGGTTAGATCGGAAGCACAGCCGCCATAGCGCGATCGTGGGTGGCTGCCCCACGATCTGCCAGTAGAGACATCGATCGCGGCCGACGGTCTGCGGCCCCGTCCCAGAGGGTGAGCCGAGCCGCTCAAGCACCGTCTTGAGCGATGTGCCAAGGCGGACGCTGATCACCTGGCCCTCCGTAAGTGCGTGTGGCACGGGCCCGCGAGGCTTGGCGGGAGCGGGCGGTCGTTTGCCTTCGTGGTCGCCGCCGCAGCCGGCCGTCGCGAGCACGACGACGGAGCACGCGATCGAGAGGAGCGGTGTCATCGGGCCGGTCAAAGACCGCCGGCCGAGGCGAGCCGCGCCTCGGCCGGCGGTCGAGGTTGTGCCGATCCTACGGGGCGACGATCGTCCCGAAGGCCAGACAATCGGCGATCGAGGTGGTGCCGGCCCCGCCTCCACCGCCGTTAGCCGTGGCGTAGTTGGCGGTGATGTTGTTGCCGGCGAAGGACAAGAACGTGAGAACCCAGTTGGCCGGAAGCGTCCCCGGCGTAATGTTCACCGTGACGTTGTTGTCGAAGTCGTCGCTCGTCGTCTCGCCGCCGGTCACGACATTGACCGCCCGAATGACTCCATGGTCGGCCTTTGAGCGCGCCACCAGTGTCGTGATCTTGGTAGCGGAACAAGAGCCTTCGAACTGGAGTCCGTTCTTGTTGAACAGGACCGTATTCGCAGTGTTCGCCGACGCCTCGAAGAGGAGCGGAATGCCCGCGGCACTGCTGCCGGCGGGACCCTGCACGCCCTGCACGCCCTGCACGCCCTGCGAGCCGGTCTGGCCGGCAAAGCCACGAAAGCCACGCGGGCCACGCGGGCCACGCGGGCCACGGCTGGAGGCTGCGTGCGCGTTCGGGCCAGCGCTCGCGGTGGCGGCCAGCCCCCCCGCGATCGTCAGCATCGTGATCGCTACCAGAACTGCCGGCGCCATTCGACGCTCTAGAAACCGCCGCATAAACAACCTCCGAATCGGACGCAGAACGCTATTTCTCGCAGATTTGAGCTGGCCGTGTCAAGCGAAGTCCCTCCTCCTGCTCCCGAGCCTCCTGCAATTCGACATCGGGAGCCTCCTGGATCCGCTACGTCACCGCCGCGCACCGGCGTCGAGGAACGCAAGATCGCCAACGTCACGAGGCACAAGAACCTACCCGTGCTACGCAACCACATCCGCACAGCGACCGCGTTCGACGACGTCGGCGAAGTCCTCTGAAGGGGATCGGGGCCGGACCAGCCCATGCTCGCCGATGAGCCAAGCCGAATGTGCGAGATCCGACGGTTTGTATTTCTCGCCGTCTGTCGCGGCGGCCATGCAGGAAACGGTTTCACGGGTCTGGGAATCAACAACAGGAATCTGTAGAACGACGGTCGAATGACAGCGGGCGCTGCCAGCGCGTCCAAATCCGATCGGCGATCGCTGACCGCGTCGAGCTCGACCGGGCGGAGGCCTCGACGTCGCCTGCCTGGTCCGTCTCATTCGCGGACGGTTACCGGACGCCTCACATAAGAGCGCCGTCCCCCGATTTGGCGAATAGCGGGCGCGGGCAAGTTCGGGCTGGACACGAGCATCGTTGCGATCGCGGTACTCAGCGCAGGTGCGTTCGGAAGCGGGCGCGGAGCTGCCCCGAACGAGGCGAGCCGTCGATGGGGTGCGCTCACCTTCACCAGCGGTTGTGGGATCGTTTATCTTGTGTGGCTGGCGTTGGGGGACGCCTCCGGGTCCGCGGAGAGGACGGAGTCCAACTCTGATGCTGGCTGTCGATTCTGACGATCTCCTGGGCCTGACACGCGGACCTCGGGCCGGCGAAAGGAGACGTCATGCCGACACTCCCGGCGAACCCGAATCTTGATCAGCTGCGCCGTCAGGCCAAGGAGCTGGTCCGCGGCGCCCGTGCGGGTGACCGCAGCGCGCTCGAGCGGATCGGCGCCGTGTCAGACGAGGTCACGCTCGCGGCCGCGCAGCTGGCGATCGCGCGCGAGTACGGGCTGCCGAGCTGGCCGGCGCTGAAGGCCGAGGTGCAGCAGCGCAACCGCAGCCTCGAGGAGGTGGTCGAGGCGTTCCTGGCCGCGAGCGTCGGCTACCGGGTTGGCCGCGCTGCGCGGCTGCTCGCCGAGCGTCCGGAGATCGCCGAGCACGGTCTCGAAACGGCGGTAGTGCTCGGCGACGCGGGGCGGGTCAAGCGCGAGCTGGCCGCCAATCCAGGGCTGACGAGCAGGCGCGATCCTCGAACGGGTTGGACGGCGCTCCACGCCGTCTGCGCCTCGCGCTGGCATCTGGACACCGCCCGCGCCGAGGGCCTGCTCGCCGCCGCGACGCTGCTGCTCGACGCCGGAGCAGACCCGAACGCCCTGAGCAATGATCGCCATTGGTCGCCCCTGCGATGCGCGGTGACCAGCGCAAACTCCGGCCGCGCAAACGAGCCGATCGTCAGGCTGCTGCTCGATCGCGGCGCGACGGTGCAGGATCACGATCTGTACCTCGCGGGGTTCGCAGGGAGCTGGTGCTTGCGGATGCTGCTCGAGCGCGTCCCGAACGTCGCCGCGATTGCCGAGCAGGCGCTCGGGGCGCCGATCAGCTCGGGGGACGTGGAGGCGGTGCGGCTCCTGGTCGACGCCGGCGCCGACCCGACCCGCTACCGCGACGGCGACGGCCATCCAGCCGCAGTGATCCCCGAGGCACTCGCCGAGGGTGCCCCGATCGAGGTGATCGAACTGCTGCTCTCCCACGGCGGCGACGCAGCCGCGCCGGGCCCGGGCGGCCGATCGCCCTACCGGCTCGCGACCGCGCTCGACCGCGGCGACGTCGTCG
Source organism: uncultured Actinomycetes bacterium (assembly GCA_937888775.1). Next base: position 9,454 of record CALAQT010000512.1, on the reverse strand, counting down.
CGCTGCTGGCGCGCCACGGCGCCCGCGACGACAGGACCACAATCGACCGACTGCTGGGCGCCTGCCGGCAGGCAGACCGCGAGGCGGCGATGCGATTGGCGGCCGAGCATCCCGGGTTGCCGGGACGGCTGACCGCCGCCGAGGCCGCTACGATCGTGACCGCCGCCGAGGCCGGCGACGCCGACGCCGTCGCGGTGATGCTGGACGTCGGCCTCCCGATCGATGCGCGCGGCGGACACGGCGCCACCGCGCTGCACGCCGCCGCGCACTCCGGCAGCGTCGAGACCGTGACGCTCCTGCTGGCCCGCGGCGCCGAGATCGAAGCGCGCGACTCGACCTTCAAAGCCAACGCCCTCGAATGGGCGGTCGTCGGCAGCGGCGAGCAGCCCTCCAGCGCAGCGGCTCCCGACTGGGAAGCGGTCGTGCGCATCCTGCTCGATGCCGGGTCCTCGACCGATGGGATCATCTTGGCTGCCGGAGAGCCCAAGCAGCCGAGCCCCGAGGTCACGAGCCTACTGCGAGCTCGAGGCGTCGCCAGCCGCACGTAGCGCAAGAGACCATAGACCGGTTCCCCGAACGTCGGCATACCGGAGCGAGGTCGTAGTCGAGGCCGGTCGCAGACAATTCATCGCAGCCGCCGAGATCCCAGCACCTGTCCGCGCCCGACTCGACGAACTCCGCGCCGAACACGTCCTCGACCTGGATCGCGACATCTGCCGCGCCAGCCACATCACGCGCTACAGCAGCTACCAGCTACCAGCACCGCCCATCCGGGCACTGACAAACGAATCAGACGATCCACTGACATCAGCTGAGAACCACGCTGACAAACATCTGAGAATTGACAATCTGTAGAACGTCGGTCGAATGACAGTGTGTGCTAATTTGTGGCCATGCGTTTGCACATAAGTCTCGACGACGAAATCGTGCATGCTCTCGACGGCCGGGTTGGTCGGCGTCAACGCAGCACGTTCATCGCGGCGGCGGTTCGGCGAGCGCTCGACGACGAGCGTCGCTGGAACGACATCAAAGCCGCTGTCGGCGCGCTGGCCGACTCCGAGCACGACTGGGACGGCGATCCGGCTGGATGGGTGCGCGAGCAGCGTACCGCTGACGTCCGCCGCGTCGGGTAGGCGTGAGCATCCTGCTCGACACCACGGTGCTGATCGATGTGCTGCGGGGCCGCCGGCGAACCGTCGAGCGACTCACGGCGCTTCGCCAGCATGGAGACGTGCCATTCACGACGCCGATCAGCGTCGAGGAGATTCACCGGGGTCTGCGCGACACCGAACGCGTTGCGGCGACCCGCCTTTTCGACGGGCTGCGCATCGCGCCGATCGGCCGCCTCGAGGGGGTCCGGGCCGGCGATTGGCGACGCGATCATGCGTCGGCGGGCATGACGCTGGCGCAGGCGGACTGTCTGATCGCTGCGGCGGCCGTGGCCGTCGGCGTGCCGCTGGCGACCGGAAACCCGAAGGACTTCCCGATGCGCGAGCTGGAAGTTCAGCACTGGCCAGTCGGCGCGTGACCATCCTGCCGCGCCGGCGAGCGCGCGCCCTACTTAGTGCTGTGCCAGGCGCGAGCAACTCCATGCCACGGAGATCCTCGACCTCGACAACGGCGCCTACCGCGCCAGCTGTAGAACGTCGGGAATGACAGCAGTCGACGGCGCTTCGGGCTGCGGCACGCCGTCTACAGGGTCGTCCAAACGGCAGCCGCTCGTTGTGTCTCAGGTCACGTTGCCTTTAGATCGCGCCTGACCGGGGCTACACGATCACGTTCTTGACCCAAAACGCTATTGGTGGACATAAGCCTGATTATCGAGCGTTGATTATGCGGCGCGCCTGGCCGGGTCACGCACGAGGGCGCAGCATCTCAAACAGCCGATCGATGACCGCGTAGTCGCCCGGCCCGCCACATCGAGCAACCGGGGCCAGCTCGGTCGTGTCGACGGCGCCCGACACGATCGCCCGCTCGTCGATGTGCACGCCGACCACCTGACCGATCACCAGGTGCTGATCGGTCGGGCGACCGGATAGATCGCGAAGCTCCAGCTGGTGGACGACCTTGCACTCCATCGAACACCGGCTGGCGGCCACCCGTGGCGGCGCCACCAGCCGCGACGGCGCCATCTCCAGCCCAGCGCGCTCGAACTCGCTCGATCCCCGCGGCAGCGGCGCCGAGGTCTCGTTCATCGCCTCACGCAGCTCGTAGGTGACGAGATTCCAGACGAACTCGCGTATCTCACCGGCGAACGTGGAGGAGTCTTTGGCGCCGTGGCTGGAGAAGGCGAGCATCGGCGGCGCTTCGGCCACCGCGTTGAAGAAGCTGTAGGGCGCGAGGTTGACCTGTCCGCCGGCGCTGACGGTCGAGATCCATCCGATCGGACGCGGCGCGACGAGCGCCTTGAAGGGGTCGTGGGAAAGGATCTCGCGGTCGCGCTTGTGGGCCTCGTAAAAGATCACGTTCGCTCACAACCTAGCGGCACATTCACCAGCCGCTCGCCGCGGATCAGGGCGCAGATCTTCTTGCAACGCCTGCGCCAGCGGTACTCTGCACGCAGCTTCCGGGCAGCGCGCGGTATACAGACTGCTGTCAAGACCTTTTGAGGAGGCAGGATGAGGCGTATTGCGAAGCTGTCGGCGGTCGTGCTCGCCGTCTCGGCCGTGGTTTCCGGCGTCGCCCTGGCGGCGTCCTCTCCGACCGTGACGACCGGCTCGAGCTCGAACGCCACCAACACGAGTGTCGTGCTTCATGCCATCGTCAACCCCAACGGCAGCTCGGCCGGCTATCAGTTCAACTACGGGCCGACCAGCGCCTACGGGCTCTCCACCACGACGCGTTCGGCGGGGGGCGGGAGCAAGCCCGTCTCGGTGCAGACGACGCTGACGGGCCTCACCCCGGGAACCGTCTACGACTACCGGGTCGTTGCGCTGAACAAGTCCGGGGCGGGAATCGGCGCCAACCTGACCTTCAAGACGACCGGAGCCCCTCCTGCCGGGGTGGTCACCGGGCCGGCAGCCGCGGTGGGCAAGAGCATCGCCACGCTCACCGGCGACATCGATCCCGAGGGCGCGGTGACCACGTGGGTGTTCCAGTACGGCCTCTCGACCAACTACGGCGCGCAGACAAACCCCCCGCTGTCGCTGGCCGCCACGACCACCCCGGTCGCGGTCTCGCTGCCGCTCGCGGGTCTGGAGCCCGGGACCGTGTTCCATTTCCGCCTGGTCGCTTTCCACGGCTCGACGGTCGTCTCGGCCGGCGCCGATCAGACCTTCCTGACCGAACCAGCGATTCGTCCCCATCCGAGGCTGCGGGCGAGCACCAAGCCCGGCCGGGCCAGCCAGAAGCCCTATGTGTTCACGACCACGGCACAGCTGAGCGGGCCGAGCTTCATCCCCGCCGCGCTGGGCTGCGTGGGCGACGCGACGATCCGTTACTTCGACGGTAAGCGCCAGGTCGGCTCGACGTCCGCCGTGGTGCAACCGAACTGCACGTTCTCGGCTCAGGTGTCGTTCCGGCGCCTGATCGGGCACCGCCGGGCCGCCCTGAAGGTGGAGATCCAGTTCGATGGCAACGGCTACTTCGCCGCCGTGCAGAGCACCGAGCACGTGACGCTCGGATAGGCAGCGGCTGCCGGCGGCGGCCGGCTGCCCTCTGCCGGGTAGGCTTGCGCTCCATGCGTCGATCCGGGACGCGGGCGTCGCGCGTCGAGCTGCTGCTGCTCGTGTCGCTGGTGGCCTGGGGGGTGTTCCCGCTGGTGGCGCTGATCGCCCACGCGATCCGCGCACATGCCACCCTGACCGGCGCCGACGGATTGATCGGCGCCGACGGCGTGCTCGGGGCCGATCAGCTCCAGTACCTCGCCTGGGCGCGCGACGCAGGCACCCACGGGCTCGCCTCGGACCTGTTCAGCCTCGCGCCCAGCAGCCACGTCTACCTGGAGCCGCTGTTTACGATCACCGGGGTGCTGTGGCGATTGGGTTTGTCGCTGCAGCTGGCCTACCTGCTGTGGAAGCCGGTGGCGGCGGTGGCGCTGTTCCTCACGACGCTGGCGCTGGCCCGGCGGGTGTTCGGCGACGATCTGCGCGGGCGCGCCGCGGCCGTGGCCCTGTCGCTGTTCCTCTACACGCCGGTCACCGCGCTGGTCAGCTGGGCGAAGCTGGGCGCGGGGCCGTTCCGGTTTCAGATGTACCTGCTCGGCTATGAGCTGCTGCCGGCCAACAAGCTGTGGGGATATGTCCCCAGCGCGTTGGGCCTGGCGATGATGCCGGTCGTTCTGCTGGGCACCGAACGAGCCCTGATCGCCGCGAGGCCGACCACCGGCGCGCCGGGTCGCCCTGAGCCGGCCGGCGCAGGCCGTCCGCTCGCGCTCGCCACCCTGGCGGCGCTGCTGGCCGCCCTGCTGCACCCTTGGCAGGGCGTGACGCTGCTGGTGATCCTGGCTGGGCTGGCGGTGTGGCAGCGGTTGCGCGGCTGGCGGGTGCTCCTGGCTCCGGCGGTCGGCGCGGGGCTGCCGCTGCTCTACTACCTCGTCCTGTCGCGCAACGATCCGGCCTGGCAGCTGGCTGCGCACAACGAGGTGATCGCGCGGCTGCCCGCACTGGTGCTGCTGGCCGGATTGGGACCGCTGGCGTTGATTGCGGTCTTCGGCGTGCGGCGTCCCGGTGCGGTGGTGATCGAGCGCGCGCTGCTGCTGTGGATCGCCGGCTGCTTTGTCACCTACTTCACCGTGAACTCGTTCGCCCCCCACGCGCTGCAGGGTCTGAGCCTGCCGTTCGCCGTGCTGGCGGTGAGAGGCTGGCGCCGGCTGCGCCTGCCGGCCGTCCTGGGCGCGCTGGCCATCGCGCTGGTGACGCTGCCCGGACTGGCCTACGATGCGCGCAAGTTCATAGACGTGTCACGCGGCCGGGCCGTGCAGTACTACCTGACCAGCTCCGATACGCGCGCCCTGGCTTGGGTGTCAGACCGGGCGCCGGGCGGTGGCGTGCTCGCCCCCACCCCGTTTGCGGCCGTGGTTCCCTCGCAGACGGGCCGGTCGGTCTGGGTCGGGCACGGCTACTGGAGCCGTGACTATGCCGCCCGGGCCAGAATGGTCGATTCACTGTTCGGCGCGCGGCTGCGGGGTGCTTCAGCGCGCTCGTTCGTGCTCGGCACCGGAGCCACCATCCTGATCTCCGATTGCGCGCACCGCGCCAACCTGACCGAACGCCTCGGCGCGGTGCTGGCCTCGGTGCACCCGTTCGGCTGCGCCCGCGTCTACGTCCTGCGTCGCGCGGCGGCCGGCCGATCGCCCAGGCGATAGACGAACCGCAGCCCCGACCAGGTCTCGTCGATGGCGCACACCTTGTTGTCGACCAGCCCTGCCGCCAGCCCCAACTCGCGCACGACGCCGTCGCGCAGGTCGGTGGTGATCGGAGAGGTCCGCTTGGGCCAGGCGATCCACAGGACCCCGGCGGGATCCAGCGCCGCCCGCAGGCGCGGCAGGCGATGTTCGAGTTCGGCGCGGGAGGCGCTGAACGCCACGATCACGTCAAAGGTCCCGGCGAGCCTGCGTAGGAGTCTCACGCCGTCGGGTAGCGTCGCAGGCGTCAGCTGGGCAAACCCGGGCGGGGCCCCGGTCACGCAAAGCCGTGAATCGGACTTGATCGACAGCTTGCGCGCCAGCTCGCCGCTCGCGCTGATCTGCGGCCCTGATTCGCTCACGGGCCGCCAATCCTACGCCACGCCGCGGGCCAGGCAGAGCTGCCGCAAGCGCTCCATCGCCTCGTGCGCGCGGGCCGGGAGCAGGTCGAGCGCCTCGGCCGCGAGCCTCAGATCCTCGATCGTCGCACCTGGTGCTTCAAGCGCAAAGCGCCCCAGCCACCGGACGGCAGCGCGCTCATAGCGTCCGGGATCCCCGCTTCGGAGGACGAGGCAGATCCGCAGCGCGTCGTCGAGCGCGATCTGCGGCAGGTCGCGCGCAGCCGCGAGCACGAGGTTCTCGTTGCCCGTCTGAAGCGCCCGGCGAAAGCGGGCATATGGGCTGCCGTCGCTCGTCACGAACATATGTTCGTATAGCTGTCAAGCTTGGTGGCGTGATTCAGAAGTTCGCGGCACCACCCTCAGGCGAGCTCGGCGCGGCCGGCCAGCTCAGCGATCAGCTTGGAGAGCTGGCTGCCCTGCCAGGCGGTGGGCGAGCGCCCGGGCTCGTCGGTCACCAGCCGCGCGCCCGGGATCATCGCCGCGTAAGCCTCTCCCACCGCCTGAGGATGCCCGGGATCGGCCTCGTCGCCGCTGGCCACGACCACCGTCGGCGCGGCGATCTGCGCCAGTTCGTCCAGTGTCTGAAACGGCCGCGAGCGCGGGACCGCGCGCAGCGCGTCGGCGACTGCTTCCGGGTGCTCGTGCAGCGCGAGCCGCTGGCGGATCACCTTGATCACGCTGTCGCGCCAGGCCGGCGGAACCTGCGGCTCGCCGTAGGCGGCCACGAAGCCCTCGACCCCACCGTCGCGCAGGCCGTCCGAGAGCGCGTCCCAGCGAGCCAATCGTTGCCGATCGAGGGTCTCCCCCGGCTCATACGCCGGCGTTATGACCACCAGGCCCCCCACTCGGTCGGGGCGCCGGAGTGCCAGCCACAGCATCGTGTGGGCGCCCATCGACGCGCCGGCGAGCACCGCGCGGTGCACGCCGAGCGCATCGAGCACCGCCTCCAAGTCGTGGCCCAGCTCCTGGTAGCCGTAGGCGCCGGCGGCGGGCGCCGGCGACGATCGCCCGTGCCCGCGGGCGTCATAGGCGATCACGCGGTGCCCGGAGCGCTGCAGGGCCCGGGAGCCCATCACCACGTATCGGCGCGTGGCGGTGAGGCCGTGCAACAGCACGACCGGGATCCCCTCCCCGTCCTGCTCGACGCTCAGGCGCACGCCGGCACGCTCGACAACCTGCTCACGCACGCTCCGCTGTCTACACGATCGCCGCTGAATCTGCCGGCCACCAGTGGTTGGGGGACGGCCACTGGCTACCATCAGCGTTGATGGACGTATCAGAGCAGAACTTCCAAACCGCGGTGATCGAGCGCTCCCGTACGTTGCCGGTGGTCGTCGACTTCTGGGCGGAGTGGTGCGGCCCCTGTCGCCAGCTCGGCCCGGTGCTCGAGCGGGCGGTCGCCGCGCGGGCCGGTCGGCTGGAGCTGGCCAAGCTCGACGTCGACGCCAACCCGACGCTGGCGCAGACCTGGGGTATCCAGAGCATCCCGGCCGTCAAGGCGTTCAGCGAGGGCACGGTTGCCGCCGAGTTCGTCGGAGCCCAGCCGCCCGCGGCGGTAGAGCGCTTCCTCGACTCGCTGCTTCCCTCGGAGACCGACCGGCTGGTGGTGCTCGGCGACGAGGATTCGCTGCGCCGGGCGGCCGAGCTCGAACCCTCGCGCGCCGATGCCGCGGTACCGCTGGCCCAGATCCTGTACGGACGCGGCGAGCCCGATGAAGCGCTGGCGCTGCTGCGTCGCGTGCCCGGGAGCTTCGCTGCCGAGGGGCTGGCGGCACGGATCGAGCTGGAGCGCGGCGAGCTAGGCGACCAGCTGCGTGAGGCGTTCACGGCGCTTGACGCGGGCGACCGCGAGCGCGCGCTTGATCTGCTGATCGGCGCGCTGCCGTCGGCCGACGGTTCACGTGATGACATCCGCCGGGTCGTGGTCGGGATCCTCGACGACCTCGGGGTCGAGCACCCGCTCGCGCGTGAGTCGCGGCGAAAGCTGGCCAGCGCGCTGTACTAAGCAGGGCCGCGGGCTCGATCAGAAGGTCAGCGACAGCTGCTCGTCGGCTGCGGCGGCGACCGGCTCGAGCCCCGCCACGCGCACCCCCAGCAGCCGTACCGGTCGCACCGGTGCGAAGCGACGCAGCAGCTCGAGGGCGATCGGACCGACCCGCTCGGCGTCACTGACGGCCTCGGTCAGCGTCCGGGCCCGGGTGTGGGTCGAGAAGTCGTCCAGGCGCACCTTGATCCCGATCGTGCGCCCGCGCCGGCCCCGCACCGACAGCGCGGCACACAAGCCAGTGACCAGCTCGGCGAGGACCGGCTCGAGCTGGCCCAGCCCGACGAGGTCGCGGTCGAAGGTCGTCTCCCGGGATTCGGAGATCACCTTGCGCTCCTCGGTGACCGGCGCATCATCCTCAAAACGCGCGCGGCGCTGGAGCTCGGCGCCGAGCCGCGCCCCGAAATGGGCGGCGAGCTCGTGCGCGGGCGCCGCGGCGAGCTGGCCGAGGGTCCCGATCCGCAGGCGCCGCAGGCGCTCGGCGGTCTTGGGGCCGATGCCGGGCACCAGCCCGCAGGACGCCGGCGCAAAGCGCTCACAGGCCTGCCGGCGCGTGAGCACCACGAATCCGCGCGGCTTCTCGGCATCGGAGGCGACCTTGGCCACCAGCTTGCTGGGGCCGATCCCGATCGAGCAGCCGAGCTGCGTCGTGCGCTCGATCTCCATCGCCAGCCGGCGCATCGCCGCGTGGGGCGCCGGAATGTCGCTCAGGTCGAGGTAGGCCTCATCGAGGCCTACCACCTCGACGGTATTCACGTACGCGCGCACAATCGACATCACCTGACGTGAGGTCTCACGGTAGTGGGGAAAGTCCGGCGGCAGGTGGATCGCGCCGGGACATAGCCGCCGCGCGCGCGCCGCCGGCATCGCCGAGCCGACGCCGAACCGGCGCGCTTCGTAGGAGGCGGTCGTCACCACCGCCCGCGGGCCGCTGCCGGCGACGATCACCGGCTGCCCCCGCAGCCCAGGCCGGCGCCGCAGCTCGACCGATACATAGAACGCGTCCATGTCGAGGTGAGCTATGCAGCGCTCCGGCACGGCTGCGGAGGCTAGGCCACCAACCGGCAGACGTTGTTCAGCTGGTGGTCCAGACGGTGCCCACGCCGGCGAAGCCGAGCGCCGCGGCGGTGTTCTGGTTCAGGTCCCAGTTGCGGCCCCCGACGTACGGGCCCCGGTCGTCGACGACGGCGGTCACGCTGCGGCCTCCGTAGCGAAAGCCGACCTTGGTCCCGCACGGCAGGTCACGGTTGGCCACCCCGAGGGTGACGTGAAACCCGCACGCGGTGCTGCCGGCGTCGTCATACCAGGACGCGACGCTCTGGTCGTAGACGTTGAGCTGTCCGGCCGGGCGCGATGCCCGGGCATTGCCCCGATCGCCGGCGAACAGCACCCGCAGCGATCGCTGGCCGGCGGTGGCGGGCCGGTAGTTCAGATCAAAGCCGCCACGATCGCCCGTCCGGGTCGTGGTGAGCGTGTGCCAGGCATGGCCGGCCCGGGCCTGGAGGCGAACCTGGCGTCCGGCCGCTGACGCCAGCAGCCTGCCCCGCAGGTCCATCCGCTGTCCTGTGAGCAGGTCGAATGACCGGCGGGCGAACCGCAGCTGGGCGGCGACGCTGACCGGCTGTGGCGCGCTGGCAGCGCTGGCGGCGCCGGCGGGGACCATCG
>CALAQT010000511.1 GCA_937888775.1 uncultured Actinomycetes bacterium | reverse complement strand
GCACCGACCTCCTACCGGCTCAACCGCCGCCGGCCCGAGAAGCCCTCCTTCATCACATTCCTTAGGGGAACAGCAGTCGCACGGGGACGTTGCCGGCAAGCGCGAACCGCTTCGTTGGGCGGCGGCGCGGCTAGATGAGAACGTCGAGGGCGCGACACCGCGCGACGCTGGACTGAAGCGCCACACCATTAAGCCCTGATAGCCATGAGACGGTGCCCCGGATTGCGCTGGAAGTCGCCTGGATTCCGGTGCCAGAGAAGCGTCATCTCACAGCCGCGACGTGGGTCCTCACGGCTGGATCTGCTGCACCGTGTTCGATCGCCGGTTCGTGATCCACACGGCTTGACCGATGACAGCGATGCCCGTTGGATCCTGGCCGACCGGGATCGCGCTTCCGACCGGAGCTCCGGTCGAACCGTCGAGTCGCGTGACCGTATTGTCGCCGCTGTTTGTGACCCACGCGGAGCCTAGGCCGAAGGCAATTGCGAATGGAGCCTTGCCGACCGGGATTGTCTTCACCGTGTCTTGGGTGAGGTCGATGCGCGACACCGTGTTGTCGTTTTCATTCGCGACCCAGACGGCGTTTGCGCCAAAGGCCACGCCAATGGGACGCCGGCCGACAGGAATCGTCTTGACGACTTGACCGTTGACGATCCGGTCGACGTTGTCATCATCCGAATCGGCGACCCACACGGCACTGCCGCTGAAAGCGATGCCCCGGGGAACGCTTCCAACCTTGATCGGCGAACCGATCAGCGTGTCGGTGCGAGCGTTGATCACGCTGACGGTATCCGACGAGGCGTTCGAGACGTACACCGCGTTCTCGTCGCCCGTCAGCCACTCAGGCTTCTTCCCGACTGGGATCGGTTTCCCCGGCAAGCCCGCCCCGACGCTTATCGGCGTCACGACGCCCGCATCGGCGCTCGATACCCAGAACGTATTCCCGGTGTTGAGGACCGCAAACGGTGCGGGCGGTAGCGGTATGTCGGTCCGGATCTTTCCGTCCAGCGTGACCCGTGTGACGGTCGAAGCGTCGAAGTTGGCGACCCACAGCACGGCTGAGTTTCCATCGATCCCGGTCGGCGCATTTCCCACGTGGATCGGGTTGCCGACGACATGGGCAGGCGGCGCCGTGGCACCCGGCGGCTTGGCGGCAGGAGGCTTCGTGGTCTGCCCGTGCTGGCGAGAACTGGTGCCACCCGTGGTCAGCAAGATGACGACGGCGGCGACCGCCGCGGCGCACAGCACCGCGACGGCAGGGACCAGAACTCGCCGGGCGCGTCGCGGGCCCCGGGACTCCGCGATGGTTCGCGGGTCATCTGCGACGCTGGTCGACACCTCCGTGGGACGCAGGCGGGACCCCGCTGTGCTCTTGGGAGGAGGTGTCGAAGAGTTGTCGCTCCCTGGTGCGCCGACCGCGGCCAAGTCCGAGCTCGCCACCCCGAGCGCCTCGCGCGCTGCGGCCGTAAGCTCAGCGCACGTCGAGTAGCGTTCCTGAGGGGATTTCGCCATCCCGGTCGCCACGACGTCGTCGATCGCCGCGGGAAGGTCGGGGCGCAGCTCCGTCGGCCGTGGCGGTGGGTCGCGCAAATGCGCGCTGATGATGGCCAGCTCCGAGTCCTTGGGGAACGGACGGGAGCCTGTAAGGCACTCATGGAGCATGCAGGTGAGCGCGTAGATGTCGGCGCGCCCGTCGATTTCTCCGCCCTCGATCTGCTCCGGTGCGACATAGTCGACGGTTCCCAGAAACTGTCCGGTCCTCGTCAGCGCTGCGGACACCTGGCTCGCGCTCACTCGCTTCGTGAGCCCGAAATCGGTCAGATAGAAGTTGCCGGAGGCAATCAGCACGTTTGCGGGCTTAACGTCCCTGTGGATCAGGCCTCGGTGGTGTGCGGCATCAAGCGCCGCGCCCACCTGGTCGAGCATCGCGATGCTCGTCGCGGGCGTGAGCGGCCCCTCCGCCTGGAGGAATTTGGCGAGGTCGGTGCCCTCCACGTATCGCATTGCGATGTACAGCGTCCCCTCCGAATCCCCGGCGTCATAGACCGTGACCACATTCGGGTGATCAAGCGACGCCGCCAGGCGCGACTCCCGCAAGAAACGGTCCCGAAAGTCTTCGGAGCCGGCGAGCTCGGGGGCGAGGACCTTCAGCGCTACCTCGCGCCCGAGATGCACGTGGGTTGCGCGGTACACGACGCCCATGCCGCCGCGCCCGATCCGCTCGCCGAGGACGTACGCGCCCAGCGTAGTCCCAGATTGACCGTCGATGCCCACGACGAGACCCTACTCCTCGGGAGACCGTCGCGACGACGACAGTTGCCCAACGCGAGCGACCTGGTCCTCACCCCAGTTGGCGGTCGAGGTTGACGGCGGCGCTGATCAGCGCGAGATGGGTGAAGGCTTGCGGGAAGTTGCCGAGCTGCTCGCCGGTGGGCCCAATCTCCTCGGCGTACAGGCCGAGGTGGTTGGCGTACGTAAGCATCTTCTCGAACACCAGTCGTGCTTGATCGAGCCGGCCGGCGCGAGCGAGCGCCTCGACGTACCAGAAGGTGCAGATCGAGAACGTACCTTCGGCTCCCCGCAGGCCGTCGGGGGAGGCCTCGACGTTGTAACGGTAGACGAGCGAGTCGGACACAAGTTCTTCGCCGATCGCCTCGAGGGTCGACAGCCAGCGCGGATCGGTTGGTGCGATGAACTTGACCAGCGGCATCAGGAGCAGCGACGCATCGAGCACGTCAGTGTCGTAGTGCTGGACGAACGCCTGCCGGCTCTGATGCCAGCCGCGGGCGATGATCTGTCGGTAGATCCGGTCGCGCGCCTGACCCCAGCCGATACGGTCGGCGGGAAGGCCTCGGGTGTTGGCGATCCGGAGCGCGCGCTCGAGTGCCACCCAGCACATCAACCGTGAATAGGTGAACGGCTGCCGCCCCCCGCGGGTCTCCCAGATGCCCTCGTCGGCTTGGTCCCAGTGGTCGCTCACCCACTCGACGATCCGGCTGAGATCCTCCCAAGAGTCGTGCGAGATCGGCTTGCCGTACTTGTTGTAGAGGTAGATCGAGTCGACTAGCTCGCCGTAGATGTCGAGCTGGAGTTGCGCGGCCGCGTCATTGCCGATCCGCACTGGAGCCGAGCCGCGATAGCCCTCCAGATGGTCCAATAGCTGCTCAGGGAGCTCACGCCTGCCGTCGATCCCATAGAGGACATTGAGGGGGCCAGTTCGCTCCCAGCGCTCGGACGAGACGCGGTGATTGAGCCAATCCATGAAGGCGGCCGCCTCCTGGGTGAAACCAAGCCGTAGCAGTGCGTAGAGCGAGAAAGCGGCGTCGCGGATCCACGTGTAGCGGTAGTCCCAGTTGCGCTCTCCACCAAGCACCTCGGGAAGGCTGGTGGTGGGCGCCGCGACGATCGCCCCGGTCGGTTGGTATGTGAGCAGCTTCAGCGTCAGCGCCGACCGATGCACCATCTCACGCCAGCGGCCCTTGTATCGCGATTGGGACAGCCAGCTGCGCCAGTATGCGACCGTGCCCTCGACCAGCTCGCGCATCTCCTCGGCGCTGTGCGAGTGGGGCTCGTATGCGTCCCGGAGATGCTCGAGGACGAACGTCGCGCTCTCGCCCGCCGAGAGCTCGACCGACGCGTGCGCGTCGCCGCCTCGCACATCGATCGGCGCCTCGGTCTCGAGTGCGAGCCGCAGGTCTGAGGCCTCGAACACCACCCCATGCCGATGGCGCTGCACCTGATGACGGTCGCGACCGTAATCGAACCGCGGTGCGCACACCAGCTCAAAATGCATCCGTCCGCGCACGCCCACGACGCGACGGATCAACCGTTGCCGATGGGTCCCGCCGCGAAGCTCCCCGATCGGCATGAAATCCTCCACCTCCCCGACTCCCTCCGCACTGAGGAAGCGGGTGATCAGCACGTTGGTGTCCGGGAAGTAGAGTTGCTTTGACGTCCAGTTCCCGATCGATGGCTTCAGGCTGAAGCGTCCGCCGCGATCGGCGTCGAGGATCGCCCCGAACACGCTCGGTGAGTCGAAGCTGGGACAGCAGTACCAGTCGATCGTCCCCTCCGTGCCGACAAGCGCGACCGTGTGCAGGTCGCCGATGAGACCATGCTCAGCGATCGGAAGGTAGCGATCCACGCCGAGAAGGTACCGCCCACGGCGGTCAAGAGGGCCTCGCGGCGGCCGTTGGACCGCCGATCGAGACGCGCAACGAAATTGCTCCTGCGGGAAGCTCAGTCGGGATACGATTCGCACGCGATGGCTGAAACCTTGGGCGCGAGGGTGTAGCAGATGCCCGTTGCCTACCTCCGTCTGCGCGCGGACGGCCGGGCCGGTGAGACGCTCAGCTTCACCGACGAGCTGACGCTGGGACGGGAAACGATGGGGCAGAGCGGGCATACCGATGGGCGGTTGTCGCGGCGTCACGCGCGCGTCTTCATCAAGGCCGACGGACAAGTGTGGGTCGAGGATCTCGGGTCCACCAATGGAACCTTCGTCAACGGCAAGCGCATCCGCAAGGTCCGCAAGGTCGGGCTCGGCGACGAGATCACGGTAGGCCGGACGACGCTCGAGATGGTCGCAGCGGCCGGCGACGACGTGACGATCCAGGAGAGCCGGCCGATCGCTCGGGCGCGACGGCTCCCGCGTCGCCCAAGCCTCTCCGCACGGTGGCGCGAGAACCGGACGAAGCGCGCGGAGCTGCCCCCGTTTCCGAACTACACGCAGATACCGTCGATGCTTTCGATCCGCGCGTGGTGGGTGGTGCGGACAACCGGGGTCCTCGCGACGCTCATTGTCGCAGCGCTGTGTTTCACAGTCCCCAAAACCGGCCTGAGGATCGTGTGGGGCATCGGGATCCCGTTGCTGCCGATCCTGTTCTTCGTCGCGCCCGGGTTATGGCGAAACATCTGTCCGCTGGCGGCGTCCAACCAGACCCCCCGCGTGCTCGGCTGGACGCGGGCACTGGAGGCGCCGGCGTGGCTGAAGCGCTACGGCTACCTGATCTCGATCGCGCTGTTCGTGATCTTCATCACGCTGCGCAAGGTCGGGCTGCAGACGAACGGGCCGTGGAGCGGCGGCCTGTTGCTGTTTGCCCTGCTCGGCGGCTTCACCGGCGGGATGTTCCTCAAGGGCAAGAGCGGCTGGTGCAGCTCGGTCTGTCCGCTGCTGCCGGTGCAGCGAATCTACGGTCAGACGCCGTTCGCGCTGGTCGGCAACAGCCATTGTCAGCCGTGCGTCGGATGCACGAAGAACTGCTACGACTTCAATCCGAAGGTCGCATACCTCGCCGACCTCAACGATGAAAATCCCGAGTGGTATGCGGGCCGCAAGGCTTTCATCGCCGCCTTCCCGGGACTGATTCTCGGGTTCTTCAAGGTGGCAGACGTGCCGGCGATCTCGGTTCCGGCGATGTACGGGCAGCTGGCCCTCTACACCGGCGTCAGCGTCTTGGCGTTTGTCGCGGCCGACGCATTCGTCCCCGTCACGTCCCACAAGCTGACCACGCTGTGGGCCGCAGCGGCGCTGAACATCTTCTACTGGTTCGCGTTTCCGGTGATCTACAAGGCGATTACCAACCATGCGGCGCCGACCGCGGCCACCTGGGCCGCGCGAGTGGTCGTGTTCGGGTTAACCGGGTTCTGGATCGTCCGCACATACCTGAAGGAGCGCGTGTTTGTCGAGAGAGCCGGTGCGCCGAAGCCGGTGCGAGGCGCGGGGGCGCGGTCGATCATCAGCCACTCTGCCGCAAAGCTCGGCAAGCCCGAGATTATGTTCCTCCCGGATGATCAGCGCATCGTCGCCGAATCAGGCCTGACCTTGCTGGAGGTGGCAGAGTCCAACGGACTTCAGATCGAGGCCGGCTGTCGGATGGGCGTGTGCGGTGCGGATCCGGTCGCGATCGTCTCCGGCATGGACAATCTCTCCGAGATCGGCGACGACGAGCGTGCGACCCTGGAGCGACTCGGTCTCGCGGAGAACACGCGGATGGCGTGCTGCTGTCGCGTCAAGGGTCCGGTCTCGGTGTCGCTGGAGCCCGAGCAGCCGCAGGAGCTGACGCCGAGCCAGATCATGCGGCTGGATTTCGACCGATCCGTCGAGCGGGTGGTGGTGATCGGCAACGGCGTCGCTGGAATCACCGCCGCTGACTACGTCCGCCGCAACCATCCAGAGTGCCGTATCGACGTGGTCGCCGACGAAACGCACCAGCTTTACAACAGGATGGCGATCACGCGGCTGATCTATGGACGGTCCGCGATGCAGGGCCTGTACCTGAACCCGGAGTCGTGGTGCGAGTCGCGCTCGATCACCGAGTGGCTGAACACGCGGGCGCAGGCGATCGACCGAGACGCTTGCAAGGTCAGGCTCGGAACTGGGGAGGAGCTTGCCTGGGACCGCCTGATTCTGGCCACTGGCAGCGAGAGCTTCGTCCCGCCGATTGCCGGGTGGGGCACGCCCGGCACATTCGTTCTCAGGTCGGCAAATGATGCGGTCGAGCTCCGCGCGTTCGCCCAGCTCAACATGGCGAAACGAGCGGTGGTCGCGGGCGGCGGTCTGCTCGGGCTCGAGGCCGCCTTCGCGCTGCACAAGCTGGGACTCGCGACGACGGTGTTGGAACGCTCCGACCGCCTACTGCGACGGCAGCTCGACGAACGGGCGTCAGAGCTGCTGCACCGCTACATCGAAGGGCTCGGGATTTCGGTGTGGACGCACGCGGAAACCGGCTCGGTCTCGTACAACGGTCGACTCAGTGAGGTCCTACTGAAGGACGCACGGACCGCGCAAGCCGAAGTGCTGATCGCTGCCGCGGGCATCGCTCCCAACCTAGAGCTCGCGAAGGAAGCGGGGCTCGAAACCAAGCGCGGGGTGGTCGTCGATGACCACATGCGGACGAGCGACGAGCGGATCTTCGCGGCCGGCGACGTGGCCGAGTTTCGCGGGCAAGTTGCCGGCCTCTGGCCTGCGGCCGTCGATCAGGCGAGGGTGGCCGCCGAAGCGGCCGTCCTCGCGGAAACCAGCCCCTACCAAGGGACCGTGCCAGTGACGGTGCTGAAAGTCGTCGGTGTCGATCTCACCTCGATCGGGGAGATCGAGCCGCGCTCCAAGGACGACGAAGTCGTGGTCCAGGAAGACGAGAGCGAGCTGCGATACGGAAAGCTGGTGATCTCGGACGGCAAGATCATCGGCGCGATCCTGCTCGGCTACTCGCGCGAGGTGGCCCACGTGACCAGCGCTGTCAAACAGGGCTGGGACGTGACGCCCGCGCTCGGCGCTCTGCGCGCCGGACGCTGGGATGCGCTTGAGCGGCTCGGGCGAGGACGCTCGCTATCGGCGGTCAGCGTCGTCGGTCTGGGAGCCGGGTGACGGAAGTCATGGACACACAGAGCTTCTTCATATACCCGACAGAGCCGGCCCCGGTGACGGAGGGGTTCCTGGATGACGCGAGCAAGACGGAGTGGGACATCTTGCTGTCGTATATGCAGACGAGGCACCTGCGCCCCGGAGAGACGATCTTCACCGAGGGCGACGTGGATCGCGCGCTCTACGTGCTCGCCGACGGGCGGCTCGAGCAGAGCTCAGCGCAAACGCCAGCCGTTGCGGTCGACGCGCCAGCGCCGCTGAACGAGCTCGCATTTCTCGACGGCGGCCGCTGCGCCACATCTGCTCGTGCGATCACGGATGCCGAGCTGCTGCGGCTCAGCTACGACGCGTTCGAGTCACTGGCCGCGCGCGAACCGGTCCTGGCCCGGCGGATCGTGCTCGATCTCGGCAGTATCGTCGCCCGAAGACTTCGCTCCGCAGGGGTATGACAAACGACGCTGCCGCTCAGCGGTATTTGGCGTACCACGGAAACGAGATGCCCGGGTTGGGCGAGCTTCGGTAGCCGGTACACCCGCAGCCAGCCCAGCCACTGCGACTGCTGTTCCCCTAAGGGCCTATCCCGGTTGGGCGGCGGCGAGGGTCGCGAGGCGGGCTTTCTTGAGTGCGATGAGGCCGCTGGCGAGCTGTAGTAGGGCGAGGTGGTTCTCGTCCTTCTTGGACCAGCGGATGAGGATCGCCCGGTTGCGGTTCAGCCAGGAGTGGCTGGCCTCGACGACCCAGCGCCGGGCGCGCCAGCCGGGAGTGAGAACCTTCTCGGCGATCTCCTCGCCACGGGCGCGGATGTGCGGCGTCAGCTCGTAGTCGGCGACGAGGTCGCGGACTTCGGTGTTGTCATAGGCCTTGTCCAGGCAGAGGCCCTGCGGTCGCTCCGGGGTCGGTTCGGGTCGCTCGATCGAGATCGAGTCCAGCGTGCCTTTCAGCAGCTTGTGGTCGTTGCGGTTCGCGCCGTCGTGATCGAGCCCGACCGGAACCCCCGCCGCGTCGGTGAGGACCGAGCGTTTCGCCCCTTTTGGCTCTGTCAGTGGGGTTTGGGCCCGTCTTCGGGCCGCCTAACGGTGCCTTCGTCATCGCGCCGTCCGCCGACATGAACGACCAATCGATCCCGATCACCTCGTCGTACTCGAGCAGCCCCTGGCGCCAGATCTCGTGGAACACACCAGCCTGCTCCCACTCCTGAAAGCGCCGGTGCGCCGAGGAGGTCCGCCATCGGGACCTGATGCCAACTATCAGTGGGCGCCTTCGGGCCCGCGGGCGCCCGGACAACCGGCTGCTGGATGTGATACGGCGAGAACTCGATCGACGCGGCGGTCTGGGCTCTGACGTGCTCGCCGGGCGCGCGCTGCAAGAGCGCGGGCGGTGCGCATATGCTCATGGGCGAGGTCCGGAGAGCTCGTTGGCGACCACCATCCGGGCGATCGCTTTCACCCTCGAGCCGCGTCGTGTCGCGCGATCCCGTTGGCGACATTGCAATCGCCGCGGACGGAGCTTCCAAGCTCGGCAGTCGAGGCGCCGGCGCCGGAGTGGCCGAGCCGCTCTGCATATGCAGCTGAACGATTCTGCATACCGTCGTGCCCGCCCTGGTACCGGCGACTGGCGAGCTCTGGGTCCACTCGCGTTTGGGCGAAAGCGATCGCAGGCCCTGAGGGTCGACGGCGGCGGCCGCGGCGCCCACTCCGGACTGCGCCCGACGTCGCGGACGACCCGCGCTCCGGAACGCGAGGCCACGCGATTTATCGATAACCGCACATTCCTCGGAATGTGGATCGCCGCCGGAGCGTCGGCCACCGCCGTCACTGAGGCCCTGAAGTTGCGGGCAAGGGGGACCGGCGCGGTGCCGTCGCGACGGACCCGCCGGTTGTCGATAGGAGGTCGCCGCGGGCTGCGGCGCGGGGTTCTGCTTCACGAGCGATGCGGGTGTCGACCCGGTGATGGGCCGAGACGCCCGCGTGCGTTCCATAGTGAGAGCGCCTCGAGGCGATGCCGCGCTGCCGCTTCGGCGCGCTCGTTAGCTGGAAGCTTGCAAGCATCACGGCGGGCTCGTGCTCGAGTTCCGCGCACAGCAGAGCCCGAGCCCGCGTGTCGCCGCGGCCCTCCACGTCGCCACAAGCGCGCACGCTGCGCATCGGAGACGGATCGGTCCGATCGTCGCTGGGTGCGGCTCCAATGGAGTGACCTGAGGCACTTCCGCTGAACGTCATAAAGTCCCTGCAAATTGGCGGTTGGGGACCCGCGTTGGTCTCCGTTCAATCGACAGGAATCAGGCGATTCCGGCGACCTTACGGCGTCTGATCGCGCCGTCGAGTTATCCAATGCCTCCAAGCAGCCCGTGATCCTGGCGAAGATCGGTCGGTGACGCCTCCCGGTCTCCCGAATCATTAGTGAATCCGGGCGGTCAGACCTCACTCCATTGGAGCCGCACCCATCGTCGCTCGGGTGCGGCTCTAATGGAGTGACTTGGGACATATCCGCTGAGCGTCACAAAAGCCCTGCAAATTCGTACGTCATGACCCGCGGGGCGCCGCTTCATCGAGAGGAACCGAGGGCATTCCGGCGGCCCTGCGGCGTCTGATCGCGCCGTCGCCTTCTCCAAGGGCCTCCAATGCGCCCTTACCCTCCCGAAGATCGGGCCGTGACGCCGCCCGGACTCCCGAATCATCAGTGAATCCGGGCATTCAGACCTCACTCCATTAGAGCCGCACCCTCGTCGCTCGGGGCGCTAACTGAAGGTCGGGAAGCTGCAAGCACCAAACCGGCCACCACGGCGTCGACACCACGACTGCCGCTCCAGGCGTGATCCAACAGCGTGTCGTGGCTCGCCCCGGCAGGCGGTGATCGTGGCGGCCAGTCCTGCTCTGCTTCCGGCACGAGCATCGCGAGCGCGGCGACAATCCGAAGGTCGGCGCTCGACGGTCGCCCCACGGTGGCGCGGAGCTGGATAGGCCGAAGCTCAAGCGATCGGTCCTGCTTTGGATCCGGCGCACGCTTACGCCGCGAGGTGGTGCGATGCCTGGCGCTGGTGTCTCACCACCCGGTTCGCCTTCCAGATTAGGTGAGGCGAGAGCAAACGCTGAACGAGAGCTGCCTGCTGGACCATGCCCCTGCAGGCGGGCGCGAGCGCTGCGGCTGCGCAACGTCTGCGCGAGCTTGAGGGCGAATGGCGAAGGGGGGCCTGAAAGTCGGTCGCGCTGCGTTGCTTTCGCGTCGGCAGCGGCTCGGCACGCGGGTTTCTACGGAGCAACAATGCGGCAAGGACCCGGATGAACTCGAGTCAGGGCCAACCTAGCCTCGGGGCATGTCATCCGGAAGGTCGACAAAGGCGCGAGAAGTCAGCATCAATCCGCAGACTTGGCGCTGGAGTCACCCGCGGGTACTTGTTGAGGACCCTGACAAGGAGGCCGGCCTTGCGATTGCCTCTGGCCTTCGCTTCGCCGGCTACGCGGTCGCCGTCTGCCCCGGGCCGCGGGGACACGGGCAGTGTCCGCTGACCGGGCCCGCGGGCTGCGCCCCCGCACACGACGCCGACCTTGTCGTCTGCAACTTGGGCTACGAGCGCGAGGTGGCCCGAGAGGTCTTGCGCGAACTGCGCACGCGCTATCCCAACACGCCTCTATTGGTCGTGGTGCCGCCGGAGATTGACGCGGACCTGCGAGAGGTCCTGGACAGCTGCCATCAGCTGCCAGCAGGAGCGACCCCCGAGCAGGTGGTGGCCGCCGTGCAGGGCATCTCGGAGCACGCTGCCGAAGACGGCGCCGCCGCCAGTGCGTAGCCCCTTTCACAGCGAGCCAGAGGCCTTCCGCTTTCTCCTGGTGGTGATACTCGCCCTGGTGCCAATTGTGCTCGCGGCGGCGCTCGGTCCCACGTGGCTCGCTCTCGTCGTGCTTGCGGTCGTACTTGGCGGTGTCGCTGCGCGCGCGGCGCAGCTGCGAATGCGCAAGCTCCGCAGTCCAGACCTGCCGGTGAAGATGGCTCCCCCGCACCTTGGATCAGCGGCGGAGCGCCGCGTCCTCGTCGTCGCAAACGACACGCTCAGCGAGGAGGCGCTGCTCTGCGAGGTCGAGAGACTGGGCTTAGCGCCGCGTATGCACGTGCTGTTGCTCGTGCCGGCGGTGATCACCCCCGCAGCCCGCTTGACTGGTGCGATCGACAGCCTCTTGGATCAGGCGCGCGCCCGGATGCAGGCAGCCCTCGACCGCGTTGGCCACGACAACGTTGCGGGGAAGGTCACCGGGGAAGACCCGCTCGAAGCCATCGAGGACACGTTCGCCACGTTCGTGCCGGATGAAGTCATCGTCGCCACTCGCTGGGAGCAAACGGCGGGCGGGCTCGAGCCGCGGCTTGCGGGGCTCGTACGTGAGCGCTTCGCAGTGCCCGTCCGTCATCTCGTCTTCGAGCCTGGCTCCGCTGCGCAGGAGCCAGACGAGGGCACCGAGGCGAGGTATCAGCGCGAATTCGGTGCAGCAGCTGCCAGGAAGTTTGGTCTCACGGCGCTCGCGGGTGCCGGGATCCTGGCCGCACTCGTCATGTCCCTGGTCGCGTTGGTCCGGACGACCGCGACAAACACCACAACCCTGGCGGTGGCCAACCAGGCGGCCGCGGCTCTGCCGACTGGCGCTCCGAGCGCGCTGACGAAGGTCATCGAACTGAAGGTCATCGCATCAGGCAAGAAGGGACCCGACGGGAAGCTGCACGACGACTTCACTGTGACCGAATTCCACGTCACGGTGGGTCAGCCGTTGACGCTGCGGATCGACAACACCGACACCGTCCCGCACTCGATCACGTCCCCGGAAGCTGGTGTGAGCATCATCGTATTGCCGGGTACGCACGACTACACACTGCTCGTCAAGCAGGCCGGCAAGTTCGAGTGGCACTGTGTCTTCCCGTGCGACCCGTGGTCGATGGCACACGTTGGCTACATGCGCGGGTTCATCACTGCCACGGCGGCCTGAGGGCCCCGAGGGGCCGCTGGCGAGTCACAACCTATCCTCGAACCGTGCCGGCCCTGCGGTCCAACCACGCTGGAC
>CALAQT010000510.1 GCA_937888775.1 uncultured Actinomycetes bacterium | reverse complement strand
GGCGCCTGCGCGAGCCCGGTGACGGCGCCGGCGGGGCCGGCGCCGGCGGCGCTGAGCTCACGGATGAGCAGCTGGCGGCGCTGCGGGGCGTCTTCGCCCACCGGCTGTCGCTGATCACCGGTGGCCCGGGCACGGGCAAGACCGCGTCGATCCGGGCGATCTCCGCGGCCGCGGCCGGCCAGGGCGCCCGTGTGCTGCTCGTCGCACCCACCGGACGCGCGGCGATCAGGATGAGCGAGGCCAGCGGTGTGCGCGCCCGGACCGTGCACTCGGCGCTCGGCTGGATTCCCGGCGAGGGGCCCACCCACGACGAGCAGGATCCGCTGCGCTGTGACCTGCTGATCGTGGACGAGACCTCGATGGCCAACCTGGAGCTGCTGGTGACGCTGCTGCGAGCGGTGGACGAGCGCACCCACGTGGTGCTGGTGGGTGACGCCGACCAGCTGGCGCCCGTGGGGGCCGGCAAGCCGTTCGCCGAGCTCGTCGGCGCCGACTCGGTCCCCACCGTCCGCCTGACCCACATCTTCCGCCAGGCCGCGGGCAGCATGATCGTCCAGGGCGCCCACGCAATCCGCCGCGGTGAGCTGCCCGAGCTCACTCCCGCCGCCGACATGCGCCGCGACCTGTTCCTGATCGAGCGCCGCGACCCGATCGCCGCGCGGGCCGAGATCGTGTCGCTGGTCAGCGAGCGGCTTCCGGCTCATTACGGCGTTGACCCGGTGCGCGACATCCAGGTGTTCGCACCCGTCTACCGCGGCGAGCTCGGCATTGACGCCCTCAACACCGCCTTGCGTGACGCGCTGAACCCGGATGGGCGCCCGGTCCGCGGCGGCCGGCTGCGGCTGGGTGACAAGCTGATGATGACCGGGCGAAACCTTCACGACCTCGGCCTGATGAACGGCACCCTGCTTCGGCTGCTCGACGAGGTCTCACCGCCGCCCGATGCCGAGTCCGACGATGACGCGGCGCTGATCCTGGGCGCCGAGGAGTCGATCTTCAGGCTCCCGCCCGAGGAGTCAGATCGCCTCCGGCTCGCCTACGCGTGCTCGGTGCACCGCGGTCAGGGAATCGAGCTCCCGATCGCCGTGATCGTCGCCCACCCGGCCGCCGGAGCGTTCTTCCTGCGCCGGGAGATGCTCTACACCGCCGTCACCCGCGCCCGGATCGCCACGGTCATCGTCGGCACTCGCGCGGTCGTCGCCCATGCGGCCAGAACCCCGGACACCGTCCGGCGCCACGGCCGCCTGGCGGCGCGGCTGGAGGCCCAGGACGCGACCGGCGCCGACCTCAGGCGATGAACGACCAGCTGGAGAACTGAACCGTGTAGAAGATCAACAGGATCGAGCCCACCGCGACGGCGACCCGCTCGAGGCGGTGTTTGGCGACCCAGGCCCCGGCGACCATCCAGAGCGGGAAGATGGTCAGGACGAATCGGTCCAAGGAGCCCAGCGGGTTGGCGCCCCGAGGGCTGGATAGGCAGACCGCGAGCGTCACGGCGGCGTAGGCTCCGTAGGCCAGCGGCAGTCTGCGCAAGCACAGCACGAGCAGGGCCCCCGCCAGCAGGAGCACCAAACAGAGCAGGACGTTCTCGGCGCTCGCGGTGAAAGGTCCGTAAAGGGTCGGGTGATAGATCGCGGACCCGTTGGCGATCGCGCCCACGCCGCGGACCGCGTACTTGATCCCGTCCACGATCCCGCCGATCGGACCGACCGTCGCCCGGGCCCATTTGGCCTGGGCTCTGAACGGGGCCAGCCAGGGGTAGCCCTCAGCGCGCAGCAGCATCATGTACGCCGTGAGGGTCGCGATCGGGATCAGCGCCCACCCCAGCTGGGGGTCAACACGTCGCTGGACGCGCGGCCGGGTCCGAAAGCGCATGATCACCAACGGCACCGCCAGCAGAACCCCGGTCGGGCGAGTCAACGTGCCCAGCACTACCAGCATCCCGGCCAGCATCCACCGCTCCCGACGAGCGGCGAGCACACTCGCCACCGACAGCAGCAGGAACAACGATTCGGTGTAAACCGCCGTAAAGAAGAACGACAGCGGCGCGAAGGCGACCAGCAGCACCGTGGCGTCCGCCGCGCGCCGGCCGAGTTCGAGCTCGGTCAGACGATGCAAAAAAACCAACGCCGCCAGAAACGACCCCGCCGAGATCACGACACCCGCAACCACGCCGGATCGAGTCCCGAGGCTGAGCGCCCTGATCAGCAACGGATAGACCGGAAAGAACGCGACCCTCCCCGTCGAAAACCTCCCAAAGCCATGGTTGGCGATACTCAGGTAATAGCTCGAGTCAAACCGATCCACCGACCCCGCCAGCACGTATCCAACCTGACCGAGCTGATGCATCGCCTGCGTCACCGCCGCCGCCGAGGTCCGCTTGGTGACCGTCAGCACGCCGCCGACCCCGGCCAGCAACACCAGCAGACGGGAGGCCAGAAACGCCCGCACCGTCAGCGACGGCGCGCCAGCAGCCGCGACCAGCCTGACGCCCGCGCGCTCAAGCACCGAGCGCCCAACCAGACCCTCACCGCGTCGCCTGCCCGGAGCATGAATCACCGACATCGACGGCTCAACCCCTGCGCTCATAGATCGCAGTCGTACGGTCGCCCCCAACCGCCCCAAAGCCCGGTGTCGCTTGCATCAGGGTCTGAGTCTGGGTTCCCCGGGAGACGAGCACCACCCTGACCTGGGGCGCAAGCGCGTCGCGACCTGCTGCGCTCCCCTGGAGCCAGTCGAGATATGCGGCCTGGTCGGCCCGGGAGAAGGCGTCGATCGGGTTTCCGACCCAGATCCGGCCGCCGGCGAGCGCGACCTGTTCATCCATCGATCCGCTCGCCAGCACCGGAGAGCCGTGCGCCATCGTGATCGCGTCGGCCACCAGCGAGGGGCTAGCTCCGGTGGGAGCCGGTCCCCGCGCGATCGCCAACCCCAGCGTGACGACCGACGCGAGCGCGGCGATCGGCACGAGTCCTGCCCACGATCGCTTCGGCTTGATCGCCCGTGCGGCCGGAGCGACGAGGAGGAATAGCAGCCAGACGCCGTTGCGGCTCGCGTGGATCGTCAGCACCGTCAACGCCACGATCACGCACCATTCCCACAGTGGCGCGCGGCTTCGGCGCAGCCGGACGCCGAGCGCGAGCGCCGCGGCGATCGTGATCAGGTCCAGCGGCGCGCTCAGTGACAGCGGCCCCCACATACCCTCGCCTCGCTGGGCGGCGAGATTGGTGACCACGCCGTGGTAGTAGGAAACCGTACGCAGCAGGGCCGGCGTGGCGCAGAGCGCCGCGGCGGAGCTGCACCCGACGAGCAGCGAGAGCAGTCGGGCCTGCCGGAACCGCGACAGAAGCAGATACGCGAGTAGGACCGCCTCGCCGAGCAGCGCCGCTCCGTGCAGGTTTGACCACAGCGCGATCAACGGCACGGCGAGCCAGATCCGCCTTGACGGCACCCGCGCCTGCGATCGCAGCAGTGCGATCAGCACCGGGAAGAGCGCGATCGAGAACATCTGCACGCGGGCGATCGCCAGGCTGGGTAGCGCGCCGACGGCGGCGATGACCAACGCCAACCCGGCACCCGCGGGCTCGGCGCCTTCGCGCCGGGCGTCGCGCCCCAGTACGGAGACCGCGATCGCGACCGCCAGCAGTTGGCCGAGCATCAAACCGCGATCTCCGAGCGACCGCTCGAGTCCGTTGAACAAGAGCTCGGCCAACACCAGGGCGTTTGGCCATTGGCCGGTGGGGGCCACGGCGAACGGAACCCCGGCGGGGATCGAGTGACGGGCGGCGATCACCCGCCCGAGCGCGGCCAGCCACTGCGCATCGGCGCCAACCCTCGCGAGCAGCGCGGCGAGCGCGACGACGACCAGGCCAACCGTGACGGGAATAAGCACGTTCTGACGTGCAGGCGGGCTGAAGCCGGACTCGGACACCACTGGACCTATCGCCCGACTGGTTGCCGACTCGCCTAGACCTTCGTCTAGGTCGACCTAACGCATCGTCGCATCGCGCCCCCTGCGCCTGCCGACGATCAGAACTCATGGCCTCACTGGCGTACCCGCGCGAGTCCGCGCCCGTAGAGGCAAGGCGCGGCGGACTGCCGGCGGTCTTCGCGCAACGGGGCTCCGATCTCCTACTGGGCGTCGTTCTACTGGTCCTAGCCGCCGCGCTGCTGGCCAACATTGCCGGCGAGTTCAGCGTCGACAGCTGGCTGGAGCTGATGACGGGGCGCCAGGTGTGGCTGTACGGCATCCCGCACAACGAGACACTTACCCTGCTCGCCCACGGGGCTCCCTGGGTCGATCAGCAATGGCTCTCCCAGCTGGCCGGCTACGCGATCTACCTGATCGGCGGCCTCGGTCTGCTGGGGCTCGTCAACGTCGGCCTGTTCACCACCAGCTTCGCCGCGTCGGTGGCCGCCGCGCGCCACCTCGGAGCGCCGTTCAAGGCAGTTCTGCTGACGCTCCCGCTGTCGATCGCCCTGGTGGCGCCCTCGCGAGAGGTCCGCACCCAGGAGTTCGCTATGCCGCTGTTCGTAGGGCTCGTCTACCTGCTCGTCACCGACGCTCGTTGCAGCAGCCGCCGGGTCTACTGGTGCCTCCCGGTCCTGGTGCTGTGGGCGAACCTGCACGGAACGGTCACGTTGGGCGCGATGCTCGTGGCGCTGCGCGGTATCGCGATGGCCTGGGAGCGCAGGCACGCGCTCGCTCGCTCGGTGAACGCGTGGAAACGGCCACTGCTTCTCAGCCTCGGGGCCCCGATCTCGATCCTGCTGACGCCTTACGGGCTGAGCATCATCGGCTACTACCGGACCACGCTGCTCGGCAGCACGCTGCGCCGGGCCGTGACCGAGTGGCAGCCGATCACCTCGGTTCCCACGACCGCCGCGGCGTTCTTCGTATTGGCCGGCATTGCCGTGTGGTCGTTCGGGCGCAGCGCGTCGAGGACCACCCTGTGGGAGCGGCTCGCACTCCTGGCCCTCGCCGCCGCGACCATCTCGGCGGTGAGAAACGCCGTCTTCTTCGGCCTGTTCACGATGATGGTCGTGCCGCTCTCGCTCCCGATCAGGGCCGACGCCGACCGCCGGCCGGCTGACCATCGGCGGGCCGCGGTCAACGCCGTGCTCGTGGGCGCGGCGGCCGCGGCCGTCCTCATCGCGATCGCGGCGACGCTGCTGCGGCCCGCCTCCAGCATCGAGCTGCAATACCAGCGCACGAAGGTGCTCACCGCGGTCGAGCGGGCGACGCAACGGATCCCGTCGCTGCACGTGCTCACCGACGGCCGCTTCGCCGACTGGCTGCTCTGGCGCGACCCCGCGCTCGCAGGCCGGATCGCCAACGACGCTCGCTACGAGCTGCTGACCCCTCGCCAGATCGACCGCGTTGATCGCGTGTTCGCGGCGCTCGGAACCAGATGGAAGCAGGGGGCACGCGGCTTTCGACTGCTCGTGCTGGACCGGAAGTACGACCCCAGGGCCGTAAAAGGATTCCTGGCCGAGCCAGGTCGCCGCATCCTCTACAACGACGGCGAGCGGATGGTGCTTCTGCGCACCGCGCGGGCGGCGGCTTGACGCGCATGCTCGCCAGACTGCGCCACCCCGCCCAGCAAGAGCGCAATTCCGTGCCCCGCTCGCGCTCCCGATGACCGTGTTCCGCGCGGGGGGCTTATCAATGACGACGCGCCACCGTGCGCTGCTGAGCTTCGGATGGAGAGCCGTGCTCGTCACGGCCTTGCTCGGGTGCGTTCCATTCTTCGTCCTCTCGCTGCTCGACAAGGGCGGCGGAGGCATCCTGTATGACTTCCATGGCGGCCTCTACAACGCCGGGGTCGCGATTCGCCACGGCCATAACCCATATCAGCCGGGCTTCCTCGCCCACCAGGCGGCGATCATGCGGGCCGGTGGCATCGCGATCGGCGAGACCGCCCGTCATGTCTTCTCCATCCCTGTGTATCCCGCGCCGGCGAACGTCGCGATCATCCCGCTCAGTCTGCTGCCGTTGTGGCTTGCCGGCGCGATCTACACGGCGCTTTCGGTAGCGGCGATGGTGCTGGCGCTCCACCTGCTGGGGGTACGGGACTGGCGCTGCCCGGCTATTGCCCTCCTCTCCTGGCCGTTCATCCACGGTCTCTTTCTCGGTGCACTCGGACCGTTCCTCGTGCTCGGCCTCGCCGTGTCCTGGCGCTGGCGATCGCGTCTGTGGCCACCGGCCATCGCCGTGGCGTCGATCGTCGTGGCGAAGATCTTTCCCTGGCCGCTGGGCGTCTGGCTGCTGATCACCCGACGCTACAAAGCGCTCGCGCTGGCGGTCGCGCTGGCCCTCCTGGTGACCCTCGGGGCGTGGGCGGTCATCGGCTGGCAAGGTCTCGCCCAATACCCGCAGATGCTCGCGAACCTCTCGTTCATCCAGGAACTGCGGGCGGTCTCGCTGGTCGCCGTGCTGATCGCCATCGGGTTCTCTCCCGGGATCGCCAGCGCGCTGGCACTGAGCGCCGCGGCGGGGCTGCTGGGGCTGGCCTGGCGCCTGTCGAGGCGGCCGGACGGAGACAGTGTCGCCTTTTCTCTGGCGATCCTGGCGGCACTCACCGGAACCCCGATCGTCTGGGATCACTACCTAGTGCTGCTGTTTGTTCCGATCGCGCTGTACTCGCCTAGGCTTTCCGCTCTCTGGTTCGTCCCCCTCGGCGCACCGATCTTCACCGTCCTCTCCGTGGTTGTGGCTCCCGGTGGGCCCCATGGATCGAACTTGGCCGCAGCGCATGACATCTGGTTGCCGGTCGTGTACCTGGCGCTCGAAGCCATCGTCGCCGCTCGGATCTGCTTCACCAGCTCTCACGGTCGCGAGCTCCGGATACGGCGCGGGACACGGCCCGCCGGCGGGCCGCGATCGGCCGCTGCATCCATGGACCCGGTGGCCTGACCGGCGATCCCGTTTCCGAGATCAGAGGCCCGAGACGTTGTGCATGACCGTGTATGCAGCCGGGAACATCAGCACGATCATCAGTGCCGGAAAGATCAGAAACATCAGCGGAAACAGCATCTTCACCGGCGCTTTCTGCATCTTCTCCTGAGCCGCCTGCCGGCGCCGCCGGCGCATGTCGGTGGAGAGCTCGCGCAAGATCGGCCCGATCGACATTCCGAGTGATTCACCGCGGGTGGCCGTGCGCACGAAGGCGCGGACGGATGGGGTCTCGCAGCGCTCGACCATGTCCTCGAGCGCCTGCCCGATCGAAATCCCGAGGCTCTGCTGTTTCATCGTCAGGCGCAACTCTTCTCCAAGGGGTCCCCGAAAGCGGGCTGCCACCAGATCCAGAGACGCGGCAAAGCCCATTCCGGCCTCGATGGTGGCGATCAGCAGATCGTTCAGCTCCGGAAGCCCCCGGTCGATCTCATCGAGCCGCGCGCTGCCGCGCTTGCGGATCACGAACGCCGGCACCTGCCATCCGGCCACCCCCGTTGCCACGACGAGCAGGAGCGTCGTCGGCGAGAGGCTCCCGCCGGAGGCCTGCAGCAGCAGGATGATCAGCGGGATGCCAACGCCCGCCATCACCCGGTAACCGTGGATCACCTCGGGAGTGGTGCCGTAGAAGCCCGCGGCCGCCAGATCCCCTGACGTCAGGGCCTTGAGCGACGGCATGCGCACCATCGCCATGCGGCCCAACCGTTCGGCGGTGGCGCGGATCGTCTGCTTGAGCCGTGTGACCGCGCTGCCTTGGACCTGGACCACCCCATCTTCGAAGCCATAATCGGCGATCTCTCGCAGATGGGACTTGATCCGAAGTCTCGGCAGCACGACGGCCAGCACGACGAGACGTCCGGTGATACCGACCAGGACGACGCCGATCGCGCCTATCAGAAAAGTCATGGCTCAAACCTCAATTTCAGTGATCTTTCTCATTACCTTCCACCCGGCGAGGACCATGAGACTCGCGACGCCGATGAGTGCGATTCCCAAGGTGGTGTGAAACAGTGGGTGCGAGTAACCAGGGGCCAGGAAGCTGATCCCGACGAGCAGCAGAGGCGGCAGCCCGGACAGGACCAGACTCGACATTTTCGCCTGACCGGTGAGCGCCTTGATCTCCCGGCGCAGATCAGCGCGCTCTCGTGCGCCTTCGGCCACGCGTTCGAGCGCCTCGGCGACGTTCGAGCCCGAGCGGCGATTCAGCCGGGCGATCAGAGCGACCTGCTCCATGTCCGTGGCCTGCATCCGCTCGGCGACCGCATCCAGGGACTCATCGAGCGGACGGCCCAGCTGCTCATCTCTGACTGCGCGCTCCAACTCGCTGCGGATCGGCTCATCGGCACCGTCAGCCACGGAGGCGATCGCGCCGACGACGCTCCGTCCGGCTCGCATCGCGCCGGCGAGATCCTGCAGGTGCAGGGGAAGCAGATCCCTGAAACGCTCCCGTTGCTTGCGGGCGGCTCGGTTGATCAGCATCCGCAGCCCGAACGGCCAGGCCAGCAATGGCAGCAGCGCCAGGAGCGGCGAACCGATCACCAGAAGCAGGAAAACAGCGCCGAGCAGGCCACAGACGGCCGCTCGTTTTACCAGCGAGATGGGAGTGTGAGCCCCACGCGCAACCGCGACATTCTCTACGAAGGGGAGCCACCACCGGCCACCCTGCGCGAGCTTCGCCAGCGGGCCTCTCGACACCGGCGTCTGCTGGTCGCCCGCTTCATCGGACTCCGCGTCACCCGGGAGATAGCTCCCCACCCGCTTTCTGGCCGTCTGCTTGGAAGGGCAATACACCAAGAAGAGAACCGAGAGCGCGAGCAGCAGCGCGCAGCCCGCGGAGATAACGAGCACGGCCAATCCCGACGCCCAGAAGGACCGGTTGGTGACCGGCAGTGGCGCCGCAGTCGTGACGAAGTCAGGCCACGGCGAGAGAACCCCTGAGCGCACGGGGCTCGTTTGCGGACGGCGTGACGAGGGGTGCCGAGCAACCGGGGGCGAAACGGGCTTCGGCGCAGTCGGTGCCGAGTAGCTCAGATCAAGCGTCCCGGGAAGCCCATCTACGTGGGCGCTGACCGTCACCTGCCGGCCTGCGGGCGCCTTAGAGCGGTAGCGGATCACGTACGAGTTCGTCACTGCGGAACGGATCGAAGCCAGGACCTGCGGAAGCTCGGCCACCGTTGAGCGAAGAAACCGCGATGGCGGATAGACCCGCTGCAGCTGCTGCAGCGAGAGCGCGGTCGAGGAGCCGCCCTGCAGCCCCACCGTGAAGACCGGTATGTGGGCATCGCTCTGGGCGGCCTGCACCTGCTGCTCGAGGGTTCCGCCAGGGTCCCGGGCGCCGACGCCATCGGAGATGACGATCACCGCCCCCGCCGCAACCTTGGCATTCGCCAGCTGCGCCAGCGCTAGGCCGATCGCGGCGGGCACGTTGGCGCTCGTCCCGGTTCCGGGCGTCATGCCGAGCTGCGTGCGGATCGTCTGCGTATTGCTCGTCAAGGGCAGAAGCAAGTTCGCGCTCGCGTTGAAGCTGACCATCCCGAGCTGCGCGTCAGCGGTTCGCTGCTGCGCCAGAGACCGTGCCGCGCCCATCACGTCGGCCAACGGCGCCCCGCTCATGCTCGAGCTGTCATCGACCGCCAACACGATCCCGAGGTCGCGGGAACCTGCGGCGCTCAGCGGCGTGAGCGTAAGGCCCGAGACGGCGATGCCGTTTTCGGTCACGTGGACCCGGCCCAAGCTCAGATTCGAACTCGGCGGTACCGTGATGACAAGCGCGCGATTCGGGAAGCTGGTTCCATTTCCAAGCCAGCCACCGATCGGCTGCGGCTTCTTCTTCGCTCTTGGCTTGGGAGCCGGTGGCTTGGCCGTCTTGTTGGTTCGCGCCGGCTTCGCCGCCGTCGTGGTTTGCGTCGCGGGCGTGGTCGTGGACTTCGTCTGCGTCGTCGTGACAGGAGTGGTCTTCGGCGTCGTCGCCGTCGTACTAATCGTGGAGCTGGTCGTCGAGGTCAACGGTGAGTTGTTCGAGCCAACGCGCCCGCTCGCCCCCCGTGCGCCCGTTGTGGCGGCGGCGGGCGGAATAGCGGTTGCCACGGGCGTCGCGGAGTGTGCTCCCGCCGGTCCAATGAGCAGCAGCGCGACTCCGGCCGCCAGCGTCGCGCGCCGAGCGAGTGCCGGAAGCCGCTGGCTAGCCACGGCCTGCACCGGCACCGAGCATGCTCGGACGGCTCGCGCCCGGGGGATCACTCGGTAGCTCGATGCCGCGACGCTCGAACTTCTCGAGGAACGTTGGGCGAAGACCTGTCGCCTTCAGTGACCCGATGATGTGGTCGGTGGCCGTGACCGCCTCCACCTGAAAGGTGTAGAGGTCCTGCAGCGTGATCACGTCGGACTCCATCCGCTGAACCTCGGTGATCGCGACGACACGCCGAGATCCGTCATTCATGCGCTCGACCTGGATCAAGAGGTCGATCGCCGAGGCGATCTGCTCGCGAATCGCGCGCAGCGGCAGATCGTATCCAGCCATCATCACCATCGTCTCCAGGCGGGCCAGCGCGTCGCGGGGAGTGTTGGCATGCAGCGTGGAGAGAGAGCCGTCGTGGCCAGTGTTCATGGCCTGGAGCATGTCCAGCGCCTCGGGGCCACGGACCTCGCCCACGACGATCCGATCGGGTCGCATCCGGAGGGAGTTCTTGACGAGGTCGCGAATCGAGATCTCGCCCTCGCCCTCGATGTTGCTGGGCCGCGCCTCGAGCCTGATCACATGCCGCTGGTTGAGGTATAGCTCGGCGGCGTCCTCGATCGTGAGAATGCGCTCGTTGTCAGGAATCGAGGCGGACAGGGCGTTGAGCATCGTCGTCTTGCCCGAGCCGGTTCCGCCGGAGATCAGGATGTTGAGACGAGCCTGCACGCAGCGGCCGAGCAGATCGGCGGTGTCCGGAGTGAGTGTGTCCTTCTTGATCAGCCCGGCCATGTCGAGACGCTGTTTGCCGAACTTCCGGATCGTCAGCAATGGCCCACTCAGCGAGAGCGGCGGGATCGTGGCGTTGATACGACTGCCGTCAGGCAAGCGCGCGTCGACCATCGGTGAGGACTCGTCGATCCGCCGCCCGACCTGCGCGACCATCTTGCTGATGATGCGCTGCAGGTGCCCGTCGTCGGTGAACCTCACCGGGGTCTTGTGTAGGCGTCCCGCTCGCTCGACCCAGACCTCGAATGGCCCGTTGACCATGATCTCCGTGACCGTCTCGTCTTCAAGCAGCCGCTCCAAGGGACCGTGCCCGAGGATGTCGGCCGTCAGCTCGATGGCGAGCCGCTCCCGGTCGTCTCTCGAGACTCCGGGCTCCAGGGCCAGGCGATCCCGCAGCTCGGCCTCGACGCGTTGGCGAAGGGTCGCCGGATCGAGCTCGGTATTGAAGAGCTGGCGCCCGAGATCCTCGATCAGGCGGAGATGAATCCGGTTCTTCATGTCGGAGAACGGGAGCGCGAACCCCTCGATCGGCTCGTCCTCCAGACGCTGAGACAGGCGCTCGTGAAGTTGCATCAGGCACTCTTACGACCGCGACGGAAGATCGACTGGCGCTCGGCTCGACCCTGGTCCTTGTTCCGCGCGCTCGTGATCTCGATCACGGCGGGAGGAGCACGGTGGTCTTTTCGACCTTCGGCGGCTTTGATGTACATGTCGGCGAGTTCTCGGAACGCACCCGCCGCCTCTGAGCCCCGCTGACTGACGATCGGGATGCCCTGGTTGATCGAGCGCGTGATGTCGCGGTGGCTCGGAACGAGGATGTCGACATCGCGGCCGAGGATCGCCAGTACATCCTCCCGCTCGATTCCCACGTTGGTGTTCGCGCGGTTGAGCAGGACCTTGACGCGGCCGCGGTCGTACTCCATGCGCTCGAGCGTCTCGAGGCCCAGCTTGGTGTTCTTGAGCGAGAGCGTGTCGCGCATGGCTACCACCAGCACGTCGGTCGACGCATCGATCGCGCTGATCACCTCGGGCGCAAAGCTCGGCGGCGTGTCGATCACGACGAACTCGAACATCTCGCCGAGCAGGCGCTGGATCTCGCCGAGGAACGGCACCGTGATCATCGCCGCCTGATCGGGCCGGACCGGCGCGAGCAGGGCACGAGCGCCCGATGAATGCTCCATCAGAAAATCCTCGAGCTTGCCGGCGTCCAGCGAGCCACCTGACCGGACTAGGTCGTAGATAGTCCGCATCGGCGTCAGACCCATCGCCAGCGCTACGTCCCCAAACTGGAGGTCAAGATCCATCAGCACGACGCCGTGGCCGGCATCGGCGAGTGAGGCGGCAAGGTTCACTGACGTGAGTGTCTTGCCGCTCCCGCCCTTCAGGCCGAGCACGCAGATCACGTTGTGCACCGCCTCTGACTTCTTCTCCGTGGTCCCGCGCTTTCGCATCACGGCCTTCTCCAGCGAGAACATCAGCTGTCGAGCCAGCGCAGGATCGATGCCGACGCCTGGATCGGTGGGAAGGGCGACGACATCGTCTACGCCAATCGCAAAGGCGTCGCCCACATAGCCAATCCCACTGGGGCAGAGGAGCACGATCGGACGGTTGGGGTGATGCCGGTGTGCCGAGATCACGAATTCGCGAACCGCAGCCGTGTAGTCGGCGACCGCGACGATCAGGGCATCGCCGGTCCCAAGCCCGCTGGAGGAAGGACCCCCGAGCTCGAGATAATCCAGCACTATCACTCGAGGGTCGCGTGAGACGAGCGCCTCCACCAGTCCTCGATCGACTTCGCCGTCAAGGGCGACCAGTACCTGTAGTTCCGGGCTCATGGATGCGTCCCATTGTTGGAAATTGACAACGCCGTGGCCGAATTGATGATCGACTTCAAAGTGGTGATCCCGGAAGCCGGCGGTCCAGCGTTGAGCGGGCGAAGGACGACCCAGAGCTTTCCATTGTCGGCGGTATAGGTGAGCATCGGCACCTGCATGGTGCTAACGGCCAGGACGAGGCTGTTGCCTGCAACTACCTTGCTCGCCGGAGATCCGGCACTGCCTGCAATGCTGGCGCCCGACGGCTTGATCACCTCGGCGTTGGGGATCAGCAGCACCTGAACCTGCGTACCGTTCTCAGCGTAGGATCCGTAGATGTCGACCCGGTCTCCGGCCTGAAGTACGTCGGTGTCGCCATGAGCCTCGTCGATCGACACCGACACGACGCGCTGATCTGGCGCGAGTTGGCCGGCGACACCGGCAACAGCGGCGAAGTCAGCGGCCGTGAGCTGCTGGCCAGGGAGAATGCTGGCCTGAGCCACCTTGCCCGTGAGGAGGGCCGAATCGCTGATCGCGCCCGCGGATAGCTGCGTGGAGACAATCGGCGTCGACCGGAAAAGCCCCCTCGAGACGATCAGCGTGCCCGAGGTGCCCTTCTGAATCTCGCCCGTCGCCACCAGGACCGTCGCCTGCGGGGGGGCGGTCTTGAGGTTTGTCCGGTAGCGACCGAGTGCGAACAGCAGCAGCGCGGCCGCGCAGATTGCGCACAGGAGCGCCATGAGCAGGGCTCCCTGGCGAGTCGCGAGCACGCCGCCGAAACTCGGCCGGCGAAGTCGCTTTTGAGTGAGTTTCACCGCGACGCTCCTTGAGGATTCACGAGGTCGGACAGCCGGCGGCGCCGGCGGTGGTGGTGGGCGCGCCCGTCGTCGGGCCCGGAACCCAGTTGGCGGCCGTCTGGGGCTGCTCGATGCGCATCGTCGCGGACTGAACTATCTTCGCGCTGGTGCCCATAAACGGGAGCTGAACCGTCGTTACCAGGCAGGCCCGGACCGAATTGCCCACGACGTTGCTGGAGCCGGTGGGGTAGTAGATGTACACGACGGCCTTGGCCACGTCGCTGCTGCCGCTCGCGAGTTCCGGGCTCGCCTGAGACAGCACATAGCCCTGGAGGTCGGCGCCTGGCGCCGCGTAGTTCACGGCCGCCCACCGGGCCCCCTGCTCGGCGAGTTGCGTCTCCTGACTGCTGTAGTTCTCGTACCGTCCGAAGTAGAGGATGCCGAGGATGATCAGGATCAGCACTGGAAGCACGATTGCGAACTCGACCAGTGCCTGACCCCGCTCCTGGCGAAGCCGCCTCGATAGCGGATGAAAGATTGTGGGAAGCGATTTCCATGGCTGCATTGCGGTCTGTCGGTCTCGTGCCGCGCGATCTGTTCGCACATGACAGGTATCGTTGGATCAGACTCCCCGCTCAACTGAGAGAACCTCTAGGTACACCTAGACCAAGGTGTAGGTTGTGGGGGAGGTGCGCAGGTCGACCGCGCCGAGTGTCCCCACAGGCGGTCTGAGGCTTGGCCTAGATGTGGTGCGAGGCGGAGCTGAACAGGGCGGTGATGCTCGATCCGAGCGTGAGCGCGACTGCGACGACGACCACGGCGATCACCGAGATCAGAATGTCGTACTCGGCCATCGTCTGCCCCCGCTCGGCCTGCAACCGAGCGATCAGCTGGCCGTAGATGGTGATCGGCCTGTAGAGCATGGTTTGCATGACGGTGAAGAGAATCGATCCGGTGACAAGAGATTCGCCCGAGGTCTGCTCGGTGCAGGCCTCGGGCGAGTTGCGACGAGACTGAGTCCTAGAGTTTGCTAGACGCGGACGAAAAGATGCCCGCGATGCTCGAACCGAGAGTGATCGCCACGACGACGACGACCAGGGCGATGACCGAGATCAAGATGCCGTACTCGGCCATGGTCTGGCCCTCTTCCTTACGCGCGCCCACCATGAAGGTGGACACGAAGTAAATGAGGCTGTTCAACATTCTAGAATTCACCTCCTCCTATAGTCTTGCCGGTTTGGCCAGCGTTGGTGTGAGACGAGAGTTGGCTCACCGGCGTGACTGAAGACCGGTATTGAGGTCTGGCTTGCTCGCCATGGCTAAGCATCGGAACTCACGGCGTTTGCTCACCAGAGAAGAACGACTAGTTCCACCTAGACCAAGGTGGGGGAAACTGGTCGGCCGGCGAGCCGAGCGACCCCCCCTGAGTGTGAGCTGATCAGCCTGTAGCTCCGGGTCACCCCGCTTTACCGTTTTCAGAACAAGAGTTAGCCCAACCTAGACGTTCGTGGGGTGCGGATTCGAAGTGCGCCAGGCGACATTCGAACCATGCGCCAACATCAGCCGAGGACGACCTTTGACATCACACGTGAGCGCTCAGGCGGCGAGGGAAGCCCTGTCGCCCGGGCGGTGACGCGACTGGCCGAACTCGTCGGGAGTGCGCGCTCTGGCCGCAATGGATCGCCAACCCATGCCAACGCACCGGCCGATCTCCCCCAAGGCGACGGACCCGTGCCGCGGTTCGCCGCCCCCCAAGTCGACGGACCCGTGCAGGGGTTCGCCCCCGAGCCTTCCGATCCGACCGAGCTCGGCGCACGACTCCTGTTGGTCGCCAGCGACCGCCGCTTCCGGGCGATGGCCCTGGTGCTGCTGAGCCGTCGAGGTTACTCGGTGGCGGTTGGGCATCCCGACGAGGAGGTAACCGAGCTCGCTTCCCGCGTCGGCGCGGAGGTGGTCGTCTTTGACGCCACCGCTTCGCTCACCGTCGCCGCCCGCCAGGCTGCACGGCTCAGCAGTCTGGTTCCGCCGATCGGGATCGTCGCGGTTAGCGGCAATCACCAGGATCAGCTCGCCGCGATGCCGGTGATCTCCAAGTGGAATTCGTTCGACGCTCTGCTTGACGCGATCGAGCAGGCCCGCGGCGCAACTCGGAAGGGCCTTGTCGCAAGTGTCGCGCGTTAGCCCGTTGCCTCCAGCCGAGCTCGGGCGCTGGCTGGCGCTGGAGCGGTTTGACTACTCTCGCGTCGGTGGGCAGTGGGCGGTGTTGAGGCTGCTCGCGGGACTCGCCGATCAGCTAGGCGCTCCCGCGCAGGCGATGCTGGTGGTAACGCAAGGCCAGCGGTGCGAGGCCTTTCCCGCGCGAGCGTGCGCGCTCGAGCGGAGATTGGGCGCCCGCCAGGCTGGGATCGCCGCCAGTGAGCTACTCTGGCGCGCCTCGTTCGCCGTTCCGCTCGAGGTGGTCGAGTTCGAGGAGACGCTGTTCGAACTGACCGCCGCGGGCCGGATCGAATTCGTTCTGCCCAGCCCCAAGCTGCGGACCGTGACGCCACAGGCGCTCAGGTTCACGGATCCGGGCGCTCGGACAGGTGCACGCAGCCGTGGGCCGGCTGCCGGCCAGATGCGCCACCGGATCGTCGCTCTGGCCACCGCCGTGGCTGTCACGGCCACTTCGAGCCCCGCCGTGAGCCTTGCCGCCACCGGGCTGACCAGCAACGCGCCGGGCGGGGCGCCAACCGGCGCCGATGCCGGGCAACCCGGCCACGACGTCCGCTCCGCTTTGGCCGGCCACGATCTCGCTGCCGCAACCGCTCGCGTCAAGACGCGGGCGCGCGCCCACCACAAGGTCGCAAAGCTCGTACTTGACCTGTCCGCCGCGCATCCTGCCAAGCGGCGTAAATCAGGATCGCGCACGTCGGCCGCCAAGCCGACTCCCAGCCCGGCCGTCACCCGGGCGACCGTCACCCATGTGTTCTCCGCTCCCGCCCAGCCGTCAAGCCCCAACATCTGCCCACCAAAGGCCCGGAGCACCTACGCACACGCCGCCGCCGGCGATGCCAAGCGCGTGACCGCGACTCATTCTCTTGCACGCCGGCTATCCGGCCCGGCCGGCTGCTCCAACCACACCACGACGGCGCCTAACCACGGTCCCACCTCCACCCCGCCCGCCACGACCGTCACCAGCACCGGGCCCGCCTCGACGACCCCGAACGTCCCGACGACGACGCCCAGCCCTCCCCCGGCCACAACAGCGCCAACCTCGCCCAGCCCTCCCCCGGCCACAACAGCGCCAACCTCGCCCAGCCCTCCTCCGGCCACGACCGCGCCGACCTCGCCCAGCCCTCCTCCGGCCACGACGGCGCCGACCTCGCCGCCCAACCAGCCGGTCACGACCAGCCCCAGCGAGCCGCCGGCCAATCGCCCCGTGTCCGGCGGAGGCCACGGCGCCGGTCGCCGGTCACGCAGTCACGCGCGGCCCCGGGATACGAGCGGCGGCGCTCCGGTGGCGCCGCTCGGCGGACTGACCAGCCGCCCGCCGGTGAAGCTCGGCTCCGGCTCGGCGGGTCAGACCACGTCGACCCCAGCCGGGTCCACGCCGCAGACGACGCAGCTGCTGTCAGACTCTCCAGCGACCTTCTCGGCGCCGAGTTCCTGGACCGGGAGCGTGAGCACCGACCCCACGCTCGCGGGCGCTCTGAACAACCTCTCGGGACTGCTGGCCAACGGAGATCAGCCTCCCGCGTTTCTGATCCCGATCTACATGGAGGCCAGCCGGCGCTACGGCGTGCCGTGGCAGGTGCTGGCAGCCATCAACGCAATCGAGAGCGACTACGGTCGGGACTTGAGCACCTCCTCGGCCGGCGCACTCGGCTGGATGCAGTTCGAGCCGAGTACTTGGCGGGAGTACGGAAAGGCCGTGGACGATCACAGCGTGGCCAATCCGTACGACCCCCGTGATGCGATCTTCGCCGCCGCGCACTACCTGGCCGCGGCCGGCGCGGCGCACAACATCTCGCAGGCCGTGTTCGCCTACAACCACGCCGGCTGGTACGTCGACGAGGTGCTCTCGCGGGCCCGCGCGATCGCCGCCAACGTGCATCCCGGGCGCATGAGGATCAAGCGGAACGTCGTGTCGGTCTACTTCGCCAACCCGTGGCGCAAGCACCATGTGGCGGTCTACCGCGGCGGGGTAATGTCCCATTACGACCGTCTGATCGCGTCGGCGAACATGGTCAGCGCAGCGAGCTTCCCCTATCTCTACGGAGGCGGCCACGAGCAGCCGGCCCTCTTCGGCCCATTTGACTGCTCGGGTTCGGTGTCCTACATCGTCCAGCAGGCCGGCTACAGGGTTCCGACCACCGTCTCCGGTGACATCCCGATGTGGAAGTTCCCGACCGGGCCGGGACGGGTTACGATCTTCTACAACCCGACGCACACCTTCATGCGGATCGGCAACCGATTCTTCGGCACGAGCGGGTTCGCTCGTCCCGGCGGCGGCGCGGGCTGGTTTGACACAGCCACCCTGCCGGCGAGCTATCTGGCGCAGTTCCGCGAGGTTCACATCCCGCGCCTGGGCGTGAACTCGTTCGCGCCGGCCAAGGCACCCCCGACCACCCCCAGGTCGCACTGAGCCCGAGTCTCATCGCCGGCCGCCGGCGCGGCGAAGGTACGACAGGCAAGTTTGGCTGGCCGAGGCTTTTGCCCTCCATTTTGCGGCAAAATGGTGACATGGCCAGCATCGGCAACGCCAGAGCCGCAGTTCACGCCACGCTGAAGCGCCTGGCGGAGCTGATCCGCGGTCACGGGACCGGGCTGACCGGACGGGACGGGTCGACCGATATCGCCTTCTCCCAAGCGCTGGATCTGTTTGACGCGTGCGGCGGCTCTGACGGCGCGGCCACGCTGGCGCTGGTCGGCTTCTCCGCGGACTGCCTCGGATCGATCGCCGTCGATCTGGCGGCCGACCCGGTCGCCGCCGAGCGGCTGGTCAGCCGCTTTGAGGCGATCGCCGGGATACCCAGGATCGCGCTGGGCCGCGAGGTGCTCGGGACGGGGGGACTGGCCGAGTTGCCCGTGACCGTCGCCATCGAGGTCCAGCTGGCGCTGCTGGCGATCTTCGCGGGCGCGCAGTCGGTCTCCCTGTGGACGATGTGGCCGAGTGGTGAGCTGAGGCACGTCTCCGAGGCCGCAAGCCGCGAGCGCGACGCTCCGCACGACCGCCGGCTGGCTCGTGCTCTGCTGAGCAACGCCGGGCCGACCGCCCATGCCGGCGAGGCTACGTTCGGTTTGCGAATCGAGCAGACGCACAATCCGGGGGCCGCCTTGATCGTGCGTGGGTCCCGGATCGCCGCCGAGCACCAGATGCTGCTGGCGCAGGCAGCCGCGCCGATGCTCGCCGAGCTGCTCGACCGTGAATCGCGCTCGGCGCACAACGGGGCCGCGGAGCAGTCAGTCCTGAGCGCGGTCGAGCGCCGGCTGGCCAGGCTGCGCTTTGACCTGCATGACGGCCCCCAGCAGGACATCCACCTGCTCGCCCAAGATCTCAGGCTGTTCCGAGAGCAGCTGGGCCCGATGATCGGCCAGCACCCCGACGCCGGGCGCGTACTGGGTCGCATGGATGACCTCGACGCTCAGCTGGTGGCGCTCGACGGAGATCTGCGGCGCCTGTCGAGCGCCGTGCAGTCGCCGTTCATGCAACCCGGCTCGCTCCCGGACGCACTGCGCCAGATAACCGATGCGTTCGCGGCCCGGACCGGCGTGGACCCTCAGACCAGCGTCAGCGGAGATCTGACGCTCCTGACCGACTCGCAGCAGATCACTCTGCTGGCGCTGATCCGCGAGGCCCTCAGCAACATCCGCAAGCACAGCCAGGCGCACACGGTGACGGTCGCCATCTTCAACGGAGCAGACGGCGTGCAGGTCGGGATCACCGACGACGGCCAGGGCTTTGATCCCGAGACCACGCTCGTGCAGGCGGCTCGCGCTGGGCGCCTGGGGCTCGTCGGCATGCACGAGCGAGTGAGGATGCTCGGCGGCAGCACCCGCATCGACAGCCGCCCGGGCGGTCCAACGGTCATCTCCGCAACGTTGCCCCCGTGGCCGACCGAACGAACCTAGCCCTCCCCGGGTTCGCGGCTGACCTCGCACCGGCCGACCCTGGGAGGATCGGCCTAAGACTGGCCCGGGCCAACGTGGCCGGACCCGTCGTGGTCGTTGCGCTCGTGTTGGCGCTGCTGGTTGGCGCGCGACTGATCGCCGACCATGGCAATCCGACCGGATTCATTCTCTTCGGGCGGTCGTTCGCGGCTGACACCCACCCCCCGCAGGGCGCGCTGATCGCGAGCAACTACGGGTATGACGGTCAGTTCTTCTGGGTCCAGGCCCGCGATCCGCTGCTCCTGCACAACGCGACCGTCGCAGCTCTGCACTCCCAGGCCTTTCGCCTGCAGCGGATGGCTTATCCGCTGCTGGCCGCCCTCTTCGCCGCCGGCCAGGCGGACGCGATCCCGTGGACGCTGCTCGCGCTGAACCTCGCCGTCCTGCTGGCGATTACCGCCACGTTCGCCGTCTATGCGCGATCGCGGGGTTGGTCGGGGTGGTATGCGGCTCTTGTCGGGCTCGCGCCTGGCCTGGCACTGGCCACCATGCGCGACCTGAGCGATCCGCTGGCAACGGCGGCCGCGCTCGCTGGACTGATCGCGTTCGAGCGCGACCGGCGTTGGTGGGCGGCCGCGCTGCTGACCTTGGCGGTGCTCTCCCGCGAGGTGATGGTGGCGGCGGTCATGGCCGTCGCGCTCGACAGCGTGATCTGGTATTGGCATCGCCGCGACCGGCCCGGAAGCATCAGGCAAGGTCTGCGCCGATCCTGGCCGCCGGTCGTCGTTCCCGCCATCGCCTTTCTCGGATGGCAGGTGTACATCGACTCTCGCTACGGCGGCAACGTCCTCTCGACGGCGCAATCGATGATGGTCCCATTCGATAACTTCCTCCAGGAGGCTCGTCATGCGCTGCGCCAGGACGCGCCATTGGAGGGCGTTTGGGATCTCTGCTACCTCGCTCTGACGCTGGCAGCGATGGCGGTGGCCGTCCGGCTCGCGTGGCGCAGAGTGACGGCCGCCAGCCTCGCCGCAGTGCTGTTCGCGGCGAGTTTGACGCTGTTGCTGTTCAGCGATGAGTGGAACGATACTCGGCTCAGCGCACCGCTGTTCGTCGTGGTGTTGCTCGTGGGGCTCGAACAGCGGGACCGCCTCGCCGTGCGCGTCTGCGCGCTGGCGGCGGCACTGACTGTGTTGATACCGGTCGCGCTGGGCGGCGGTTAGTCGAGGCCGCGGCACGTTTGCCGGTTTACGCGAGGTCGTGTCTACCGATCCGGACACGGTCCGGGAGGTGATCCACAATTTCAACCGTGCTGCCCAAGTTGAGGGTTAGGAGCCGCCACCTGGCGGCGATGGTCCTCGGTGAGCAGTCGCGGTTGGCGGCTGGACTGTTCGCCGCGGGGGTTCTCTTGATTGCCGGCGCGCTCGGGATCGGAGCATCGTCCGCATTCGGCCTTGAGCGCTCAGTGCTGCTGATCGCCGGGTGCGAGCTCTTTATTGCGGGCACGGTCGTGAGTGCCAGGAGGGACGCAAGCCTAAAGCTGAATCTCGAGACGTTCCTCGCGCACTCGCTTGCCGAGGCTGTCTTCGGCCTCGCACTCGTCTGCACGGTCGTGATCGTGCTCTTTGGTCAAACCAAGCCGATCGAGCGGCTCGGCTACGTCCTGGCGGCCCTGGTCGTCGTGCCGGCAAGCCTTGCGCTCGCTTGGCGGCGGAGCCGCGCCCGGGAAGGAGAGGAGCGCGGCTCGTCGGGCGCAGTTGTGACGCTCGCCCTGACAGCGGCCGTCCTGTGCGCCGCGAAGCTGGCGAGCCCTGCCCATACTTCACTGGCGCTGTTGCTCGGGCTCGTCGGCGTGCGGATCGCAACGGCTCTCGGACGGCGCCGTCCCGGCGGCCGGGCGATGCGACAGCCCCGGCTGCCGTCGGTCGCGATCGCGCCGGTGCTCCTCGTGATCGCCGCTGCTCCGTTCGTGCCGGTGGCGGCGCTGAACTTCGCCAACATCGCGATTGCGGCCGCTTCGTCTACGGCGATTGTCCTCCTAGTAACGCTCGTGGGGGCCCGGCCGCGCCCCGTTCGGCGCGTCGTCGACGTCGGTGCCGTCTCGCTGTGCACGCTCCTCGTCGTCTATCTCGGACGTCCCGTGTTGGAGTTGGCGCTGAATCAAAACTACTTCCTCGGG
This sequence comes from uncultured Actinomycetes bacterium, assembly GCA_937888775.1. The sequence goes on along the minus strand of CALAQT010000510.1, from coordinate 6,413 downwards.
CCGACGACTGACGTCCTCCACGGGCATCCGATGCTCGTGGGTACGTACTCGCATTACGGCTTCGGCATGTTCGACGCGCTTGCTGCGTACTTTTCGGTCTCGCCGATCGGCTATGGCACCTTCACGCTGTTGCTGTCGGCGCTCACCGCACTGTTGTTCGCGGCGTTGTACGTCGTGCTTCGCCTCTCGACGAACTCGCAGGCCGTCGCGATCGCCGGACTGGTCGTTGCGGTCGTGCTGAACGTCTTCGGGCAGTCGTTCTACTACACGTATTTCCCGAGCACCGGCGTCTTGCGATTCGGTCTTGTATGGCTCGTGATCCTGTTGTCCGTGGGAGCGGCTCGAAGCGCGCGGCGCGAACGCCTACTCGACGTCCTAGTTCTGTTGGCAGTAGGGGCCCCGGCAGCGTGGAGCGGTGAGACCGGCGTCTACTGCCTTGGCACGGCCTGCGCGATCGCTTGCATCGATGCGGCCACGCTCGAGTCTGCGGCCGGTGCTCGGTTCCGAGCGGCCATACGCGGCGTCGCCCGGCTGTTCGCAGCGAGCGTCTGCGGAGTGCTCCTGTTCACCGGGCTCACGCGTGCGGCGACAGGTGTATGGCCCCATTGGGGCTCGTACATCGAATTCGTACGCCTCTATACGACCGGCGGCCTCGGTGCGCTTCCGATAGGCGCCTGGTCACCCGGCCTCGCCCTCGGAGCGCTGTACGTGGCTTCCGCTGTCACGCTGGTCGCCGTGGTGGTCCTCCGCCCAGCGCTCGTCCGTGAACGGCATGGGGCGTTCCGAGCGATCGCCGGTCTGACGGCGATGGGAAGTCTGGTCTTCACCTATTTCCTGGGTCGCGCGGCTCCCAATAACCTGTTCCATGTCTCGCCACCCGCGGTGGCGCTGCTGTTCGTGTGGGTGGGGATCGCCGACGCCACGCTTACGAACCGTCGTACTGCGGTGATTGCGATCGCGGCGGCGATGTTCATGGGTGCGCTCGTCGTAGCCGGCGAACGCGACAACGTCGTCCGCAAGTACCCTCACACTGCGCTCGCCGCCCTGCTGGGACGCTCGCCAGGCGTCACGACCCAGCTGCGATCGCTGTGGCACAACCCGGTCGTCGATCCCCAAGCCGCCCACGTGGTTCGGTTCGTCTCCTCGCTCGGGCTGGGCCACGCCGCCTTGATTGTCCTCCTGTATCCGTCGGTCGAGAGCGAGGCTCTGCTCCGACTCGATCGAGGCAACGCCGTCGGCACCAGTAATCCGTGCCAGGAATCCCTCTCGGTGCGTGGCACGTCGCGCGTCGCAGCTGGGGTGCGCGCTCTGACCACTGGCGCGGTCCTCGTGACGAGCTCCTCGTCGGCCTACGCCGGGCGACTGCTTCCGATCGAGCAGTACACGCTCGCGCTCATACGGTCCCGATTCACGCTGCGGCAGATCGGAGCCGACGGAGGAGGCCTGAGGGCGTTCGTGCTCGCTGCGCACGCGCCCGCTACGGACGCCGGCGCGAGCGTACTCACGGCTCCGGCGCCAATCGTCCCCCGTTTCGGCTGTACGTAGCCGTACTCTCTCCGAGCCCGACGACCAGCTACTGGTTAATCAAGAAGTCCCTAGGCCTTGACCCACCAGTGTTCGGGCGGACGCCAGGTAGCGGGTCCGCCGCGCGGGGTCGGCTTGCATCCACGAGGCGACCGTGCGCAGGCCCTGCTCAATGGGCGTCGCTGCCGTCCAGCCGATTACGTCAACGGCCGTCGACGGGTCGCCGACCCAGACCGAGGTGTCCCAGCTGCGGGCTGGCATCGAGCCCCAAACCGGATCGGTCTCGATCTCAAAGAGCGACCGCACGATGTCAACGAGCGCACGAAGCGTCGTCTGCGCACCACTGGCGACGTTCAGCACGGCGCCACGATCCGCCAGATCAGTCGTGCCGGCACGCAGGAACGCATCGCACACATCCTCTATCCAGACGAAGTCGCGCGCGGTTTCCGGGGCCACGAGCGGAGGGTACGTCCCGTCCAACGCCCGGTCGACAAGCGTAGGCATCAGCCTGCCGGGCTCTTCCCACGGTCCGTACACCGAATACAACCTCAACGTGATCGCGTGCTGCCCATATCGAGTCGCTGCGAGACGGCAAAGGTGGGTTGCCGCCGCCTTCGTGACCGCGTAGTGCGAGTTTGGCTCAACTCGATCCAACTCGGTCGTCGCCCGGTCAGAGATGCCGTATTCCGATGAGGAGCCAGCCTGGATGAGGCGAGCGTCCGCGCGTCTTGCACCTTCCAGCAACGCCTCGGTAGCCCTGACATTGACCGCGAGCATCGCATCGAGGTCCGTCTGCCAGGAGTACGCCCCGTAGGCGGCAAGGTGGAAGACGACGTCAGGACGGACCTCGACCACAAAGCGAGAAACGACCTCCGGCTGCCTCAGATCAACGAACTCGGTGCGCGCCTCTGCTGCGACGTCCTCCAGTCGCCAGTTGTTTCCTCCAGGGCGGAGCATCGCGACCGGTTCATGGCCGAGGCCCAGCAGATGGCGGACCAGGTTGGCCCCGACGAAACCGCCCGCCCCCGTGACGAGCGCCTTCATGCCCTGCGACGCGCGATCAGGCAGAGGTTGCCCAGCGGCACAGTCGCCTCGAGCCGACCGACCTTCGAACCTCGCAGGACTGACAGGAGTGGCTTCTTCTGTCGGTCAGGCAATGGGAGCAGATGCGCGAGGTACCTCACCGAGTACGTATTGCAAACCGGTCTGACCGACACCACCTCGAAGCCAGACCGATCGAATAGCGCACGGATCGTGCGGGGTGAGTAGAGATAGGTGTGCTCGACGTCGATGATCGGGCTGCGCTCCCCCAGCAGACGCGCCGACCAGGCGGTCACGTTGTGATTGAACGCCAGCATGACTCCGCTCGGTCGTAGAACCCGCCGGCATTCATCCAGCAGCCCGACGGGGTCCGGCATGTGGTCGAGGACCTGGAACATGGTCACAGCATCGAACGAAGCGCGCTCGAACGATCCCGGCCTCATCACGTCCGGGGAGATCATCGGTCGAATATCGGGGCGGGCCTTCGCGATCGCGTCCTCGCTCGGCTCGACACCACGGATGTCCGTCCAGCCGCGGTCGCGCGCCAATTCGAGCACGAACCCGCTACCGGTGCCGATGTCGAGCAGCCCCGCTCGCTCAGGGACGAGCTTGGCTACCCTCTCGAGCGCTCTTCCGTAAGTCGCCCGGAGACCTTCGAGCTCGTCGCCGTAATCGAATGTCGACGCCCGGTAGAGCTTCGCGAGGCCGTCGGCCTCAAGCACCGGGTCTGAGCGAACCAGGCCACACGAGCGACAGCGAACCAACCGGTAGTGGACACGGTCGGGGAGCCTGCGCGCCGAGAAGACCGTCGCCGTGAACGCGCCCCGTGTCAGCGTCGCGCGGAAGAGCTCGTCGGCGTTCCTCTCGGTCCCGCAGATCGCGCAGGACGTCGGCTGGAGTCCGAGATGCTCCGCGGGCTCGGAGCGGGTCGCGCTGATTTGCGCGCTCACGCTGTCTCCGGCGGCCTTCCCCACGCCTGGTCTTCCGCGCCGACCGCGATGCCCTGCATCCACGCCTCGTCAGCACCGTTGTCGGTGCCAGGAGCCGAGACCACCACGCGATCCGGAAATTCCGCACCCGCCGGGGGATTCATGACCGACTCGACGACGTACGGCGGTCGACCCTTCACCTCCTCGTACATGTGCGCGAGATATGTCCCGATGATCGCAAGGCAGAGGAGCTGGATACCCCCGATGAACAGGACCACCGAGATGACCGTCGTGAACCCCTTGGGCGCCGAGTGTGGGTCGAGGAGCCGAAGCCCGACCTGCACGATCAGGCCAATCGACGAGATTGCCACAACGGACAGCGCCAGACCCGTGATCGCATCGAGTGGAGCGAAGGAGAACGAGACGATCGCCCGGCGCGCCCACCCGAGGTTCTTGCGAAAGGAGTTGGTGGTCTTCCCGAACATCCGCTCGGGCCTCACATAAGGGACCCCTAACTGCCTGTAGCCCACCCAAGCGCGAAGCCCTCGGACGAACCGCTGGGTCTCTGGCAGGGCATTGATCGCGTCCACCACACGCCGGTCGATGAGGCTGAAATCCCCGGCATCGAGCGGGACGCTCACATACGCAAGCCGCTTGAAGACCCGGTAGAAGGCGCGGTAGGCGTGACGCATGAAGAAGGTCGCCTCTCGCTTCACCCGCTCGCCGTAAACGACATCGTAGCCCTTGCGCCAGTGGGAGACGAATTGCGGGATCAGCTCGGGCGGGTCCTGGAGATCGCCGTCGAGCAGCACGACGGCGTCACCGGTCGCGATCCGCATTCCGGAGGTGAATGCGCTCTGAGAGCCGAAAGCGCGGGCGTGGTTGATCACGACAACGTCCGGATCGCGCTGCGCAAGCTCGGCAAGCACCTCACGCGCGTTGTCAGGCGAGCCATCGTTGACGAAGATGATCTCGTAATCCGCCCCCACTTGGTTGAACGCGCGGACGAGCCGCTCGTACATGATCGGTACAGCGGGACCGTCTCGATAGCAGGCGATGACAGCGGAGAGCTTCACAGGACGCCCACTCCACTCCGAACCTCCAGAGCCTCCAGCACCCGGTCGGCGAGCCGCTCCGGACTGATCCCCAACTGGTCGTGCATGTAGCCGAGGCTGCCCGACATCCCGACCGGCGCCGCTTTGGCTCCGGCACGCACGAGCCGGCATCGGAGCCCGTTTTCCGCGATCACCTCGGCGACCAGCGACCCCACCCCACCCGTCACGTAATGCGCTTCGACGGAGATCGCGAGTTTCACCCCTGACAGCCCCGCGATCAGGTCCTCGATCGGGGCCGGGGTCACGCTCGTCACGACGATCACGCTCGCCCGCACGCCGCGCTCTGCGAGCAGGTCTGCACAGGCCACCGCACTACACGCCATCGCCCCGAGCGCAACGATCGCGACGTCCTCCCCGACGCCGATTCGGTGGGCACGCCCGAGCTCGAACTCGTCCGGCAGCCCGGGGACCGAGTACGAGAGCTTGCTGAGCCGGATGTAGGCGGGTCCGGTCACGTCCTGCACAGCGCGCAGCAGCGGCGCGACCTGGCCAGTGGAGGCCGGGGTGACGAGGGTCAGCCCCGGTTGCGCGCGCATCAGCGCGACATCCTCGAGTGCGTAGTGCGTGATGCCGTTGTGGCTGTAGTCGGCTCCCTCGCCGATCCCGACGATCCGCACGGGTAGGTCGTGCAGGACAGGACCGTTGCGGATGAACTCGTAGGCTCGCATCGAGGCGAACGTCGAGATCGAGTAGACGTAGGGGGTCAGCCCAGCTTCGGCCATTCCGGTCGCCATTCCGACCATGTTCTGCTCGGCCACGCCAGCGTTGAAGAACCGGTCGGAAAAGCGCTCGGAGAACGGCTCGAGCGCCGCGAAGCCGAGGTCCCCTGTGAGCAAGACCACTCGCTCGTCCCGCTCCGCGAGACCCACGAGCGACTCAACGAATTCGCGTCTCATCTCTCTCCCTTGGTCAGCTCGCGCACCGCGCGGGCGTACTCGGCGTCGGTCTTTGGCAGGTAGTGCCACTCGATTCGGTTCTCCATGAACTTCACGCCCTTACCGAACACGGTCCGCGCAAGCAGGACATGCGGGGCGCCGCTGTCCACGGCGAGCGCCTGCAACGTGGCCCCGAGCCCGCGCAGGTCGTGCCCACCGACCTCGTGGACGTCCCACCCGAAGCTCTCCCAACGTGCCGCCAACGGCTCGAGATCGAGCACGTCGCGCGTGTATCCAAGCGCCTGCTGCCCGTTGACATCGATGATCACCACGAGGCGTGAGAGTCGATGGTGCGCCGCGAAGTTGGCGGCCTCCCAGACCGAGCCCTCGTTGCACTCGGCATCGCTCATCACAGCGAACGCGAGCCGGGAGGAGCCCTGGAGCCGGGCCGCCAGCGCGCAGCCGGCGGCGATGGACAATCCGTGTCCGAGAGAACCCGTCGAGAAGTCGACACCCGCGAGCACATGCTCGGGGTGCCCGGCGAGGTGACTTCCGTCGCCGCAGTAGGTATCGAGCTGTGCATCTGACAGCCGCCCGCAAGCGTGCAACGCGCCATACAGCGCCAGCACGGCGTGACCCTTTGACAGGACGAGGCGGTGCCTATCCCGATCGTCCGGGTCGACGTTCGCGAGCGGTCCGGCGAACAGCGCCGCGAGGATGTCGGCAATCGACAGCGCAGAGCCGATGTGACCGACATTCGCCCGCTTGGACTGTTCGATCGTGGTTCGGCGGATGCTGTCGGCGATCCTTGCCGCCGTGTCGGCGGAGTCATCTGCGAAGTTCGATCCGGCAGGGAACGAGCCAGGCGATTTGGGGCGCTACTGCTCCTTCCGTGGGTGAGGTGAAGGGCCTGGCGGGGTAGCTTCGCG
>CALAQT010000509.1 GCA_937888775.1 uncultured Actinomycetes bacterium | reverse complement strand
AGCGCCGGCGGATGCCGCGTGAGCGTCAGTCGATCACGCACAAGTTCTCGATCGGCGGCCACGAGGGCTACATCACCGCGGGCATGTACGAAGACGGAACGGTGGGCGAGATCTTCCTGACCGACATCGGCAAGGAAGGCTCGACGCTGCGCGGGATGATGAACTCGTTCGCGACCGCGATCTCGATCGCGCTGCAATACGGCGTGCCACTGGAAACGCTGGTGCGCAAGTTCAGCTACATGCGCTTCGAGCCGGAGGGGATGACCTCCAATCCGGAGATCCCGTTTGCCAAGTCGATGCCCGACTACATCATGCGCTGGCTGGCCTCGCGCTTCATGGACGTCGATCTGCAAGAGGAGCTCGGGATCCTCACCAAGGAGGTTCGCGCGCGCAAGGCGGCCCAGGATGCTGCCAGCTCGCACCTGGGCGACACGGCCAGCCCATCCGAGGGCGGAAACGGCGGTTCGTCCGGCGCGCCCCGTGCCGGGGCCGAAACCAACTCCCGCGAGCCGGCACCGGCGACCGCGGCGCTGACCGATGAGCCTCCGGTACTGCCGGCGCTCCGCAGGGGTCTCGACCTCGGCCCGGCCTGTCAGCAGTGCGGCGGCATGATGCAGCGCACCGGCAGTTGTTACACGTGCTCAAGTTGCGGGTTCAACACCGGCTGCGGATGATGTAGAAAGCCACCTAGTCCCGAGTACCTGCTGGACACCGCCACCTGGGTCTCCTTTGAGGAGGCTGTGGCGCTGTGGCGCGCCGGAGCTCGGGTCACTCAGCATCCGCAGTTTGCGCGAACGGTCGGGGAGGACGCAGCAAGGAGGCGGAACAACGCCTCACCGGTTGCTGCGCTGTTCCGCTCGCTCGGATCGCCTGAGAACGTGTACCGGCAGATCGCGAGCCGGCGCGTTCGCGCGCGGGTTCACGTCCGGCGCGGACGCCGTCGGAGTGACGTTCGACAACGAAACCGGCGACGCGACGATCACGTTCGATCAGCGCGTGTTTGTCGACGACGCGACGGTTGCGGCCGGGTTCGTGCTGTTGGATCAGAACGGCACGCCGATCCTGTCAGGTGCGGGGACGGATGTGAGCCTCGTGCCCGCCGCAGCCGGACCCATGCAGGTCACGGTCCACTTCAACCCGGCCGCGATCGGGCTGGCCCGCGCGCTTGAGATCTGCGGACCCCCTGACGACGCTTTCGCTTCGGCGAATGTCCCGACGGAATGCGCGGGCGCCGAGCACGGCAGTGTGTTCACGTCGGACCTCAGTCCGAACCCTGATGAGCCGAACGTGCAGCAGATCCTGTCGCCGTTCGCGATCTCGGCGAAGCTCGTCAAGCGGGTGACCGTGTGGAAGCCCCGGGCGACTGCCAGGAAGCACACCAAGCACACGAAAGTCCGTAAGCACACCAGCCACGAGGCGTAGCTGGTTGGTCGTAGCGCCGCCGCCCGGGAGGGCGGCGGCAGCGTCCGCCGAACCTCGGCATTTCGACGCCGTCAAGCGATTCGTGCCCCAGCGAGGGCTGAGCTCCTGGACTTCACATGAGTTTCGCTGAGCGGCTGGACGATTTCCACCTACGGGCCGCCGGAGAAGTCCAACGAGCCGAGCCTTCCTCCCGCGCGCGCCCGGAGAAAGAACAAGGCGCGAAGGACGCCTCCTCCTCCCTAGCCCGTAGTTACCTGGGTCTAGCTCCGCTAGGTCGTTGAAACCTTCACGGGGCTGTCATCTTTTCAGGCCGCGATAGCGGCTTGTTTGATCTTGGTGTCGAGCGCGTGCTCGAACGCGCGCCATGCGCGGGCGATCGGACTTTGGTGTGCGATCTCCTCGGGTAGTTGGGGGTCGAGTTCGGCGAGGGAGGGGTTGACGATCCGCACGTAGGTCTTGGTGAAGAAGACGACGGTCCGCCGGCCGAACGCGGTCAGCTCGTAGCGCTGGGAGCGTGGGATCCGGCGGATCAGGCCTTTGCGTCTGAGTCGGCGCAGGTCATAAGTCATCTGCCCCTGGGTGTAGCCGGGGATGAGCTCGGCTACCTGGGGGCGTAGGGTGCGGTTCGTCAGGCCCGCGAACAGGTGCTGAAACGAGCACAGGCAGGCGAGCAGCGCCATCACTCTGGGGTCACCGAAGTGCAGGGCGGGCGCGGGTTGGCCATCCTCGATGGATGGCGACACCAGACGCGTAAGCGTCGTGGGGTCCGGCGCGCAGTTGCACGCCTGGAGTTGGGCATCAAGCAGCCGGTCGTTGATGTCATCGCCGATCGTGCGGAGTTGCTGCCATGTCTCGGCGGTGAGGGTGCGCTTGACACCGAAGTCGTAGGGGTCGTTGACGGTCGTCTCGGTCCGGAGCGCGCGGCCTTCCTTGAAGTACTGCTTGACCTTGGAGTGCTTGTAGTGCGCTTGGATGACCGGCTCGACGCCTTTGGTGATGACCTTCGTTTGGAACCGGCCGGGGGTGCGGCTGGTGATCTTGCGGTCGAACACGATCTGGACCTTGTCGGGGCGGCCGAGGTCGAGCTGATCGCGGATTGTCTGCTCAAACCACGCACGACCGGCGGCCGGGCGGTCGAACACGCGGGTGTCTGAGAGCTCGAGCTGCCGGACGGAGTAGCGGTAGCCGTAGCGGCCCCGTTCAGCCTGGGTGAGCGGGGAGGGCAGCTGACGCATCCACCGGTCGCAGAACCCGAAGATGTCTTGCTCGGACAGTGAGTCGCAGATCCCGGCGAGCCGTTCGGGCTGATCGCAGGCGCGGAATCCGTTGTCCAACGGCGTAAAGTCGATCTCCTGTCGGGCGGCTTGGCGCTTGGCCCGCTCATGGCCGTTCAGGTACACCCACACCGGGTACGGCGCGTACGCGTTGGTCTTCACAAAAGACGGGCCCCATTCGGGATCGAAGATGTACCAGTAGTAGTGGTTGACGAACACTGCTTGGCGGGCGAACTCGAAGTGTGGGTGCGCGTCGTGGCCGCCATCGCGCCAGCCGCGCCACGCCCATGCCTTCTCCTGCGCGACGCCGAGCATCATCACCCCCGAGCGTCCGTCCCGCTCGGCGTTCTGCATGTGCGGGCGCGCGACGTCCTCCTTGACCATGTCCTTGGTGAACCGCACGACCGGGATCCCGTTGGCCTTGGCGAACGCGTTGACCTGATCGGCATATGCGCGGCCGATCTTCCCGAGGATCGCCGGCGACGGGATCGTCCCGCCTGCCCGCTCGTTCAAGAACCTGACCAGCTGACCGTCGCACTGCAACCGCGGGACGTACCCGGCGAGGAAGATCCGATCGACTGAGCGCACTCGCAGCGAGACGTGATCGGCGAGTAGGCTTGAGATGGTGGCCACGGCGGTACCTCCAGCGCCCGAAAGGTCGCAAGCCCCCACGTGGGGCTCCAAGCGGGCGCCCATCGCCCGCGTCTAGTTCGGAAGGTACCCCGGGCCACCACCCAGCGTCCCGAAGGGACGCCCCCGAGCGAGGCTCATACCGAACCCCGCCCGACCCCGAGATCACCGGGCCGCTCGCACCACCGCTCGGCGGTATGAGGCTCGCTCGTTAACAGTAACCGCCAGAGCGAGGTGAGGTAGGTCCGCCCGGCAGCGCAAGGACGCACTCGCCGGGCGTGCGTTTGCTCGGACCCTGGGCCGTAGCACCCGGCCCCTCACCACGCCTGGCCCACAACGGTGGCCCCGTAGCACCCGGCCCCTCACCACGCCTGGCCCACAACCGTGGCCCCGTATCAGGCTGGTTGCCACGCCAGGTGCGCCGCCCCTCAGACCGCCGCGACGATCAACCCCGCCACCAGCGCCGCCGCCGTGCTCCAGACGATGATCGTGGCGATCAGGCGCTGGTCCAGGCCATAGGCATGGCCGACGATCAGCGAGTTGATCCCGGTGGGCATCGCCGCCTGAAGCAGGTAGGCAGAAGGCAAGCGGAGGGCGAGCGCGGAGAAGCAGGCCATCAGCCCGGGCGCGACACACAGTCGCAGCGCGACGGCCAACAGGACCTGCCGGTTGGGCGCCTCCAGCAGCGGCGCATGATCCTCACGTCGCTCGGCCGAGAGGTTCACGCCGACCGCGAAGAAGCCGAGCAGCAGCAGCACCGCGACCACCACGTGAGAAACGGTCAGCAGCGAAGTGGGCACCAGCGAGACCGGGACGATCAGCCCCGCCACGACCGCCACCAGCGGCGGGTTGCGGGTCAGGAACGCTTTGAGCCGCGCCAGCCGGCTGGCCCCGCCCCGATTGCCGAACGCCGCGCCGACGCCAAAGCCGCCGATGAACAGCATCGGACCGCTGACCAGCTGGTCGTAGGCGACCGCCGAGCTGAGCGCGCCGGGACCGATGATCGCGACCGCGGTGGGCAGGCCGAGATAACCCGTGTTGACGATGATCACGCTGCAGATCAGCGCGCCGAGCGCCGGCGCGGCCAGGCCAAGCCAGAAGCGGCCGATCGACCAGGCCGCAAGCCCCATACAGCTGACCAGAACCCAGGCGACGCCGATCCCGACCCCCGCCCCGAGGGTGATCCGCAAATGGGCGATGTTGACGAACGAGACGAATGGGAGCAGCGCATAGAGCATCACCTGCAATGTCCACCGCGCCGCCACCCGGGCAGCGTCCGTGCGGCGCTCGCAGATGACCCCGAACGCCGTTGAGACGACAACCGCTAGCGCGACGAGGATCAACCGGACTCAGATCGCTCGGGCACGCCGAGCGCCTCTCCCGGCAATCCACCGGACGATGCGAGCGCGCGCTGCGCAGCCGCGCCGGCCGGCCGCTCGCTCACCGCGGCCCGCACAGCGCCCGAGCGGCTCGCGGCCAGCAGCGCCGCCAGCACCAGGATCACGCCGGAGAGCTGCAGGGGACTGGGCGACTCGCCGAAGATCAGTGCCGCCAGCGCAACCGAACCGACCGGCTGAACGGTCAAGATCACCGACGTAAGCGCCGCGGGAAGGCGCGGCAGCGAGGCGGTTATCAACAACCAGCCGATCACCTGAGAGGTCATCGCGAGCGTCACCAGCCAGCCCGCGCTCGGCCAGCTGGGCACGAGGTGCGCATCGCCGATCGCCAGTCCGGCGATCACGCACAGCACGGCGGCGATGGCAGTGGCGTCGAATAGCGGGCCCGCGGGACGGCGCAAATCGGTACCCCCGTGGCGAAGCAGCAGGAGAAAGCCCACATAGGCGACGCCCGCCCCGAGTCCGAACAGCGTCCCGCGCGTCGGATCTCGCCCGAAAGCTCCGTGCTCCAGCACCCCGGAGATCAGCAGCACGCCCAGCAGGGCGACCGGCAGCGAGAGCAGCACACGGCGGCCGGGCGGCTCGGAGAGCAGTGCCCATGCGACCAGTGGCACGAGCACGACCTGGACGTTGGCCAGCACCGTTGCCAATCCCGCGCCGACATCGCCGATCGAGTGATGCCACAGGATCAGGTCGGCCGCAAAGAAGACACCGGAGGCCACCGCCGCGCGCCGGTCGTGCCAGGAGCGTGAGCCCAGGCGCCGGTCCTCACGCCAGGCCAGCCACCCCAGCACCGGCAGCGCGTAAGCGCACCGGAAGATCGCCGCGGTCGAAGGGGAGGCGTGGCTGAGACGCACCAGAATGCTGGAGAAGGCGATCGTCATGGCGCCGAGCAGCGCGCACGCGCGCTCGTTGCCCTGCACCGAAGGCAGCCCCCGCGGGGCGCGCAAAACAGACCCTCCGAACATCACGCCGTCCTATCGATTCGTGCTGCCACTGACGCGGCGCCAGGCCGGCATCCCACGCCCGCAGCGAATCTGCGAACCCCTCAGCGAGGCCACGGCGGCTTCCCGCGTGGCAGGATGGCCGACCTGATGTTGGCAGACACCGATATCGCCGCGGTCCGCGACCGGTGCGAGCGCACGTTGCGCCAGAACTGGCGCGAGGGCGTGCGCGCATTCGACGGGGTGCCGTTCGCCTACACCTGCCCCAGCCCGAGCCATTACCCCTGGCAGTGGTACTGGGACTCGTGCTTCACGGCGATCGGGTGGCGTCACTTCGACACCGAGCGCTCGCGGCGTGAGCTGCAGTCGCTGCTCGCCGCCCAGCGGCCAGACGGCTTCATCGGGCACACGATCTTCTGGAACAAGCCGCTGGAGGGCGCGCGGCGCTACACCTACAACGTCACCTCCCCCAACGCCCCGATGACGGCGAGCATCCAGCCCCCGGCGCTCGCGTGGGCGTGGCGGATCGCGGTCGGCGATCCGGCCGGCGTTCCGGCGATAGTCCGTCAGCACGAGTGGCTGTCCGAGCATCGAGACCTGGACGGAGATGGACTGATCTGGATCGTGCAGCCAGACGAGTCCGGGCTCGATGCCTCCAACCAATTCGACGCCGTCTGGGGCAACCGCGCCCACGGGCTGCCGCGGTTCGTACGGCTCGTACGGCGCAACCGCTCGCTGCACTACGACATGCGCCAGATCGCGGCGACGGGCGGTCCGGTGTGCTGCGAGGTGATGACCAACGTGATCTACAACCTCTCACGCCTGGCCCTAGGGCTCCCGTCGCTGACGCCCACGATCATCGCCCGCATGTACGACGAGCCGAGCGGGCGCTTCGGCCTGCTGGCGCGTCCGCAGCCGGCGCGGAGCCCGGCGCTGACCTGGACCACGCTGGCGCCGCTCGCTCTCCCTGATCTGCCCGAGGCGATCGGTCGTCGCCTGGTGGAGGAGATCCTGCTCGACCGGGATCAGTTCTGGCTCCCGGTCCCACCTCCATCCGTGTCGGTGAGCGAACCGAGCTTCTCGCTCAGGGACGCCAGATCGGTGGGAGGCCGGCGCTACTGGCGCGGTCCGACCTGGGTCAACGCGGCCTGGCTGGTGTGGCTGGGGCTGGTCAGGCTCGGCTATGAGGAGCCGGGCCGCGTGCTGGTGGGCCAACTGGCGGCGGCGATCGCGCGGGAAGGTCTGCGCGAGTACTACAACCCCTACACCGGCGAGGGGATGGGCGCCACCGAGTTCGGCTGGTCGAGCCTGGCCATGGAGATGGTGGACCCCGACCCGGGCGCGGCGTGCAGCTACCTGCCGGTGTGAGCGAGCGTCGGCAAATCGGGCCCAGGGCCCGCCCGGCGCAGCCGAATTTCATCACCGTTCACTTTTTCGCCGCGGCCCGCACGCTAACGTGAAGCCCATGCAAACAGAACGCCCGATGGAGCTGACCGAGGACCAGTGGCGCGAGCGGCTGAGCCCCGAGCAGTACGAGATCCTGCGCCGGCATGGGACCGAACGCCCCTTCACCGGCAAGTACGTCGACGTCAAGTCTGACGGCACCTACCGGTGCGCCGGCTGCGGCGCGGAGCTGTTCAATTCCGACACGAAGTTCGAGTCCGGAACCGGCTGGCCGAGCTTCTACGAGCCGGCGGTAGCCCAGAATGTCGAGCTGCACGAGGACCGCAGCCATGGAACGGTCCGCACCGAGGTCCTCTGCAAGCGCTGCGGCGGGCACCTGGGCCACGTCTTCGACGACGGGCCCCAGCCGACCGGGATGCGCTACTGCATCAACTCGTGCGCGCTGGAGCTCGATTCGGCCGAAGAAGAAGACTGAGACCGGCGTCCACCGGAGCGGGGAGCAGCCCGCTGGCCTACCCGGCGGAGCGTCGTTCGCGAAGCTTCACGAAGCCGTATCCGACCACGACCAGGACGGCCAGAGCGATCGCGGCCCCCACACCGAAGGTGGAGATCACGCCGGCGCCGGCTGAGCCGGCGAAATACCCGACCAGCCCGTAGGTCACCCCCCAGCTGATCCCGCCGAGCGCGTTCCAGAAGAAGAACTGGCGAAACCGCATCTCGTTGATGCCCGCCAGCCAGGCGGCGGCGAACCGCACGAGCGCGATCCAGCGCGCGAAGAAGACGGCCTTGGGTCCGTGGCGCGCAAAGAAGCGGTCACCCACGGCGATCAGCTTCACTCGCCGGGCGCGGAACGGGCCTGCCGCCTCCAGTACCTCTCGACCGAAGCGGCGCCCGAGCAGGTAGCCGGCGTTGTCGCCGACGATCGCCGACGCGATGCCGATCACGATCACCAGCCAGATCTGCAGCTTGCCCTGACTGGCCAGAACCGCTGCGAGCACGAGCGCGGTCTCCCCCGGGGAGGGGAAGCCCATCGACTCCAAGCCGATGATCGCCGGAAGCAGATACCCGAGGTTGCTGGAGATCGAGATGATCGCAGCCAGCGCGAGCGTCACGCCGTCCACGTTGCCGCCTTCGCCGCCGGCCAACAGATCGCCTTCGCCGCCGGCCAACAGATCGCCTTCGCCGCATTCACAGAGACGACCGCTGGTTCTGCATCACCGCCAACAGCGACAGACCGGCGGCAAGGGTGTGGCCCCGCGCCATCCAGCGGGCCTCGAGCGCCAGCGGACGTTCAAGGGCATCGTTCACCCAGGCGGAGCCCAGCCGGAGCGCAGGCGTGTAGCCGTCATTGGCACGGCGCCGGCGCTGGGCCAGGCGTACCACGGCGGCCGGAGCGAGCAACAGGCTGTTGAACGAGCTCATCCGCACGATCGTCCAGCCGGCGGCCAGTGCCGCGGAGCGCAGGCTCCGGCGCCTGTAGCGCCGGTAGTGATGGTTGGCCTCGTCGTGCAGCGACCAAAGCGCCGGGTAGGCGGGAACGGTTACCAGCAACCAGCCGCCCGGCTTGGTGACGCGTCGCAGCTCGCTCAGCGTGACGCGGTCATCGGCGGTGTGTTCGATCACGTCCAGGCAGGTGATCAGGTCAAACGTGCCGGCCGCCCACGGAAGTTCCTCCAGGCGACCGACGCGAACCTCCCCATATCCGCGTGACCGCGCCACCTCGGCGGCGCCGGGATTGAGTTCGATGCCGTGTACCTCGCCGTAGCCAACGAGCTCCTGCAGCGTGCGCCCCGAGCCGCAGCCGGCGTCCAGCACCACCGCCCCCGGTGCCAACGGCAGCCGGTCGAGCTCGGCGCGGATGATCCGCCGGCGTCCCCGGTACCACCAGTGGTGCTCGTCCACATCGAGCATCGCGTTCATCAGGCGTTCGTCCATCACGGTGATGCTGTCAGCTAGTGGTCGTGCCCGTATTTCGGGACGACCACTAGGCGACAGCGACGGGCTCCTGTTCCGGCGCGCTCGCCGCCGGGAGCCTGAGGGTGAACCGAGCGCCCCGACCACCGGACCGCTCCAGTACCAGCTCGCCGCCCATCCGTTCGGCCAGCTCGCGACCGATCGCCAGCCCGAGCCCGAAGCCCGCCTGCCCGCTGGTGTTACGACCGCGGTGGAAGCGGCGGAAGATCTGCTCGCGCTCGTCGTCCCGAACGCCGGGGCCCTGATCACAGACGCTCAGCCCCACCGCGGGCCCGGTTTGAAGCTCGACGGCGATCTCAGAGCCGGTCGGGCTGGCTCGCACTGCGTTGTCGAGCAGTATCCGCAGGATCCTGGCCACACTTCCGGGATCTCCCAGAGCCCACACCGATCCGCCGGAGTCCTGCAGCTGAGAGTTGATCCCCCGCTCCGACGTCCCCAGCTCGAATTCGGCCAGCACAGCGCGGCACAGCTCACCCAGTTCCACGGGCTCGGAGCGCAGCGCCACCTCGGCATCGAGCCGTGACAGGTCCAGCAGGTCGGCGGCCAGCCGACCCAGGCGCCGGGATTGCGCTCGCGCCCGCTCCAGCAGCTCCCTCGCGTCATGGATGTCAGGCGGCTCGTCGCGCAGGTCGTCGCCGAGCAGCTCGAGCATCCCGTCCAGCGACGTGAGCGGCGTGCGCAACTCATGCGAGGCGGTGGCGACGAACGACCGGCGCGCCTCCTCCTGCTGTTGCAGGCGGCGCTGCATCGTCGCCAGCGTGCGCGCCAGATCGCCGACCTCGTCACGTGCGCGGTCGACGGGCACCTCTACGGCGGGGCCCTCGGTGGCCAGGCGCAGCGCCGCCTGGCGCAGCTGGCCCAACCGTCGCACCAGCTGGCCGGCGAGCGGGATCCCCAGGATCAACGTGAGGGCCAGACCGGCGATCGCAGCGGTGGCGAACGCGCGGCGGACAGTGGCGACGGCGCCGGCGACCTCCGGGATCAGCTTTCGCACGGTCAGTACGTAGGTGTGCAGCGAGTCCCGTCCGGAGGACGCCGTGCGGTACGGGCCGATCGAGATCGGATAGGCCAGCCTGACGATCTCCTGTCCTTCGTCCGCGCCAAAGCTCCCGACCGGCCGCCCCGTGGCGAACGCCTTGATCACATCGCTGAACGGATCCCCGGCCGCCGCCGCGGAATCCGTCGTGGCCAGCAACGTCAGCGGATAGCCGAGCAGGCTGACGTCGCCGCCGGTGTTCTTCTGCAACTCGTGGACCGCTAGCTGGATCAGGCCGTTCGATCCGCCCTTGGACGTCACGTTGAGCAGGTCCAGGTCGGTCTGGTTCAGCGCCCTGAAGCTGGAGCTGGCGTTGGCGACCGTCGCCTTGAGCGTCTTGAGTTCGGAGTCGCGCAGCTGCTTTTGCAGCGGTCCAAGCAGGGCCAGCGCGGCCACGGCCAGCGTCGCAACGGTGGTCACAAGCACGACGCCGACGATCCGCCAACGCAGACCGAGGGCACCACGCCGCGGTAGCGCCGGCACCGCTACGGCCCTCGCAGCCGATACCCCGCGCCGCGCACTGTCACTATGTAGCGCGGCTTCTCCGGCTCGGGCTCTAGCTTCTCACGCAGATGGCGGATGTGCACGTCGATCGCGCGCGGATCGCGGTAGGCGCT
>CALAQT010000508.1 GCA_937888775.1 uncultured Actinomycetes bacterium | reverse complement strand
ACCACCGAGATCTACACTCTTTCCCTACACGACGCTCTTCCGATCTAGGCCCGGTCCGATGGCGGCGGCCGCGTCGGCGCCGGTGGCGCCAACGGGCAGCGTCAGCGTGGTGCCGTCAGGGAGCTCGTAATCCATCGCCGCCTGATCCTACGCGGGCGGAGACAGCGGATGCGGGCTGACGGGCGGGGCTGGCGATGGACGCGCGAGGCTGGTATTGGCCGCGCGACGCCTTCAACCGGCGCGCTTGACACGGAAGCTGAACTTGCCGATCGTCCCGACGAAACGGATGAACTGGGGGCACACGTGCAGCGGTCCGCACACCAGCGTCTGATACTCCAGGATCCGGGCGTGGAACGTGCCGGCACACCAGCGGCTGCCGAGCGGAGGATCGAGCCACAGCTTCGGGCGGGAGCCCGGCAGCGAGCCGGCGATCGTGGCCGACGCGCTGGACGCGCAGCCGGTCTGGCGCCGATCAGACGCCATCACCGCGTAATGCGTCGCCAGCGCGCCGCCCGCGCCGCCCGGGCCGACGGGCCCGGGGCTGGCGAAGGTCACCGCGAACCGGGTGTGCGGCGTGCCGGCCGCCGGCTTGACGGTGATCTTCGCCACGGCCGTGGGGCCGGTTGGCGTGACAGCGGACAGCGCGGGAACCGCGACCACCGCGAGCGCCACCATGCACGACGAGCACGATCAGGTGTCTGCGCCACATCGCGATCTGAGTCTATCCGTGACCGGCGATCCACTCCTCGATACAGTTATCGCTTCCCGGACGATTAGCTCAGCTGGGAGAGCGCCGTCTCGACAAGGCGGAGGTCGCTGGTTCGAGCCCAGCATCGTCCATTCCGGTGGTTGCAGGGGATTGCCTACTTCCGGTCATCGACGATTTTGAGGAGTGCGTCCTCAGTGCGTCCCATAGACTTCCTCGCGGGCCTGCCGAATGGCCTCCGCGGCAGGGACGCGAGGCTTGGTTTCCAGCTCCCGCATCGTCCCCGCGTAGTGCCGCGCGAGCGTGGCGATCGAGTGACCCGCCTGCTCAGCGACGTAGGTCAGGCTGTGCCCTTCCCACAGCAGCAGCGAGACGAACGAGCCGCGAAGACGGTACGGGCGCAGGTCACCTGTGACCCCCGCCTCGATCGCGGCGGGGCGCCAAACGCGCCGGCGCCAGTTGGCCCAGTCCTCTCGTGTCCACTGGCCGCGTGACGGGCGCGAAATGACCAGCTCGTCATCCTGCGGACGGCCGCATGCCATGCGCCACCCACCGCTCGCGCTCGACAAACTCGGCCGGCCCACCTGGCAGCCGGCAGCCTGAACTCGCTCCAATCGCATCCGATCAAGCCGACCGAGAGTGTCGGTTCTCGATCGATCCGGCAGTTTCGTCCGCCCGCGGGTCACTTCTGCTTTAGCGGCAAACCGGCCACGCGCGGCTTCGGCCTCTCTAGCGACTCGGCAGCGCTACGGACTGGCGGGCTTGACGGCGAGGGTCAGGCCGGAGCCAGGCCCGGAACGCGCCGGCGAACCTCCAGCTATTACGACCGCGGGCTCAGGCTCGGGGAGGTGCGGACCGAGCGATAGTGACGTACCAGTAGCCACCCGCGAGATTCAGCGCCCCAAGAACGAGGAAGAAGGCTGCCCACCCGTAGGCGTCGTACGAGAGGCACACGACGCCCGCGGCGGCCGCGACACTGCCACCGGCAATACGCGTGACCCCAAAGACGCGGAGGTGGCGGTACTCCCATGGGTTGATCAGGCGTTGCATGCCGGGTCGCGGGGGAGTTAGCCACCACCCGCGCAGACCTTTCGAAGCGGCGTTGTCGTTGGGTGCGTTCACCGGGATGCCTCCTGTGGGCTGTGGCGTCAGCCACCCGACCACATTGATAGGTGGCTTGTGAATGGTGGCAGTCCTAACGGCCCGACTGGGGGATGGCGCGTCGGTGGGGAAGCCCGCTGCTCCCCTAGCCCGTCCTCCGTGGCCCGTTTGCCGCGAGGCTGTTGCACAAACCAGCGTCGTGGTCGGCTTCTTGTAGGTTTGCCACAAGGTGACGGTTTGGGGGTGAACCATTTGGGTCGCGAAGGACCCGCTCGTGCCGCCTGGGCCGCTCTCACGAGGTCAGCAAAAACGGGTGTTGTCAAATTCGTACAAGCGGTTTGGTTTGTGCGACCGCCTCCCGCTAAAGCAGCAGTCTCGTGGGGTTCTGCATCACGCACGGATCGGGCTAAACCCAGCAGCGCACGTTCGCGCCGTCGTCGTGGCCCCTTTGCCGCTGCTCCGGCCACCCGACGATTCGACGTGAGGCGACTGGTCTCCGCCCAGGAGCGGCCACAAGATCCGCTCCGGCTGGACGGACCCCCCTTTGACGACTCAGGCTTTTGAGGCGAGGCGGACCGTATCGCGGCCGACGCGGTCCCGGGCCTGAGCGTCCATCGGGGCAGACCGTGGATCCGACCGCAGGAAGGCTCCCAGACATAGAGCGCCAACAGCCTGGACCACAAATGGGCGCTTACGGTCGAAGTTGTGACCCTGCACTGTACGCTCTTTACTCGCCGTGACCGCGAAAGAAAAGCTCCTCCAACGCGCACCTCATTGGAGCGAGGAGCAAGCTGAGCGCGCTCTCCGTGCGGCTGAGAGCGACGACGCCGTCGACGAATGGGGCGACCTCTCCAAGCTGCACGAGGTGAGCAGCGCGGAGACGATGCGGCGACTGGCCAAGGAGGAGCAGGCGGCCGGGCACGAGCCCTGGTGAGGCGCGGCGAGGTCCGCTGGGCGGAACATCCCGATTGGCCGAGGCGACCCGCCCTCGTGCTGACCCGCAACGAAGCGATCGACCACCTGAACGAAGTCTTCGTCGTGCTCGCGACCACGAACGTCCGAGGGCTGCCGACCGAGGTCGAGCTCGGTACGGAGGACGGGATGCCTCGGGCCTGCGTTCTGAATGCCGACCACGTGGCCTCGCTCCCGAAGGGCTATCTCGGCGACCTCATCGTCACGCTCGGCTCAGAGAGGTTGGCCGAGGTCTGCCGCGCGCTGGATCGCGCAACCGGGTGCTGACGCCCCTACGTGCGTCCTCAGTGCGTCCCTCAGGCTCGAAATGAACCGTATCGCGCTGCAACCGCAGGTCAGGGCAAGCCTCGGAACCTCCTGCATATATGGGCTTTTCGGCTTTTCGTGACCTATCCTGTCAAGCCTTGACCGCGCGTTTCCGCCTCGACAAGGCGGAGGTCGCTGGTTCGAGCCCAGCATCGTCCACTTCGGTAGTTGCAGGGGATTCGGCTGGTGGGACTGGTCTGGAGCTCTCGGGGGTGCGCACAGATTGCGCCCACTTCAGTTGGCTGCGAGCCTCACGGATCGCGTCGGCGGCGGGTTTGCGCGGCTTGTCCTCGGCCACCGATCAGCGATGCCTTCAGCTGCCCGGACCGAATCGCACGCCTAACCGTCCGGTGCTCACATCGCGCCAGCTCGGCGACTTCCTGGACGGTCAGATACGGACTCCTCACGCTCCCTACCTGGTGGGCGTCGCGATCACGCCGAGTGACGCGCTAAGCCTCGGTCAGAAACACCGCTGTCTCGACCCGCACGCCGTCGGCCTTCGCCGCCTCCATCTCGGGGTCGCCCTGCATCATCTGCTGGAAAACGGCCATGTCGGGGACCTCCAAGATGATGCCCACCCGGTTCGAGCCTTCCGGGTCACGGAAGAGTCGCGCAGTCACGCCCGCCGGCTCGAAGATCGCCTCGCGCCGCGGGGACTTGAGCCATTCGTCAACGTCATCGACCTCGTGGAACACCAGCACCGTCGCCATCGTAAAGTCTCCTCTCCCCTATTCGGGAACCGTTAGAGCGCTATCTCGCCGGCCACCTCGTAGAACTCGACCGATGAGCGCCTGCCAGCGTTGCGAGGCTGCCCAGCGTTCATCGCAGCGTCGCCTCTGCGCATCGCCTCCTCGGTGTCGAACATTGCCACCATGAGCCGCCCGCCCGACTGGCGATCGACGAGCATCAGCATCTTCGTGCCCGCTAGTTCGGGCGGCACATCGCCCGAAGCGGCAAAGCCCCGAGCCTCTTCAATCGCCGCATCGACATTCCCCGGATCACCCTCGAACCGTGCAACACGCGCCCACATAACAGCTCCTCTCGACCGCAGACTTTGGCGAGCCGGACTTCGCAAGCAAGCCCGCCCGACCGGCCGGGTGACCGAGTCTCTCCGACTCTGACCCCCTCGGTCAAGCAAATCAGGCCCGATATCTCCAGTTGTGGCAGGGGGCAGGCGCACATTCGCAGTGTTTTCCGCTCGGTTCGCGTCTGAACGCAACCCGTACAACCGCCGGCCCAGGCGGGCGCATACCAGGACCAGGGACTACGGGCCGAGCAGGCGTAGGAGCTTCTGTCGGTTGGCTCGAGTGAACCGGCTCATGCAGCAGCTCAACAAGAGTCTCAACGACCCGACCGCGAGCCGGCTGATCGCGCCGGCGATTCACGAGCTCCGAGCTCTTGATCGCCGCACGGCTGGCCAACGCCGAGACCGGCGACGATCACCCGTTTCTTGCGGCTGGCTCACATGTCCATCCCGCCGTTGACGCTGAGCGTCTGACCGGTGATGTACGAGGACTTGTCCGCGATCAGGAAGTGGACCGCCCGGGCGATCTCGTCGGGCCTACCAAGCCTACCCATCGGGATCTTCTCCTTGATGGCGTCGAGCGCTTTCTGGGGAACGTGCTCGAGCATCTCGGTCGCGATGAATCCCGGTGCGACCGTGTTGACGGTGATCCCGATCCCGTCCTCCTCGAGCTTGCCGGCTCGCTTTAGCTGGAACGCCGCCTCGCGAGCGAGCGTCTTGGTCAACCCGAACAGCCCGGACTTCGAGGCTGCGTAGTTCGCCTGCCCGATGTTGCCGATCTCGCCGATGATCGAGGAGATGTTGACGATCCGTCCCGACCCGCGCTCAATCATGTGCGGCAGCACCGCCTGAGACATGAAGAACGCGCCCGAGAGGTTGACCGCGATCACCTTGTACCAATCCTCGTCGGTCATCTTCAGGACCGTCTTGTCGATCGTGATCCCGGCATTGTTGACCAGGATGTCGAGCCGCCCATGCGTGTCAATCACTTCCTGGATGGTGCGGCGACAGTCCTCGGCCGAACCGACATTACCCTGGTGGACACTCGCGTCGACGTCATGGCCGCGCAACTGGTCCAGCAGCTCGCCGGCACGCTCAGCGTCCCGGCTGTAACCGGCGGCGACGATCGCGCCCTGCTCGGCAAAGCTGCGGCAGATCGCCGCTCCGATACCCCGCGTGCCGCCGGTCACGAGCGCGACGCGTCCGTGCAGTCGAGCCCGGCGGTGGTCGGCCGGGAACGTCTCGGTTCCGGGCGTTGGGTCAGCAATAGTCATGGTGCTCATCGGTTGTCTCCTCGATCGTGTCTCAGTGGGTTCGAGCGCTGCGCCAGCGCCTGGTTGTGGACGTGCCGCACGGGCGGAGGCGCGGCTGACGCGCCGCGCCCGCGCGACTATGCGTCTAGAGCCCGATGCACACCGACTTGGTCTCGGTGTACTCGTGGATCACCTCTTCACCCATCTCACGGCCCCAGCCGGACTGCTTGTAGCCACCGAACGGGAGCGCCGCGTCGAAGATGTTGTAGGTATTGACCCAAACCGTGCCGGCCTTCAGCTGCGGGATCAGCCGGTGCGCCTTCGTCAGGTCAGTGGTCCAGATGCCCGCGGCCAGGCCGTAGATGGTTTCGTTGGCGGCCGCGGCGACCTCGGCCGTGTCACTGAACGGGATCGCTGTCACCACCGGGCCGAAGATCTCCTCGTCGAAGACCCTGTTGCCCGGGCCGGCTCCATCAAGCACGGTCGGCGCGACGAAGTAGCCGTGCTCCCCGACCTGCTTGCCACCCGTGACAGTCCGCACGCCCTCACGCTCGCCGGCCTCAAGGAATCCGGTCACCCGCTCGAGCTGCTCGACGGAGACGAGCGGACCCATCTCGGTGTCGGGGTCGAGGCCACGGCCTACCTTGATCTTGTCGGCGTAATCCGAGACCCCCGCGAGGACGTTGTCATAGACCTTCTGCTCGATGTACAGCCTCGAGCCCGCGGCGCAGCACTGGCCGTGGTTGAAGAAGATCGCGTTCGCTGCTCCGGGGATTGCGGTCTCCAGGTCGGCGTCGGCGAAAACCACGTTCGGCGACTTGCCGCCGAGCTCGATCGTGACGCGCTTGAGATCGTTGGCCGCCGCTTTCACGATCAGCTTGCCGACCTCCGTCGACCCGGTGAACGCAACCTTGTCCACGCCCGGATGGCCCGCGAGAGCGGCGCCGGCGGTCTCGCCAAAGCCGGTGATCACATTCACCACGCCGTTCGGCAGTCCCGCCTCGAGCATCAGCTCGGCGAGCCGCAGTGCGCTCAGCGGGGTCTGCTCGGCGGGCTTCAACACCACCGTGCAGCCAGTTGCGAGCGCCGGGCCGAGCTTCCATGCGGCCATCAGCAGAGGGAAGTTCCACGGGACGATCTGCCCGACGACGCCAACCGGCTCCTTGAGCGTATAGGCGTGAAACTGAGCGCCCGGCGCGTAAGGCACCGAGATCGGGAACGTCTGGCCGTGGATCTTGGTGGCGAACCCAGCCATGTAATGGAACAGGTCAGCAGCGAGCGGAACGTCCGCCGCGCGGGCGACACTCACCGGCTTGCCGTTGTCCATCGACTCGATCTCCGCCAGCTCATCGGCGTGCTCGAGGATCAGATCGCCGACCCGCCAGATGATTCGTCCTCGGTCCGAGGCGGTCATGCGGCTCCACTCGGAGTCCTCGAATGCGCGTCGCGCCGCGGCTACCGCGAGGTCGACGTCTTCGGCATCCCCGGCCGGAACGTGGTCGATCACCTCGCCGAGCGCGGGGTCATAGACCTCGAGCGTACGGCCGTGGCGCGCATCCACCCACTCACCGTCGACCAGCATCCGCTTGGGCTGCTCCAGGAAACGTGCGGCGTGCGATGCCGCCTCGACGGTGGTGACCATGATGTCTCTCCAATGCTTGAGGATTCTCTTGCTGACGCTCACCAAGCTAAGCGGGAGGGGGTTGCACTCGGGTTGCACGGCCGAGATCTCGCGTTTCGGTTGCCTCCAGGGAAGCCGGAGGAGACGCGGCGCGTGACGCGCTAACCCGGCCCAGGCGCCGCCAGCGACATCCGCCGCCCGACCGCCGCCGCGGATGCGCTCGCCGCAGCGCGGCGGGGGTCCCCAACCGGGAGCACCGCGACGAGCGTCCGCGCCGCCGCCAGGTCATCCGCGCCGCACGGGTGGACAAGCCAGCGCGACAGCAGTTCGGGATCGGCCGTCGTGAGGATGCTGCGCCGCAACGACTCGTCGAGCAGGCGACGGGCGTCGACAATTGCGGGCGCGTCGGACGCCGGCAACAGTGGACCGAGGTAAGCGCGCAGCGCCTCGTCGGGTTGCCCCGCCGCGACGAGTCGTGCGACCTCAAGCGAATCCGCATCGAACGATTCCGCCAGGCGGTACGGCTTGGTCCGAAGCGCGCGGCGGCCCAGGTGCTTCCGCACCCGGTGGACCTGCGCGCGGATAGTGACCGTCTTGCCGCGCTCGCCATACAGCGACAGCGCGAGCTGCTCGGCCGTCAGCCCGTCGCGGTGCATCGCGAGTACCGCGAGTAGCTCAAGCGACCTCAGCCCCCGTTCGGCGCGCCCGGTACCCAGCCGTGCTTCGGCGCCCAAGCCAAGCAGTCGCAGATGCAGCCGGGGCACGACCGAGGCCCGGCGCCGACGCAGCCACAGGATCGCGCCGTGCCCGCCGAGCCACTGCGTCCCGAACGTCCGGCCATCAGGCATCTGCAGCAGATGGCCATCGTCCGCAGGAAGATCGACGCTTTCGGGAAGCGACCCAGCGCCTCGCGCAGCGATCACCTGGCCGTCCGGGTCGACGAGCACGCTCGCGCTGTGACGGTCGGCGATTTCCGTCTCCCAGAGCTCGCGTAGCCGCGCCGTGCGCTCGAGCTCCTCGACCCGCAACTCCAGCTCATCGGCCCGCCTGCGAAGCGCGTCGTCGGTCATGAAACCTCCTCCAGGTGTCGTACACGTGAGACCTTCCTCTTGGTTCTCAATCCCCTCCGAGCAACGCTCGGCAGGAGGCGAGCCCCTACAAGGGATCAACTAGGCGGAGGTCAAATCACGTCGGCGAGTCGCAGCGACGGCAAAGGTCAGCTGCAGCGACGGCTAGTCGGCTTGGTCAGCGACCGTCCAGGAACGATCCTACTCCGGCGCCCAGCTGGTTCAGGCAGGGACTCTGATGTCGACGGGGCCGCGGATCACACGATCCGGGATCCACTCGCGCGCCCCGTGACCTCGGCATGCCTGACGACGACGACCGGACACTCGTACCAAGGCGCTCGGCTCAGAGCGGGTGGAGCGCAAGCTGGGCGAGGCGCTCCCCGGAGGCGACGGCGCACTGCGCGCCAGCGTATGGGAGTTCATGCGGCCGATGCTCTCGCCCTCGCTCGTTGCTCTCAACCGCGACGGCTTCTTGGTCAACGAGAGCGCGGAGACGACCGTCGGCCTCGCCGGCCACCACGGGCGTCCGACCTCGACGAGCTCGCCCTAGACGACGAGCCAGGCGCCGAGGCAGCACGTGAGATGAGCACACGAGCAACCGCCAGCGACGGCCGCCGCTACGAAACGGTGCGACATCGCTAGGAGGCACCCAGCCAGGCGTCAGACGCGTGCGCTCGAAGACCCGGATGTGGCGATAAGGAGGGAAGCCGTCGCTGCGCGCGGTCGTCCTGCTTTCCCCACCGCGGTGGCCTTGCTCGGCTCGAGGTCTCCGTCTGGATTCGGTCAGGAGCGGCAGCCTGGTCAAGAGTGCCGAAAGGGCGACGAAGGAGCAGTGAGCGCTTTGGGGCCCGGCTGTCCTACGCGGGCTCGCCATTGGGCGGGCTGACCCTCTGATCGCTGACCACGACGAGTCGCCGCCCGCCGCTCCGGCGGGCGGCCGCACCGAGTCACATGCCTCGACTGCCGCTCCGACTGCCGTCAGCCCGGATGCGGCAGCGTCCCGCGCCGCTCGGTCGGCGACGAACGGCAGTCTCGTCGCTCGATCGTTCGCGTGAAGCGCTGCCTTTACCAGTACAGTAAAGGGATGGCGAAGATCTCGACCAAGAACCAGATCACGATTCCAGTTGCCGCTCTAGACGAGGCCGGTCTTCACGCCGGCGAGGCTGTGACCATCGAGCCGGCCGGCGACGGGGAACTGCGCGTCCGACGCGCCGCCTTGACCTTCGATGACGCGTTCGGTGCGCTCACCGGCAGCTATCCCTCCGGCTATCTCGATCAGCTCGACGCCGAAGACGCCCAGCGTTGAGACGCCTGGTCGATGCCGATGTTCTCATCGGCGCGCTGGACAGCAGCGACGCCCAGCACTCCCCGGCGCGCAAGCTGCTGACCGAATGGCGCCAGCGCCAAGACGCGGTAGCCATCAGTGCGGTGAATCTCACCGAGGTCCTCATCGCGCCGGCGGCTGATCCCACGAAGCTGGCCCGAGCTCGTGAAGCGATCGCAGCGCTCGGGCTCGAGATCCACATTGCCAACGAAGCCATCGCCATCGAGGCGGCCAAGCTCAGACAGCGCTACCCCGTCAGTCTGCCCGACGCCTACTGTCTCGCCACCGCCAAGCACACCAAGTCATGCCTTGCATCCTTCGACCAGAAGGTCCTCAAGGCCGCCAGGAGCGAAGGCCTCGCGACGGCCTAACAACGACAGCCGGGGCTCCCGCTTCTCCTTCGGCCGGTCCTCGCCGCGGAGCAGAAGCACGGTCGGCGCTGCTCGGTCGGCGACGAAGCAGAAGCGCTCGCGGCGCGCGATGGGGTGCCCGCGCAGCACGCCTCATCGCATCAACGATCAGCCCGCTGGCGCTAGTAGGCTAGGAGCGGCAACCGGGGCTACCGCTGCTCCTCACGAAGCGCCTGTCACCGAGCGAGAAGCGGGATTCTGCAGGATGTAGCCCGGGCTTGTGAGGTCGCTGTGTCGTGGTGTGGGGTATAGATGATTGATTCCGTGTGGGTGGGTTCAGTGGTCGTAGGCGATGAGGCTTCGG
>CALAQT010000507.1 GCA_937888775.1 uncultured Actinomycetes bacterium | reverse complement strand
CGGCTGAGGAGCCTGTGCCTGTGCCGGCGGCTGAGGAGCCTGTGCCTGCGCCGGCGGCTGAGGAGCCTGTGCCTGTGCCGGCGGCTGAGGAGCCTGTGCCTGTGCCGGCGGCTGAGGAGCCTGTGCCTGTGCCGGCGGCTGAGGAGCCTGTGCCTGCGCCGGCCGCTGAGGAGCCTGCGCCCATCCCCGTGGCCCAGCAGCCCGTAGCTGCCGAGCCGCAGGTCGACGAGGAGCTGGAGGAGGTCGAGGTCGAGGTCGAAGTCGCGCCGCGCCAGCGCCCGGAGATCCCCGGTGCCGACCTGATCCCCGACATCGTCTCCGAGGCCGACGAGTTCCTTGACGCCGAGGCCCGGGCGGCAGCCGAGGCCGAGGCCGAGGCGGCAGCCGCTCGCGATCAGGAGGACTCCGTGGTTGAGGCCCAGCCGATCGCCGACGCCGCGATCGATCTGGCCGCAGGTGCGCGCTACACGGCGACCGGCAAGCGCAAGACCGCCGTCGCCCGCGTGATCATCAAGCCCGGCAGTGGCACGTACTCGATCAACGGCAAGCCGCTGGATCAGTTCTTCCCGCGTGAAACCCTGCAGCGGGTCATCCGACAGCCGCTTGAGGCGGTCGGCTACGAGTCGCGTATGGACGTCGTCGCCCGGATGCACGGCGGTGGCGTGGCGGCCCAGGCCGGCGCGCTGCGCCACGGAATCTCGAAGGCTTTGATCGTCGCCGATCCCAACCTTCGCGGTGAGCTCAAGCGGCGCGGATTCCTGACCCGCGATCCTCGGGTCAAGGAACGCAAGAAGGCCGGCCTCAAGAAGGCCCGTAAGCGGCCGCAGTTCTCCAAGCGCTAAGCGCTTTCACGACCAGATGCCGCGCCAGCTGTTTGGCACGGACGGGGTCCGGGGTCGCGCCGGGGACTTTCTCACCGCCGACCTGGCGCTCTCGCTCGCCCGCGCCGCCGTCGCCAGGGGACGTGAGGAGCGCCCGCAAGTGCTGATCGTGCGCGACACGCGTGAATCCGGCGAGATGCTGGAATCGGCGATCGCCGCGGGCGTCACCGCCGCGGGAGGCGACGCGCTGCTGGCCGGCGTGCTGCCGACTCCGGCCGCCCCATTGCTGCTGCGCCGTCACGGACTGCAGATGGCGGCCGTGATCTCGGCCTCGCACAATCCCTATGAGGACAACGGGATCAAGCTGTTCGCCGCCGACGGGTTCAAGCTCGACGACGACACCGAGCACGAGATCGAGGCCGAGTTGGAGCGCCCCGCGCCGACGCCGTCTCGGATCGGGCGCGTGCGACAGTTTCATGGGGCACTGGAGGACTACCTGCGCGAGCTGCACACCCGTTTTGAGCGCCTGGATCTGAGCGACCGTCGCATCCTGCTTGACTGTGCCAACGGCGCAACTTACAAGGCCGCGCCGGAGATCTTCCGGCGGCTGGGGGCTGAGGTCGACGTGGTCGCCGACCAGCCTGATGGGCGCAACATCAACGACGGCTGCGGCTCCACGCACCTGGAGTCGGTTGTGGCCCAGATCAGCGAGGATCACCACGACGTGGCATTTGCGTTCGACGGTGATGGTGACCGGGTACTCGCCGTAGACCGTGATGGTCAGGTCGTCGACGGGGACGAGCTGATCGCCCTGGCCGCGATCCATCTCCTCCGGGGACACCGCCTGCCGGGCAACGGCGTCGCGGTGACCGTGATGACCAACTACGGATTTCATTCGGCGATGGCCGTGGCCGGCGTCGAGGTTGCCACCACGGCAGTCGGCGATCGTTACGTGCTGGACGAGCTGCGACGACGTGGCTGGGGTCTCGGCGGCGAGCAGTCAGGCCACATCATCGAGCTCGGCTTCGGCCCGTGTGGCGACGGGATCGCCAGCGCGCTGCTGACGCTCGAGGCGCTGGCGGGAAGGGATCTGCGCACCCGTGACGCGATGGAGAAGCTGCCCCAGCGGTTGGTCAACATCCGCGCCGGCGATCGCCCCGGGTTGCGAGCCGCGATGGACGACGCGGGGGTGCTCGGGGCAATCGAGCGCGAGCAGGCCGCGCTGAGCGGCCGCGGCCGCGTGCTCGTGCGCGTGTCGGGCACCGAGCCGTTGATCCGCGTGATGGTCGAGGCGCCCAGCGAGCAGGAGACCGATGATGTGTGCGGCCGCTTGACCGAGGTCGTTAGGGGCGCGCTGGGCTTGGGTTAGTCGCGGGCCGTTAGCCGGGAGGCGCTCACAGTTCCGAGGGGCCGGCCCTGGTCCGGACCGAACTCGTCGATACCATCAGTCTGGGCCCTTCGCTGAAATCCCTGGCCGGTGGACACCGCCCGCCCGTCTGCCTTCCCCAAACAAGGAGCGTGTGCATGTGCGGCATCGTCGGCTACGTCGGTCCCAGACAAGCGCGCGCCCTGCTGCTGGCGGGCCTCGAGAAGCTTGAATACCGCGGATATGACAGCGCGGGCATCTCGGTGCTGGACGGCGACCGGATCGAAGCGGTGCGCGCGGTGGGAAACCTCAGCGCGCTGCGCAGCGCGCTGAGCAAGCGAGATGCCGCCGCCGGTGACCCCACTGGTGCTGTGGCCGTCGCGGAACGGCCTGATCCAGGCACTGGTATCGGACACACACGCTGGGCGACCCACGGCCGGGTCACCGAGGAGAACGCCCATCCCCACTACGACACGACCGATCGCGTACACATTGTCGTCAACGGCATCGTCGAGAACTACGTCGCGCTGAAGGAGCGCCTGATCAGCGAGGGCGCGGTGTTCACCTCCGAGACCGACGCCGAGGTGATCGCCCACCTGGTGGCCAGCCACAACGGCGGAGACCTGGTCGGCGCAGTGCGCGAGACCTATGCCGAGCTGCGCGGTCACTACGCGTTCGTGGCGATGAGCGTGGACGAGCCCGGCATGCTTGTCGGCGCCCGCAAGGAGTGCCCGCTGATCATCGGGCGTGGCGACGGCGAGCAGTTCATCGGCTCGGCGATCCCCGCGTTCTTGCTGGAGACGCGCCGCGTCCAGTACATGGGCGACGACGAGATCGTGGTGCTGACGCCCGATGGCGTCGAGTTTCAGACCGCGACCGGAGAGCCGTTGCAGCGTGAGATCGTCGAGATCGACTGGGACGCCGATACGGCCGAGAAGCACGGCTATGAGACGTTCATGCTCAAGGAGATCTATGAGCAGGCCGACGCGGTGGCCGAGACGATCGGTGAGCGCGCGGCGCGGGGTACGGGGATCGATCTCGGCGACCTCGGCACGATCGACGACGACTTCCTGCGCACCATTCGCCGCGTTGTGATCGTCGGCTGCGGGACCGCCTACCACGCCGGCCTGATCGGCCGGTACGCGATCGAGCAGTGGGCACGGGTCCCGGTCGAGGTCGAGATCGCCTCCGAATACCGATACCGCAACCCGATCGTGGGTCCGGCGGATCTGATCGTCGGGATCTCGCAGTCAGGTGAGACGGCGGACACGTTGGCCGCGATGAAGACCGCCCGTGCCCTCGGGGCCAAGGTGCTGGTGGTGACCAACGTGATGGGCGCCGAGGCCACACGGGCGGCCGACGGCGTGCTCTACACCCGCGCGGGGCTGGAGGTCGGCGTCGCGGCCACCAAGACGTTCGTCACCCAGATCGCCGCCATGTATCTGCTGGCGCTGAGGCTGGCCGAGCTGCGGGGCACGCTCGAGCCCGAGGTCCTGACCGCGACGATCTCCGAACTCAAGCGGATCCCACATCTGATCGCCGAGCTGCTGGAGGGTGACGTGGGCGGGCTGATCGAGATCGCCAAGAGCACGTTCCAGGCCGAGTTCTTTCTGTATCTCGGTCGCCACATCGGGCTGCCCGTGGCCATCGAGGGCGCACTCAAGCTCAAGGAGATCTCCTACATCGCCACCGACGCCTACGCGGCCGGCGAGATGAAGCACGGACCGATCGCCCTGCTGGACGAGAGCACGCCGGTGGTCGTCGTCGCGAACGAGTCCCCGGTCCTGGAGAAGGTGATCTCCAACATCCAGGAGGTCAGGGTCCGGGGTGCGCGGGTGATCGCCGTGGCCACCGAGGGTGACGAGCAGATCACCCTGCACGCCGATGAGATCATCCGGATTCCGCGCACCGACTGGATGCTGGCGCCGATCCTGGCGGTGATCCCGCTGCAGCTGCTCGCCTACCACATCGCCCGCCTGCGGGGTCTGAACGTGGACCAGCCCCGCAACTTGGCCAAGACGGTCACGGTGGAGTGACCGCCGTCGGGATCGACCTGTTGGAGATCGAGCGCCTCGAGCGGGCGCTGGCGCGCCGCCCGCGCCTCGCGCAGCGTCTCTTCACCGAGTCCGAGCGCCGCTATGCCGCCACGCGGGCCAGGCCCGGTCAGCATCTGGCGGCCCGGTTCTGCGCCAAGGAGGCGGTCGCCAAGGCGCTCGGCATGACCGCGTGGAGCTTTCTAGACGTTGAGGTCGTGTCCGGGGAAGGCGCGCCGAGCGTGCGCCTGCACGGGGCCGCCGCGCAGCGAGCGGTGCAGCTGGGCGTCGAGGTGGAGATCTCGCTCACCCACACCACACGCGATGCCGGCGCGGTGGCAATCCTCTCGGAGGGTCGCTGATGGCGCCCACCGGTGCCACGACCCCGATCAACGCGCTGCCCGACTGGCTCGAGCCGCTGCCGCAGGCCGCCGAGCAGCGGGCCCTTGACCAGTGGGCGATCGAGGAGCTCGGAACGCCGGGCATCGAGCTGATGGAGCGCGCGGGAAGGGGCCTCGCCGAGCTCGTCGCCGGGCTGGTGGACAGTGGGCGGATCGTCGTCGTCTGCGGCAAGGGCAACAACGGTGGCGACGGCTTGGTCGCGGCCCGGCTACTGCGCGACTGGGGTCGCGAGGTGCAGGTGCTGCTGTTGGGCGACGGCTCTGAGCTGCAGGGTGATGCCGCCACGAATTTCCAGCGGCTGCCGGGGCCCGAGGCGCAGCGGTTTGAGCCAGCCGCGCTGAGCGGCGCGGTGGCCATCGTCGATGCGATCCTGGGGACCGGGTTCGCT
This sequence comes from uncultured Actinomycetes bacterium, assembly GCA_937888775.1. The sequence continues at coordinate 16,024 of CALAQT010000507.1, read as the reverse complement.
GGGGAGCCGCGCGAGCCGGCGTGGGGGGCGATCGAGGCGATCAACGCTGCCGCAGACGCGGTCGTGGTCGCCTGCGACGTCCCCAGCGGTGTCGACGCCTCAAGCGGTGAGATATCCGGCTCCGCCGTGCGCGCGCGGGCCACCGCCACCTTCCACGCCGCCAAGCCCGGTCTGTGGATCGCGCCGGGTAGGGATCACGCGGGCGAAATCCGGGTAATCGACATCGGAATCCCGCCCGGCGGCCCGGCGCAGCCCCAAATCGGCCTGATCGGCGACCGAGTGCTCGACTCGATCCCGCGGCGAGACCGCGAATCAACCAAGTTCGCCGCCGGCAGCGTGCTCGTATGTGGCGGATCGACCGGCTTGACCGGCGCCCCCTGTCTAGCCTCCGAGTCGGCGATGCGCGCCGGTGCCGGCTACGTGACCGCATGCGTACCCGCCTCCCTGAGCCAGATCTTCGAAGGTCGCCTGCTGGAGGTGATGACGGTTGCGCTGCCCGACGAGCAGGGCTCACTGAAGGCCTCGGCAGCGCAGCGGGTGATCGATCGCGTGCCGCGCTCAGACGCGTTGGTGCTCGGTCCCGGACTGGGGCGCGCGCGCAAGGCCCAGAAGCTGGCGCGCAAGCTGGCCCGCCAGGCCGATCTGCCGCTGCTGCTCGACGCCGACGGACTCAACGCGCATGCGGGCGTGCTGGGGTCGCTGGCGCAGCGCCACGCGCCGACGGTGCTCACGCCTCACGTCGGCGAGCTGGCGCGGCTGCTGGGGTGTGAGAGCGCCAACGTGCAGGCCCACCGGCTCCTGTTCGCGCGGCGTGCGGCGGCGCAGGCCCGCGCAGTCGTGGTGCTCAAGGGCGATGACACGATCGTCGCGCATCCCGATGGTCGCGCGGCAGTCAACCGGGGCGCCGCCCCGGCCCTGGCGACCGCCGGGACCGGGGACGTCCTGTCCGGGGTGATCGGGGCATACCTGGCCAAGCACATGAGTCCGTTCCACGCCGCGTGCGCCGGCGTGTTCGTGCACGCGCGCGCCGGCCGGCTGGCCGGGGCGGCGATCGGGCCTGAGGGCGTGATCGCCAGCGACGTGATCGACGCCTTGCCGCAGGCCCTGTCCGGCGGAAACTGACATGCCCCAGCGCGCGCTGGCCAGCGTGAACCTGGCGGCGATCGAGCGCAACGTCACCCGACTACGCGGCGGCTTGAGCGGGGGGGCTGCGCTGTGTGCGGTCGTCAAGGCTGACGGCTACGGTCACGGAGCGCTGCCCGCCGCGCGGGCGGCACTCGCCGGGGGCGCGAGCATGCTGGCGGTCGCCACCGCACAGGAGGCGGCGGATCTGCGCGGAGGCGGAATCGATGCGCCGATCTTGGTGATGGGCGCGGTCAGCCACCAGGAGCTGCCGATCGCGCTGCGTGCTGGCGCCGAGATCGTGGTCTGGAACGAGCGCTTCGTGGAAGCGCTGCTCGCCACCCGGGCGGCGGTCGGCGACTCCTGGACGCCCACCCGGGTTCATGTCAAGTTGGACTCCGGCCTGGGCCGACTCGGAACCCGAGACCGGTCCGAGGCGCTGGCGGTCGCCGAGCGAGCGGCCGCCGCTCGTGGCGCGCTCATTCTCACCGGCGCGATGACGCACTTTGCCACGGCCGACGAGGAGCCCGAGTTCACGCGCGTGCAGCTGGAGCGCTTTGAGCGGTTTCTCACGGTGCTGCGCGCTCGCCACCCGCGCCTGATCGTCCACGCCGCCAACAGTGCCGCGACGCTGCGCGAGCCGGCGAGCCATTTCGACATGGTCCGCTGTGGGATCGCAGTCTACGGCGGCGATCCGATGAACCAGGACGCCGATCAGCACGCGCTCGAGCCGGCGCTGGAGTTGAGCAGCTATGTGGCGGCGGTCAAGCTCGCGCGCGCCGGGGATAGCACCGGATATGGCCGGCGATTCATCGCCGAGCGCGAGACCTGGATCGCGACCTTGCCGATTGGCTACGGAGACGGGATTCGGCGTGCGCTGAGCAACAACTGCGACGTGCTGATCGGCGGCCGGCGATACCCGCTCGTGGGCACGGTCAGCATGGACAACGTGACCGTGGATCTGGGGGGGGTGCCGGCGGCCAGCGTGGGCGATAAGGCGATCATCATCGGCCGCGATGGCGGGGTTCGCCAGACCGCCGAGGACATCGCCAGGCGCATCGCGACGATCAATTACGAGATCCTTTGTGGCGTGTCGTCCCGAGTTCCTCGCCGCTACCACCACGACGGGCAGCCGGCCCCGTGAGCGGCCCGCTTGAAGCGCTCGCCGGTGCACCCGACGGTGTCTGGCTGGTGGGCGGCGCGCTGCGCGACCGACTGCTAGGTCGTCAAACCGCCGACTACGACCTCGCCGTCGCAGGCGATCCGGCGACCGTCGCGCGCGCGCTCGGTCGCGATGCGGGCGGCTACGTATTCGAGCTGTCGGGCGCTTTTGCGGCCTGGCGCGTGGTTGCGCACGATCGGACCTGGCAGGTTGACGTTCTCCCGGTGACCGGAGGGAGCATCGAGGCCGACCTCGTCGCTCGAGACCTGACCGTCAACGCGATCGCCCAGCCGCTGGCCGGCGGTGATTACGTCGATCCCTCAGGGGGGCTCGGAGATCTGCGCGCCAGACGGCTGCGGATGGTGTCACCGCGCGCGTTTGCCAGCGATCCGCTGCGGACGCTGCGCCTCGTCCGCCTGGCCTGCGAGCTTGACTTCGAACCCGAGCCGGAGACGGCCACGGCCGCCCAAGCTCAGGCGCCGGCGCTGCAGGCGGTCGCTCCGGAGCGGATTTTCGGCGAGCTGCGGCGAATCCTGAGCTCGCCGCGAGCACTGGCGGGCTTTGACCTGATGGCCACTACGGGCGTAACGGCCGCCGTGCTGCCCGAGCTAGAGGCCCTGCGCGGCGTGCAACAGAGTCGCTTTCACCACCTCGACGTCTACGATCACACCCGCGTCGTGCTCCAGCAGACGATCGAGCTCGAGCTCGATCCCGAGCGATCCTTCCCGGGGCATGGGCAGGCCATCGCCAGTCTGCTGGCCGAGCCGCTGGCCAACGAGCTCACCCGGGCCGGCGCGCTGCGCTTCGGCGCGCTGTTTCACGACATCGCCAAGCCGCAAACGCGGGCGGTGACCGACGAGGGTCGGGTCACGTTCATGGGTCACGATCAGGCTGGCGCGGACTTCGCGCGCACGGTGCTGAGGCGTCTGCGCGCCAGCGAGCGTCTGGCCGATTATGTCGCCGCGCTCACCCGCCACCATCTGCGGCTGGGGTTCCTGGTGCATGAGATGCCCCTCAATCGTCGGGCGGTCTACGGCTATCTGCGGGTGTGTGCACCGGTTCAGGTGGATGTGACGCTGCTGAGCGTGGCCGACCGCCTGGCCACCCGGGGAGACGGCGCCGAGCGCGCAATCGCCAAGCACCTGGAGCTGGCGCGCCAGCTGGTGGGGGAGGCGCTGTCATGGGAGGCCGATCCGCCGCGACCGCCCGTGCGCGGCGATCAGCTCACCAAGGCGCTCGGGATCCGGTCGGGCCGGCTCGTCGGCCAGGTGCTGGCGGAGCTGGAGGAAGCCAGCTTCGCGGGCGAGATCGCCGACAGCGACGAGGCGATCGAACGCGCCAGGCAACTGCTCAACGACGGCGGGTAAGTGCTTGGGGAGCACTATGCTGATGGCCGTGTCCGAGCCAGACTGCCCGTTCTGCAAGATCGTCGCGGGGGAGCTGCCGGCGACGATCGTCGCCGAGGACGAGTTCACGGTGGCGTTCATGGACTTCAACCCGGCGACGCGCGGCCACCTGCTGGTCGTGCCCCGGCGCCACAGCGCCAACCTGCTGGAGATCGAGCCTGAGGCCCTGGCCGCGGTGTCGCTGGCCGCTCAGCGGCTGGCGCGCAGCGTGACCGAGAACCTGGGAGCCGACGGCGTCAACCTGATCAACTTGTGCGGTTCGACGGCCTGGCAGACGGTGTTTCACTTCCACGTGCACGTGATCCCGCGGTATCAAGGCGATCCGCTTCGGCTGCCGTGGACGCCCGCCCCCGGAGATCCGGAAGAGATCGCCGCTGCTGCGGCTCGGCTGCGATGAGCGCCGCGGCGCCCGTAGCGGTGGCGCACGAGGGGGCGCTGACGGTGGTGACCTTCGACCATCCGCCGCTGAACCTGTTCGATCGCACGCTGGATGCGAGCCTGATCGAGGCCGTCGACGAGCTGGAGGCCAGCCGTCCGCGAGCGGTGCTGTTCCGGGCGCAGGGCCGTGTCTTCAGCGGTGGCGTCGACGTTTCCCTGTTCGCTGCGCTCGCGGGTCCCGAGGAGGCCGCCGAGACCTTCTCCCGGCTGGTCAGGATCGCCCGCCGGGTCGATGCGCTCCCCTGCCCGACCGTGTTCGCAGCTCATGCGCTGTGCCTCACCTGGGCGTTTGAGCTGGCGCTGGCTTGCGACCTGATCGTGGCCGCCGAGTCGGCTCGCTTCGGGCTGGTGGAGCGCGTGATCGGGCGGACGCCGGCCATGGGCGGCACGCAGCGCCTGGCCGAGCGGGCCGGGACCGGGCGCGCCCGCGAGCTCGTGATGACCGGGGGCACCTACAGCGCCTCTGAGCTGGAGCGATGGAATGTGGTCAACCGCGTGCATCCGGACGACGGTTTTGACGCCGCGGCGCGGAAGCTGGCGGCCGAGCTGGCGGACGGGCCCACGCTGGCGCATGCCGCCACCAAGCGGGTGATCCGGGATTTCCTGGAGGGCGGAGTCGAGCTCGCCAACGATCGCGTGCCGCGCGTCGCCGGGGACCTGTTCGACAGCCAGGACCTACAGGACGCGGTGCGGACCTTCATCGAGCAGGGTCCCGGCAAAGCGCAGTTCAGCGGCCGCTGAGCGTCACCGAGACGTCCGGCGTCAGGCGACGCGTCGGCGCGGGCGCTTCCTTGCTAGGTTTTCCGCGTTTACCGGGGACCGAACGGGACCCGAGCGTGTTCCAGCGAGTAGCGCCGAGAGGAAGCAAATGGCATCAGGTACCGTCAAGTGGTTCAGCGACGACAAGGGCTTTGGCTTCATCACGCCCGATGACGGCGGTCGTGATCTGTTCGTTCACTTCACGGGGATCAACGGCGACGGCTACCGCTCGCTCCCCGAGGGATCGAAGGTCTCCTACGAGGAAGAGGCTGGTCCGAAGGGTCCCAAAGCGGTAAACGTAACCAAGATCTAGCGCTCGCCGAGCCCACCCCGCCGGCCCGATCGCGGGCCGGCGGTCGCCGGTGAGCGCCCGGATCCGAGTCACCGGGCGCAACTGCCGGCGTCCGTTCGTGTTCAATGGTCGACATGAAACGACTTCCGCTGGTAACCGCAGCCGTTTTCGCGCTCGCTGCCGCGCTCGCTCCGAGCGCCGCCTCGGCGAGCATCGTCGAGCTCGGACAGACCTCCTCTCCGATCGTCGCTCCCGCCTGCCCCAAGGGGGTGTCGCCCGCCAAGTGCTTCATCATCCTGACGCGGACGACGGCCCTGCAGACGGCAAGCGACGGCGTTGTCAACCCCACCAAGGTCAAGCAGGCCGGCTTCATCGTCGCCTTCACGATCGGCCTGTCGCAGCTGTCGACCAGCGCCAAGACCGAGAAGACCTACCTGCACATCCTCGATGCCGCCTACGGGGGCACGAGCCGCGTCGCGCTCACGGTGCTCAAGCCGGGTCCCAACAACACCTATACGGTGGCCGCTCAGAGCCCAATCTTCCATGTCGAGCCATATCTCGGTTCCGTGAGCCAACTGCCGCTGTCGCTGCCGCCGACCTTCACCGTCTTCAACGCGTTGCCGGTCGCCCCCGGGGACGTGATCGGGTTGACCGTGCCGACCTGGGCTCCGGTCCTGGCCTACAACCTCACTGCGAGTGACTTCTCCTATCGTCAGAGCCGCACGACGAACTGCACGCAGGCGGCCGCCACGAACACCGCGCAGCTGACGATCGGGCTCAAGACCCAGTATCTCTGCAGCTACACCGGCACCAGGGTGGAATACAGCGCGACCGAGGTCACGACCAAGCCATACCCCAAGAAGTACGTTCACGCGTCACGCAAGCCCTGATCGGGCCGGGCGTTTCGGCGCCGTAGTTCGCTGCGCTAGATCGGCTGGCCGAGCTCTGCTGACGCTCGGCCCGATCAGCAGGCGCCGGGGTTCTGCTGACAGAACGCTGACCCCAGCCCGGCGCCGCCGCTGCTGGAGCCGCCCGACGTGCTCGTGCTGCCCCCTCCGGTGGCGCCCGTTCCACCGCCGGCGCTCGCACCGCCGGTGGTGCCGGTGCCGCCCCCGGTCGCGCCGGTACCAGCGCCGCCGCCGGTGGTACCCGTTGCGCCCGGACTGGCCGTGGTGCCCTGCCCGCTGGCCGTGGTGGAGCTGCTGGAGCTCGTCGTAGTCGTGCTCGTCGTTGTCGCGGTGGCGGCCGCGGTCACGGAGGAGTCCGGGACCGTGAACGGTGGCGACCCCGACGTATCGGTCGAGCCGGATCCGCCGCCGCAGGCCGACACACCGATCGCCAACGCAAGTCCAGAGATGAGTGCGGTAGCGGTCTTCAGCGTGCGAGCACGAACGCTCATCCTGTTCACGGCCGCGAGCTTGAGGCCATCTAGGAGCCGAGCGGCTCCATCCGCCTGTTGCAGTGCGGGCAGTCATTGAGGTCCTTCTGCGCCAGCTGGTCGCACCAATTGCAGAAACGGAGGTTCTCAACCGCCCAGGGAAGCTCGGAGCGGGTCGGAGCCAGCGGCAGGACCTGGGCGACAACCTCGAGCGGCTCGCCCGTCTCACGATCGACGTATATGCGGTCGGCTTCTGCTTCGATGATCGACTCTCGGCCCGTCGAGGGCGTTCGCATGCGGTACTTCTGGTGCATCCTCATGGTCGGCCATGCTACCAGCGGCCCGGATCGCAAAGGTTCTCGGCCGAGCGCTCCACGGCGCAACGCTCCACGGCGCAATGATGCCGCGCGCTTGGATAGAGTGCGCCCCGGAGCATGGAGAGAGTCCTCGCACGACTGCGTCGAAGCCCTGCAGCACTGATCCCAAGCGCGTTGCTGGTGGTCGCGCTGGGGGGCTGTGCGATCAAGCACCCCACGGCTGACCTGGTCACGGGAAAGCAGCTGTTCGTGGCGAAGTGCGGGGCCTGCCACACACTCAGCCACGCGGGATCGCTTGGCGCCGTCGGTCCCAATCTGGATGACGCATACCTTCAGGATCGCTCTGACGGCATCAAGAGCTCGGCGATCCAGGGTCTGGTCGACTACTGGATCGGCTATCCCAACACGCAGGGCGTGATGCCGGCGATGCTCTACAAGGGCCAGCAGGCGCAGGACGTGGCGGCCTATGTGGCTGCAGTGGCCGCGATACCCGGGCAGGACACGGGGGCGTTGGCGACCGCCGTCGCGAACCTCAATCAGAAGCCCGCGGTGGAGAAGAACGGAATCGTCGAGATCGACGCAGATCCAACCGGCCAGCTGAAGTACCTCGCCTCCAGCGCCAGCGCGACGACCGGTCACGTCACGCTGAGGATGAAGAACATGTCGTCAACCCCCCACGACATCGCGATCACCGGCGGCGGCGTCAGCCAGATCGGAGCGATCGTTTCCAATGGCGGCGTTTCGACCGTGTCCACCACTCTCAAGCCCGGCAAGTACACGTTCTACTGCTCGGTCGACGGGCACCGCGCCGCCGGCATGCAGGGCACCCTGACCGTCAAGTAGCCGCCGTCGGCTCAGTCCGACCCCGACTCCGCCCGGGATGCGGTGGGCACGAGGCGCTCTCCCGGGTCGCTGGCTCGCAGCCGCGCCAGCAGCTCGTCACCGCGACCGGCGGCGACCGCGCGAGCCGCGCGCTGCTCGTCGAGCGCGATCCCGTGCTGACTGGCGTAGTCGAGCAACTCCTGGCGCTGCTCGCCCTCCCGGGCCACCTTTAGAAACAGCCAGCAGAAGAGACCGATGGTCAGCAGGCTCTCCTCGACCATCATCAGACCTCCGGCCGCGACCTGGTCGGCCATCGGGCTGATGTGCCAGTGGGCGTCGCCCGAGAGGTAGTACGGGTAGAAGACAGTGCCGCCGAACACGAGCACGTTGGCGAGCACGCTGCCGATCAGGCGGACCGCGACGATGTACACGAGCCGAGCGCTGTTGGAGAACCAGGGGGGCTTGGGCAGCGGACCCAGCAGCGCCATCCAGACCGCGATCCCAAAGACCAGGAAGGTGGCGTGCTCCAGGGCGTGGATCAGGTCGTGACGGAGTGCGGCCTGATACAGCGCCGGGATGTGCCACGCGTAGAAGTTGACCCCCCAGACCACGATCGCCACCACGGGGTGCGTCAGGACCCGCAGACGGGCGATCCAGCGGTTGCGCAGCAGCGGGGCAAGCATCGGACCGGTCAGCCCCAGGACCAGCAGCAGCGCGGCGATGTCGCCGATCAGCAGGTGCTCGGCCATGTGGGCGACGAGCAGCTGATCGGCGAGCTTGCCCAGCGGCGGGCTCAGCGCGAGCGCCAGCACGAGCAGACCGGCGGCAAAGCAGCCCCGCCGCCAGCCCGGCACCGCACGCCCCTCGTCGGCCAGCGTTCGCGCGCGGATGTGGTACGGCACCCAGTAGAGGAGCACCAGGATCGGGAGCCCGATCGTTCCAGCGGGTCCGGCCGCGGCCAGGGGAAAGGTGCTCACGAGCACGTCCTGGATGGTGGCACGTGCGGTCCGGGCACGCGCAGGGAGTGGGTCACGCCCGCCAACGTCGCCCGAAACGGCGCGAGCAAGGCGGAAGCTCTTAGGCGAGGGTCCGGATCGCCAGCACCACGACCACGATCACCGCGATCGCGGCAACCATGTAGATCAGCATGCGGAACGCGCCGGCTTCGGATCGGATCGGGTTGGGCAACGCTCGCCGGCGATCAGAGCACGTAGACGGTGGTGTAGACGACCACCCACATGATGTCGACGAAGTGCCAGTAGATCCCCGGCACCTCCATGCCCTGGTGGTTTTCCGGCGAGTAGTGGCCGCGGAATGAGCGCACCGTGACCATCAGGAGCAGGCACAGCCCGATGAACACGTGAACTCCGTGCAGACCGGTGAGCGCGTAGAAGATCGTCCCCTGGGCTGAATCGTGCGGGGCGAACCCGAGATGGACGTACTCGTTGATCTGGATGCACAGGAACGCCAGGCCGAGCAGGAAAGTGCTCAGCATCCCGGCCTTCAGCCCGAAGCGATTGCCGCGCTTGATCGATGTCAGCGCCCAGTGGATCGTCAGCGACGAGGACAGCAGGATCGCCGTGTTGATCCCGGCCACGGCTTCGGGGATCTTGGTTGAGTTGGCGGGCCATGGGTTGTGCGTGACGATCCGGATGAAGAAGTAGGCGGTGAAGAACGCGCCGAAGATCATCACCTCGGAGACGATGAACAGCAGCATCCCCAGCGTGGGGGCGTGCACGCGTGAGGAGCGGTGAGCGGGGGGAGGCCCGTGGTGCTCGGCGTGGGCGATCGTTGCGGCTTCCATCGGCGCCTCCTAGGCGGTGGCCGTAGCCGGGTCGCGGTGGACCACGTGCTCGACGGGCTTGCCACTGGCGCTGCGCACCCGTTGGATCAGATCGGACCGCAGCCAGCCTGACTTCGTCTCGGCGAAGGTGGAGATCACGATGTCATCGACGCGGAAGTACTGCAGCGCATTCATCGTCGCGGTGTACGGGTCAGGGTCGCCGATCATCCCCGCCGCGAACAGCCCCGCGCTGCGTAGACGGTCAAGCACAAGCGACAGCCGCGTGCGCGCCCGGCTGGAGGCCGATCCGTGACCGCCCTCCTGGGGCACGACGATCAGGAACAGCTGTCCGTCGTGCTCCTCGCCGGCGGCCTGGGCCTTGGCCTTGAGCACCTGGAACAGCTCGTCGCCGCTAGCGGTCCGGTTGGCCACGGCGAGCGTGACCCGGAACGGTAGGCCTTCGGAGTCGATGTCGGCGACTATGTGCTCGACAGGCAGGCCGGAGGCGTCGCGCACCCGCTCGAGCAGATCTCGGCGCAGCCAACCTGACCGCGTCTCGGGAAAGGTCGAGATGATGATCTCGTCGGGGGCGTACTCGTGCACGGCATCGATCGTCGCCGAGAATGGGTCGGGGTCGCCAACCTCGCCCATCGCCTCGATCCCCTCCGAGCGTACGAATCCGACCGCCAGATCGACGCGCGCCTGAGCGGCGTCGGACACGGCGTGGTCGTACACCACCAGACCCGACCGCGGACGGGTCTGGGGGACGCACAGCACGAAGCGGACGCCGCCCTCGGCGGCCCGTTTGCGTACCGCCTCGACCAACGGGCGGCCGCCGAGGGTCTCGTTGGCTACGACGAGGATGGTCTTCACTGTTGGCTCTCCTGGCTGGGCAGACTTGCTGACGCGCCGACCGTCACTGGCCTGGCTTCGGCCGGCGGCTTGAAGATCCCGTGGACCGCTCCGGGCACGCCGTACTCGTACGGGCCGCCGACGACCGTGGGCACCGCGTCGAAGTTGAAGATCGGCGGAGGCGAGGAGACCTGCCACTCCAGCGTCAGCGCTCGCCACGGATTGGCAGCCGCGCGGGGGCCGCCTCGCCAGCTGGCGACGATGTTGTAGATGAAGATCAGCGTGCTGAGGCCGAGCGCGAACGACGAGAGCGAGATGAACAGGTTCCAGGTGGCGAATTTCTGTGCGTACTCGGCGACCCGGCGTGGCATCCCCTGGATCCCGATCAGATGCATTGGTGCGAAGGTCAGATTGAAGAAGATGAACGTCGTCCAGAAATGCCACTTGCCGAGGCGGTCGTCGAACATCCGCCCGGTCATCTTCGGGAACCAGTAGTAGACGCCGGCAAAGATCGTGAACACCGAGCCGCCGAACAGCACGTAGTGGATGTGGGCGACGATGAAGTAGGTCTGGCTGACGTGGATGTCGAACGGGATCATCGCCAGCATCACGCCACTGATTCCACCGAGCGTGAACATCGACAGGAAGCCCAACGCCCACAGCATCGGGGTGTCGAGATGCAGCACCCCTCGCCATAGCGTCGCCAACCAGGAGAAGATCTTGATGCCGGTCGGGATCGCGATGATCGCCGTCGTGATCATCATCGGGATCCGGATCCACGAGGCCATCCCGGAGACGAACATGTGGTGCGCCCAGACGGTGAAGCCGAGCAGCACAATCGCCAGCAGCGAGAAGGCCATCATCCGGTAGCCGAAGATCGGCTTGCGCGACTTCACCGCGATGATCTCGGAGATGATCCCGAATCCGGGCAGCATCATGATGTACACGGCCGGATGCGAGTAGAACCAGAAGACGTGCTGGTACATGATCACGTTGCCGTCCTTCCCGGCGCCGACGAAGGCGTCGAAGAAGTGGAAATGCAGCGCCGTGTCCAGCAAGACGAAGAACTGTGAGGCCGCGATGAACGGGGTGGCGATCACGACCAGCAGCGAGGTGGAGAAGTTCGCCCACACCAGCAGCGGCATGCGGAAGAAGCTCATGCCCGGCGCGCGCATCGTGATGATCGTGACGAGGAAGTTCAGCGCCGTGGCGATCGAGGACGCGCCCGCCAACTGCACCGCGACGGTGAAGAACAACTGCCCCAGCGGCATTGTGGTCGACAGCGGGGCGTAGGCGGTCCAGCCGGCGGCGAACGAGCCTCCTGGCGCCAGGAAGCTCATCAGCATCATGATCCCGGCCAGCGGCAGCAGCCAGTACGACAGCGCGTTGAGGCGGGGGAAGGCCATGTCCGGCGCCCCGATCATCAGCGGCAGCACGAAGTTCGCCAGGCCGGCGAACACCGGGATCACGAACAGGAAGATCAGCACGGTGGCGTGCACCGAGAACACGCCGTTGTATTGCTCGGGCGTGAGGAACTGCATCCCCGGCTTGGCGAGCTGGGCGCGGATCAGCATCGCCAGCAGACCGCCGACGAGGAAGAAGAAGAATGAGGTGACCACGTACTGGATCCCGATCACCTTGTGATCGGTGTTGACGCGGAAGTAGTCGCGCCAGGTCCGGGCGCCGTGGGCCGAGTGGTCCTCGGCGCGGGTCGGCCTGCCCGAGACCCAGTAGAACCAGTAGTCGGCCGTGCCCAGTCCGACGAGGAAGAACAGCGGCACCGCGATCAGCGCGACGATCGTGATCGCGTGCCCGTCGATCACGGGATGCTGATGCATCAGGAAGCGGATCAGGACCGTGAGTCCGAACGCGAACGCGAACCCGATCACGTCGTACAGAGCCGCTCGGTACCAGCCGGGCGCACGGAGTTTTGCCGGAATTAGCATCACGTGGCCTCCTCCTTTACGTTGCAGTCGCTCTGCGGTCGGCGGTGGGCTGCACGGCGGTGTCTCACTTTGTCACGCTCGAGAGAAAGCTGACGAGCGCCTGGATTTGAGTCGAGCTCAGCGTCTGGGAAAAGTTGGACGGCATCACATTGGCGCCGTATCCGGATGGGAGGTAGGCGTAGGGCTTGGTGATCGCGGTGTCGATGCACTGACTCAGGGTCGCCCCCCGGATCTTCTGCGAGGCGGGATTCTGGCAGTCGCTGCGCAGCCGCTGATCGAGGTTTGGCCCCACGGCGCCGGTGGCGCCCGCGGCGGCCAGTGTGTGGCAGGTGGCGCAGCCGCCCACGCCGCTGAAGACCACTTTGCCCGCGGCGGCGCTGGTGGCCGAGCCGGAGCTGGCGGAGCCCGAGCTCGACGATCCGCTCGAGCTCGACGCGCCGGCCGAACCGGCGGCGCCAGGCACCCCGGGCTGGGCGGCCTGGGGGGGTGGCGAGCCGATCGGCGGCGCCGCACCGGCTTTCTGTGAGCCGAGCCAGGTCGAGAACGTCGACGGGGCGATCACGCGCACGGTGGCGCGCATCAGCGAGTGTCCGGCACCGCACAGCTCCGTGCACTCGGCCGGGTAGGTGCCCAGCCGGGTTGGCGTGACCCGCAGTGTGGTCGTGATGCCGGGAACCGCGTCGATCTTCTCGGAGAACTCGGGCACGAAGAAGCTGTGGATCACATCGAGCGAGCGGATCTCAAAGACGACCGGACGGCCCTTGGGGAGGTAGAGGATCGGGGACACGATCTGCTTGCCTCCCGCCTCCGGGTAGGAGAACTCGAACGCGAACTGGCGCTCGGTGACGTTGACGGTCATCGCGCCCTTCTTGCTGTCCTCGTTTGAGCGCAGGACCGTGTACGCGTAGGTGCAGAGACCAAGGATCAGGACGGCGGGAATCGTGGTCCACACCACTTCCAGCCGCGTGTTGCCGTGGATCGGCGGTCCGTCCTTCTCTTCCTCGCCGGGCTTCATGCGAAACTTCCAGACCGAAAACACGACCACCGTCTCGACCAAGACGAAGATCGGCACCGAGACGATCAGCAGGACGTCGTAGAGCGTCCTGAAGTGGCTGGCCTGGGACGAGGCATCGGTGGGAAACCACGGGACCAACAGCGCAACCGGAATCCCGATCACGACAGCGATCCCCCCGATGACGAACATCTGGAACAGAGGGTTCTTACGCACCGATTTTTCCTCGAGCCTGGACTCTCACTCCATCGCGCATCCTATGTGTTCTGCGAGACGAACGGCGTCGGCAACCTGACCCAAGGGTGATCAGAGACGGCCGAGGCCCGTCGGCCGTCGGCGCGTAGATTATGCTTGCGTCAATCGTTGCAAACCGAGGTGGAGGCGTCATGCTGGTTCGCGAGGGGATGTCTGACGTAGTGCTCACGGTCGGCCCGGATCACACGCTGCGTGAGGCGGCGGCGGCGATGTGCGCGCGTCGCGTCGGCGCGGCCGTCGTGATCGACCCCGATGCGCACGGGCCCGGCGTGATCACCGAGCGGGACGTGCTCTTGTCCGTCGGTGCGGGCGAGGACCCCGACGAGCAACGCGTCGCGGATCACCTGTCTTCGCGGCTGACCTTCGCGGCGCCCGACTGGTCGCTGGAAGAGGCGGCCGCGGCGATGGTCCGCGGAGGATTCCGCCATCTGGTGGTGGTGCAGGGTGCCGAGCTGGTCGGGATCCTGTCGATGCGCGACATCGTCAGGGTCTGGACCGGCGACGGGGCCAGCTGTGAGGTGCCCGCCGAGGCCGCGACCGCGTAAGGCGCCGAATCAGCGTGCGACCGGGGGAATCGCCCCCCGGGCGATTGCCCCAAGTTGAATCGCCCCCAGGGCGATTCAACCGTGCTCTTCGGGCAGCGCGTCGACGTCGCGCCGCGTGTCCCTGATCCAGATCGCGACCGTGACAACCACGATGATGATGCCGATCGCCGAGAGGACGAACGTGATCGTGGTGCCGACCACCGTCAAGGTGATCCCGATCGCGCACATCAGCGGGATCAGCGTCGGACCAGGGAGGTGGATCTCCTCGCCGGCGGGTGGCGTCTGGTGGCCGTCGTGGCTCACTGGTGCACGTAGATCGCGGCCGCGACGAACGTGATCCCGAACATGAACAGGCAAATCGCACCGGCGATCAGGCCGGAGCGAATGTTCTTACGTGCGAGTTTTCTATCCATTGCCCGTGGATCCTAGATCGTTTTCCTACAGCTTGACGTCAGCGACCATCGCCCCGAACAGCAGGGCGAGATAGAGCAGCGAGAACAGGTAGAGCCGTAGTGCGCTGCGGCGGTCGGCCCGTAGGTAGAGCAGTACCGATCCGCTGATGAACATCAGGCCGAGGGGGATGGAGGCGGCGAGATAGACCGCGCCGAACTCTCCTGCGCAGAACGGGAGCTGGGTGGTTGCGTAGAGCAGCAGTGTGTAGAGCACGATCTGGCGGCGGGTTTCACGCTCGCCGCGGGCGACCGGCATCATCGGCACTCCGACCTTGGCGTATTCGTCTTTCATCAGCAGGCTGAGCGCCCAGAAATGGGGGGGCGTCCAGTAGAAGACGATCGCGAACAGGTAGATGGCGGTCCACGACAGTGATCCGCGGGTCGCGGCCCAGCCGACTAGGGGGGGAATCGCGCCGGCTGCACCGCCGATCACGATGTTCTGGGGGGTGCGTCGTTTGAGCCAGATTGTGTAGACGCCTACGTAGCCGGCGAATCCGCCCAGCGCCAGCGATGCGGCGAGCACGTTGACGGTCAGTGCCAGCAGCAGGAACGAGAGTCCGGCCAGCGTGAGGCCGTAGATCAGCGCAGCGCGGGGGGAGACCCGCCCGGCCGGGATCGGGCGCGAGGCCGTGCGGGCCATCTGGGCGTCGAGGTCGCGGTCATAGCAATGGTTGACCGCGCCCGCCCCGCCGGCCGACAGATATCCGCCCAGACAGGTCAGCCCGATCCTCGACAGCGACGGGCTGCCCGCCACCTCCATCGTCGTGATCGTCGTCAGCAGCAGCAACGACTGGACCTTCGGCTTGGTCAGCTCGAGATAGTCGGCGACGACCTGCCGCGCGCCACCGATCGGTTCGGCGCGGACGGCGGTGACGGTTGAAGCGGTCACCCAATCACACTCGGGCGAACTGCTCGCTGCCGCCGGTCTTCTGCGTGACGCCGGTCTGGCGCTCGACTTGGCGTCGGATATCGCGCATCGGCTCCACCGAGCGCACCCTGGGGATCGCGTCGAAGTTGTTGACGGGTGGGGGCGATGAGGTGAACCACTCCAGGGTGTTGCCCTTCCAGGGGTCTGGACCGGCGATCTTGCCCCGCTGGAGCGAGCGGGCGACATTGATGATCGTGAGCAGCACGCCGAAGCCCAGGATGAACGATCCGATCGTCGAGATCAAGTTGTAGGTCGACCACCCCAGGCCGGGCTGGTAGGTGTAGATCCGGCGAGGCATCCCGGAGAGGCCGAGGGCGTGCTGGACGAAGAAGGTCGCGTTGAAGCCGACGAACATCACCCAGAATGACGCCTTGCCGAGCCGCTCGTTGAGCAGTCGGCCGGTCATCTTGGGAAACCAGTAGTACAGACCCGAGAAGATTGTGAACACCGAGCCGCCCATCAGCACGTAATGGAAGTGCGCGACCACGAAATAGGTGTCGTTGAGCTGCCAGTCGACCGGGAACACGGCCAGGAAGATGCCGGTGATCCCGCCGA
>CALAQT010000506.1 GCA_937888775.1 uncultured Actinomycetes bacterium | reverse complement strand
TGACCCCCGGCCGGAGAGCCCAGGTCACAGCCGCACGCTTACTGCACGTTCCGGGCTAGTGGCGCGGAGATGGTCAACCGCGGTGCCCGGTTATTTGAGAGTCGTGGTCGCCAGGAGGGCCGACTTGGAGCACATTATGAAACCTACCGACGGCACCTTGGAGGCCGAGCCCGGCCGCAGTGATCGTCGTGGCAGCGGCGGTTGGGACGATGTCCTCGCGGATGAGGCCCATCTCGTTGCGCCGGGCGGTGAATGGCGCTCGGAGCTGTGGAGCGTCGCGGTCGAACAGTTCGACCGCGCTGCCAATCTGCTTGGCATTGAACCTGAGATTTGGTCTCGGCTGGTCGAGCCGCGCCGCTCGTTGACGGTGAACTTCCCCGTCCGCCGGGACAGCGGTGAGGTCGAGATCTTCACCGGGTACCGCGTGCAGCACACGCTGACGATGGGTCCGACCAAAGGCGGCGTGCGCTACGCACCAGGCGTATCGCTGGGCGAGTGCGCTGCCCTGGCGATTTGGATGACCCTCAAATGTCAACTCGTCGGGCTACCTTTCGGCGGCGCAAAAGGCGGTGTCCGCTGCGATCCGAACCGTCTCTCCCGTTCTGAGCTCGAGCGTCTCACGCGCCGCTATGCAAGCGAGATCTTTCCGATCATCGGGCCCAACCGGGATATTCCAGCTCCCGATATGGCGACCGGGGAGCAAGAGATGGCCTGGTTTATGGACACCTACTCTCAGCAGGTCGGCTACGCCGTACCTGAGATCGTGACCGGCAAGCCGCTGCTGTTGGGCGGCATCGTCGGCCGACAGTCCGCGACGGGACTGGGGGCCGTTTACTGCATCGAGTCAGTGCTCGAGCGCATCGGCTGGAACCTCCGCGGTCTACGCGTCGTGGTTCAGGGCTTTGGCAACGTGGGCGCCGTGATCGCGCGCGAGCTGACCGAGCGCGGGGCGATACTGGTCGGGATCTCCGACGTCACCGGTGGAGTTGCGTCGACGACCGGGCTTGACGTAGACGCGCTCACGATGTGGGTGGGCGAGCACCGCTTCCTGCGAGGCTTCCCGGGCGGCGATCCGGTCGCGCGCGAGGAAGTGGTTCAGATTCCGTGCGACATCCTCGTGCCGGCCGCACTCGAGCGTCAGATCACCGCAGACAACGCGCCCACCGTCGACTGTCGGCTGGTCGTGGAGGCCGCCAACGGGCCGACCACGCCCCAGGCTGATCGCATCCTCGCCGACCGTGGGATCCGTGTGGTGCCCGATGTGATCGCCAACGCTGGTGGCGTGACCGCCAGCTATTTCGAGTGGGCCCAGGACCAGCAGAAGTATCTGTGGGACTCAGAGGCGTTCGCGCAGCGGTTGCGCAAGCAACTCCGCGATGGGATTGAGCGGGTCTTCGCCAGTGCCGACCGGTTCGACATTGACTGGCGCACCGCTGCTCAGACGGTCGCCATTGAGCGGTTCGCCGCGGCCGCCCGACTGCGCGCGATCTACCCGTGAGCAGCGCCACCCAGCCTGCCCCAAACGTCCGCACCGGCCGATGCGGTGCGGATAGCTCATCGCGCCAGGGGTTCGCCTCGGGCGGCCCGCGGCCGATGACTTCAAGGCCATCAACGACACGCTCGGGCACGTCGCCGGCGACCGGCCGTTGCAGACGGTCTCCTCGCGGCTCGCCTCGGGGCTCCGCGCCGGCGACACGGTGGCTCGGTTCGTCGCCGAGGGAGTGCAGCGAGCCCCGCAACTTGAGCGGCTCACGGAGCTCGGCTGTGACCGCGCCCAAGGCTTCCTGCTCGCCCGGCCGATGAGCGCCGAGGCGCTGGCCGAAGTTCTCAGCTCGACTGCCCCGGCGCTCGTCTAGGCGAGCTGAGCGCAGGACGAAGCGGCCGTGCCATCGTGCGCCGGCCGGCGTATCGTCTAAGCGCAGATGGCCACGCTCTATCGGTGCACGACCCCCACCAATTGGCTGTGCCCATGCGGAAAGGTGGCCCGGGCGCTCAAACGTGACCGGGTCCCGTTCGAGGCCGTGGTCGTGCCCCAGCGCCGTTCGCGCCGGCCTGAGGTGGAGGCGCTCAGCGGCCAGCGGCGAGTTCCGGTGCTGGTGATCGACGGCGAGGTGATCTGCGATTCGCGCCGGATTGTCGAGCACCTGGAGTTCCTCCGCCCTCAGCGCGGGCCAGGGCCGTCGGGCCAACCGATCTGAGCACCGCGCTGCGGGGCAGGGCGAGCGCCGTCAGGGCAGCAGCCCGAGCACTGAATCGCCCTGCGCGGGGCGCGCCACCCCGCGCTCGGTGACCAGCGCGGTGACCAGCGGCGCCGGCGTCAGATCGAAGGCGGGGTTGCGACACCGGGTCCCGGGCAGGGTCAGTTCCCACCGGCCCGGCTCGCCGCCGGTGACGACCGTGCGGACCTCCTCTTCGCCGCGCTCCTCGATCTCGATCTGGGCTCCGGTGGGGCAGCTCGGATCGATCGTCGAGGTGGGACCGGCCACGACGAACGGGATCTCCGCCGCGGCGGCGGCGAGCGCCAGCGCGTACGTGCCGACCTTGTTGGCCACATCGCCGTTGGCGGCCACGCGATCGCAGCCGACGATCACCGCATCGACGTCGCCCGCCGCGATCAGGCCGGGGGCCGCGCTGTCGACGAGCAGCTGATGGGCGATCTTGAGGCGCACGAGCTCCCACACGGTCAACCTGGCGCCCTGGAGCAGGGGCCGTGACTCGGTGGCCAGCACCAGTTCCAGGCTCCCACGCTGCGCCAGCTCGGCGATCACCGCCAGCGCGGTGCCGCGTCCGGGCGCTGCCAGCATGCCGGTGTTGCAGTGGGTCAAGATCCGCCCGGTACCACTCAGCAGTTGCGCTCCGTGTCGCGCCAGCTCAGCGCTCGCGGCCTGCTCCTCGGCGTCGATCGCCTGCGCCTGCGCCAGCGCCGCCGCCGCCTGCTCCCCCGGCGGGGCGCCGAGCACCGCGGCCCGCACGCGGGCCACGGCGTGAGCCAGGTTCACGGCCGTCGGCCGAGCGCGGCGCAGCGTCTCGCAGGCTAGCTCCAGGCCTGCCGGGTCGCGGGCCAGCGCCAGCGCGACCCCGTATCCGGCCGCGACCCCGATCAGCGGCGCGCCGCGGATGCACAGTCGCCTGATCGCGTCGGCGACATCATCGGCGCTGCGCAGCGCAAGCTCGGTCTCCTGCCACGGCAACCGCGTCTGATCGAGCGCCCACAGCGCGTCGCCGTCAAAGCGCAGTGCCTGTTCAACCGACAAGCTTGGTCTGCGGATCGACTTAGCTTCCGCTGTGCGCTCGCGCCAGGCTCAGCGCCAGACAGCACGCCAAGTCCACACGACGTCGAACGACCCCGGTCCCCACGTTCAGTTCCCGCGCAGGACTAGGAGTGAGTCTCGATCGAGAGCGGCGGCGGCTCGACCGTGGCGCCTGCTGGCGCCGACCCGTCGAGCGTCTCAGCCTCGAGTCCGAGCGTCTCCTGGAGCTCGCCGGACTGGTACATCTCGGTGATGATGTCGCAGCCGCCGACCAGCTCGCCCTCGACGAACAACTGGGGGATCGTCGGCCACTTGGAGAGCTCGGAGAGCTCCTGGCGGATCCGCGGGTCGGGCAGGATGTCGACCGCCGCAAACGGCTGGCCAAGGGACTGCAGGATCGCGACGGTGCGGGCCGAGAAGCCGCACGCCGGCGCCTCCGGGGTTCCCTTCATGAACAGGATCACCGGGTTTTCGGAGATCGCGCTCTGGATCGCTTCGCGCATCGGGTTGCTGGCTTCGTCGCTCATGGGCCTTTCTCCGTTTCCGAAGTTCGCGTCTGGATTGACAGGGCATGGATGCGGTCGCCCAACTCCGAGCCGAACACGTCGTAGACGAGCCGGTGCTGAGCGAGCCGCGGCAGCCCGCTGAAGGCGGGGGCCGAGACGACCGCATTGAAATGATGGCCGTCCCCGGTGACGCTCGCGACCGCGCCCGGGATTCCGGCCTCGATCCGTGCTTTTACCTCATCTGGCGTTACGGACATCCCCTCTAGCGTATCGAGGTCCCGTCGCTATACTGAATGAAGCATGATCACACTCACCGATAAAGGTGCCGAGAAGGTCCGCGAGTTTCTCGACACCCAAAGCGCGGCCGCGCTGACCTCCGGGTTGCGCGTCGGCGTTCGCGGCGGCGGATGCTCGGGCTTCCAGTACGCGCTCGCCTTCGACGAGCAGCGCGACGGCGACGTGGTAATCGAGGATAAGGGGATTCGTCTGCTGGTCGACAATCCGAGCCTGCCCTACGTCAAGGGTTCGGTGATCGACTTCGTCGACGGACTCCAGGGCGCGGGATTCAAGGTCGAGAATCCCAACGTGATCGCAGCCTGCGGCTGCGGATCCTCGTTCCGGGTCGCCGAAGAGGAAGAAGTCTCAGCGGTCTAAGCCGGCGCTCGCGGCTGGTCTCAGCGGTCTAAGCCGGGGGCTCTCTGCGGTCTAAGCCGGGGCTCGCGGCCGGTCACACCGGGGTGGCGTCGAGCGAGCGCCAGAGGAACCGGCATGCCAGCGTTCGATGTGGCCGCCACGGATCGGCGATAGTTTCGAGCTCGGCCGGCGCCGGGAGCGCGGGCAGGCCGTAGAGCGTCATCACCGCCCGGCGGATCCCCAGGTCGCCGACCGCCAGCACGTCCGGTCGCTGCAGGTGGAACATCAGGAACATGTGGGCCGTCCATACCCCCAGCCCCTTGACGGCGATCAGCTCGGTGATCACGTCCTCGTCTGAGAGCTGGTCGAGGCGTTCGAGCTCCAGCGATCCGTCGATCACGTGCTCGGCCAGCGAGCGCAGGAATCCGACCTTGGCCCGCGACAGGCCCGCGGCGGCGCGCAGGGCATCGGGGTCGTCGGCCAGGACTTCCTCGGGGGTCGGTGTGCGGCCCCCGAAGCGCTCGGTCAGCCGCCCGTAAATCGCCCGCGCCGCCCTGGTCGAGAGCTGCTGGCCGACGATCGATCGCACGAGCGCGCCGTAATGGTCATCAGGACGCCCGGCCCGCGCGTCTCCGATCGCGTCGAGCCCGACCTGGTCGATCGCACCGCGCAGCACCGGATCGGCGGCGCGCAGCCTCGCCACCGCGGCCTGAAGCCCACGGCGACTCGCCGTGCGGCGCTCAGGGCTGGCCGGCAACCGCCCCGGGGACGCCGGTGTTGGTCGAGTACTTGGGCTGGATCTTGACCTCCGGCCGGATCTCGTGCACCGCCTGGGCGACCGCGATCGCCGACTCGGCGAACCCGGTGGCGATCAGCTTGAGCTTGCCTTCGAAGGTCGTGATGTCGCCGCACGCCCAGATGCGCTCCAGCGAGGTGGCCATCAGCTGATCGACGACGATCGCGCCCTTGACGATCTCAAAGCCCCAGTCCTTGAGCGGGCCCAGCGCGGTCTTGAAGCCGAGCTGGAGGAGGATCGCGTCGACCTCGAGCTCCACCTCGCGTGCCTCGTCGTCGGAGTGAAACAGCACCACGCGCTCGACACTGCCGTCCCCCAGCACCTCCTTGATCTGATACGGCACGTGCAGGGCGACATCGCCGCGGTCGGCGGCCTGGAGCACCTGGCCCACGGTCAGCTCGTGGGCACGGAAGCCCTCCCGGCGGTGAACGAGGCTCACCTCGCTGGCGGTGTCAAGCAGGTTGATCACCCAGTCACAGGCGGAGTCGCCGCCGCCGA
>CALAQT010000505.1 GCA_937888775.1 uncultured Actinomycetes bacterium | reverse complement strand
CAATACTCGCCCGATCCCGACCGGCGGCCCGCCGCCAGCTAACTCACTGATCTAGGTCAGACAGGGAGCTGGCGGCCGGTAACTACAAGCATGGGTACGGGTTTCATTTGCTCTGCTGCTACCTGGATGAGACCGGCGAGGCGCCGCGATCCTCAGCCCGGGGAACGCCGGGTCGAACACCGCCGCAGAGCGCCCACATCCTGACTGCCCAAGGGCTCCACGCGAATCAGCTCCGCGCCAGTTTCCAAGCAATCATCGAGAAGCTGACAAAGGTCGGGGGTGCGAGGCGACGGCCGCAGGGTCCCAACGAGTAACAGCGGCACGTGAGTGAGCTGGCGCGTCATCCAGCGAAACGCCAGCAGCGTCGAGGTGTCAGGCCCAGTGCAAGTCGTCCAACGCCACGAGCACGGGCCCCTGATCAGACGCCACCTCGATCAGGTCGATGATCTCCTCGACCACCCGGAACTACAGCTGTCCTGCCGCCAGTTCTCCAGCGGCCATCGTGTCCTCGCCAACCACCCGACCATCCCGGTCGCCAGCAGCTTGTCGATGTTCGCTTGTATCTCCGTCGATGGCGGTACGGTGCGTCTCACGGCGTAGGCCTCCTTCATCGTCTTGCAGGACTTGGGGGAACCTACGCCGCCGCCTTGACAGCTCCGGCTATTTACAGCAGTCGTGGGACGCAACCCGGCGGCGGCAACCGTCCCGGTTCGCGCGGAACCCGTGTCTGCCGGCTAGCAACGCGAGTAGTGCAGCGCTGGAGCCCGGACCGGTGAGCTCACGGGTAGAGCGCTGGCCCTAACCGCTGTTCCAACGCGGCGCGAGGAAGCGCGCCGACGATTCGGTCGACCTCGTGTCCGTCTCGGATCACGACGAGCAGCGGGATCGACCGCGCGCCGAACCGTATGGCGAGTCCGGGATTCGCGTCGACGTCGACCTTTACGACCTTGAGGTGCCCGGCGTGGTGTGTGGCGAGATCTTCAAGCACAGGGGAGATCATCCGACACGGTCCGCACCATGCCGCCCAGAAATCCACCACTACCGGCACGGAGGTGGTCGTTTCGGCGGCAAACGTGTCGGTGTTCGCGTCCACGACCCACGGGAGCGCCGACTTGCACCGTGGGCATCGCGGAACGCCGCGGGCGATCGGGCCGACACGATTGCGCGCGTTGCAGGTTGGGCAGGCAACGATGGCCACGATCACGAGGTTAGAACCCGACGACGCCGCCGTCATGTGAAGCGCCCGCGGGAGTCGCAGAAGCGGACTTGCTCCGACGCCGACCGCCGGTGAGGTGAGGCGTAGATGCTCTCGCCAGCTTCCCTTCTCTGCTTGAGCACGACAGCAATCTGGTCGTGCGTTCCCGACGCTCCTGCGTTCGTCGCGCGTCGGGCATCTGGAGAGCGCCGACGATCGGCCCGCCTCGCGCGGACAGCAGGACGCTCGCTCAATCGGCCGAGTCCCAGACCGCCGTCGTGAGCGGCGCGCTCGCCCTGTTGCTCCTATGTCAAGGGAGATCCGCTGTTTGCGGGTTTCCGAGCGCGGCGATGAGGCGGGTTGGCTCGCTGGGAGTGCGCGAATTGGGGATGCTGTTGGTCGCGGTGCGCTGGGCGAGGGCGGCAGAAGGACTGAGAACGCGTCGTTTAGCGTCGGTGTGGAATGGGTTCGTGAGTGCGTCGTTTTGCGGCAGGTGCGGCCGGCCAACGGTGATACGCGGGCTGGGCAGCATCCGGCTCCATCGTCCCCCGGACGGGTCGAGCGTCGCCCCAGGATTCCGGGACGGAGCGGAGCGCCCGCTACCGCTACGGCCCGAGCGCTGACGTTCAGGGTGACTCGGCGGGCCATGATGAACACGCCGCCGACGCAAAGCGGGCGTGAGCACACTGGCGCTTCCCCACGGCGAGCGCAGGCGGCGAGCTCGGCTGCGTCTGCGCGCCGAAGAGAAGGTGTCGGCTATTCGGGTTCGGGGACGTCTGCGGTAAGCAGAGCGCCATCCTCCGTCGGCAGATTGCCTGCGATCACGGCGCGGTCAGGCGGGCCGTCGTAGATCAGTTGGCCGTCGTGGAGGGCGATGCAGCGGCTGCTGAAGTCGGCCACCTCGGTGCGGTGGGTGGAGACGATCACCGCGGCGCCCGAGGCGGCAGTCGTCCGCAGCATCTCGACCAGCACGTCGCGACTTACAGGGTCCAGACCGTCGAACGGCTCGTCTGCCAAGAGCAGCGAGAACGGCCGGATGAATCCCAGCGCGAGCGACGCCTTCTGCCGCATCCCGCGACTGAACTGGGTCGGCAGCTTATGCCCCCATCGCTCAAGCCCGAGCTGCTCGAGGAGCTCGGATGTACGGCTCTGCCAGTCGTCGGCCTCGTGCAGCCGCGCGATGTACTCGAGGTGCTCATTGAGGCTCAGGTCCTGGTAGAAGACCGGCGTGTCCGGGATGTACGAGGTCCGAGCGCGCGCCGTCAACGAGCCCGCGGGCTCCCCGCAGATTTGGATCGTGCCGTGGGACGCTTCGACGAGGCCGGCGGCGATCGCCAGCAATGTGGTCTTCCCCGCGCCGTTCGAACCCACAAGCGCGACCAGCTCACCGGGCACGACCTTCAGGTCGAGCCGCGCGAGCGCGATCAGATCGTCGTACTCCTGTCGCAGTCCTGCTGCTGCGAGCACGGGCTGATCGGAAGCGTGGCGACGGGTCCGCTTCTTCATGACCTGACCGGGACCGAAGCAGAAATCCTGTTCCCGAGCCACGCGATCACGGCCGCGCAGATCAGCAACACCACAAACTCGCATCCGACAGCCGCCCCTGCAGCCGCGGCACCGTGGCGCGCAGCTGCCCGCGCGAGGAGCACGGGTCCGCTCACGCCGATGATCACCAGCACGACCGGGAAACCGGTTTGGAAGTACCCAATCTGAGGCGTCAGCACGTACTTGAACGGGTCGTTCGTCACGCTCAGCGCGGCGCAGCACAGTGACAGGAGCGCGGTCGGAAGGACCATCACGACCACCACTGCGACCAACCCGCCGGACGCCCCAGCCGTGATCACGGTAGCGACCGCGATCAGCGACACGCCGGCCATCAGCACGACGGGAGCCACGAGATGGCGGCGGATCACCTCGCCCGGGGCGACTGGGAGCAGCCCGAGGCGCATCGGATGGTCCACCTCCTGTCCGATTGGCTCGACCGCGTCGAATGCCGCCACCATCAGCGCAAAGGCCGCCACCAGCACTAAAGGAGTGGTGCCCCGCCAGACGCCGAACAGCGAGACCCCCGCGACCACGCCGAGCACGCAAACACGCACGACTCGCACCAACGGCCAGCGCAAGAAGCTCTGCCAGTCGCGGTGCCAGACTGCACGGCTCGGACCGTCGGACCGAGCAAGCCGCAGCCACGGACGGCGTCGCGGAATCTCCGAGGCGAGTTGCCGGCGGAGCAGGATGATCGCCCGCAGGTCCTGCGTGGTGACCGCGAAGCGAAGCTGCGCTGCCAACCCCGCGCGTCGTCGCGCAGCTTCGAGCGAGGTACCAGCAAGCCCAGCGAGCCCGAACAACGCAAACACGGCACAGGCGGCCAGGCCGGCGGCGGGCAAAGCGAACGAATCACTGCCGCGATGCAGCGGCCACAGCACAAGCTGCCCGAGCATGGTCGCCGGCGAGGTCGTCCGCTCGCCGACCAGATCCGCCACCGACCAGCCGACGATCAGCACGGCAAGCAGCAAGACCACCGCTCGGTGCATGCGTCGACCAGAGGCGATCATCGCGCCGGCCAACCCCCACACGGCGACCGTTGCCCCGAACGCAGCCCCGCACAAGAGCCACTCTGCCGGCCGGCCCGGCAGGCGACGAAACGTGAAGTTCCCCGCGATCAGCCCCGCCACCACGCCGACGAATCCCGCAGTACGCAGCCGGCGGACGGCCAACCCACGCAACGCCGCCCCGCGATCGACGGGAGACAGCAGCACATGCTGGACATCGGCTGCTTCGAGCACCAACGGACCGCCCCTACCCCCTGACCGCAACCCGGCCGCCGCAGCGATCGCGACCAGCATCCCGAGCGCGGCGGGGCCATGGCGATGGATCTCCTCGACTGTGTGATGGTCGACCCTCACGTCCGCCAACGCACCCGAGATCAGCGCCAGTCCCCAGCCACCGAAAAGGACCCCTAGGTACAAGCGGTAAAGGACCTCTAACAAGTCGACGTTCTCGGCGTACCGGCGACGCCGCGCAGCCCGCAGATCGCGCAAAGCCTGCAAGCCCAACGTCTTATTCACACCCCACGCGCTCGCGTCAGCAGCCACGTACTCACACCCGGCGGGGAAACGGCGTGCCAGCCACGAACCGCCGCAGCCGTTCAACCTGCTCAGCGCCGGGATACTCGAACTGGCGTCGCATGCCGTTGCGCTCCCGCGCGTTCACCCCGTCAGCGCCGCGCTGTGTTCGAGCTCCAGCCCTCGGCTCTCTCGGACCGGTTGCCATCCGGTCTTGGATCCTAGCCCCACGAGCGGCCTCCGCCGCCAGCCGGCGGGGCTCGACCGACACACCCGCTTCGCGGCGCGTAGCCGCAGATGTGGAGAGCCGCGACCAAATTGGGGGCTCCCGGCATCGATGTGGTCAGGGTGAGAGCCGGATCGTGGTCCTGAGCAGGTCTTTCCGGGGTTTGGGAATTCCTCGCAAGTTGCGCGCTGGTTGGTGACGCGCCGTCGCCCGCCCGGGCA
>CALAQT010000504.1 GCA_937888775.1 uncultured Actinomycetes bacterium | reverse complement strand
TGCTCCTTTTTAGCCCGCCAGCGCCTCAGCGGCGCTCTTGAAGAGGTAGTAGGTGGAGGTTGCTCCAGGGTCCTGGTGATCCTTGCTGCGCTCGCCCAGGTAGCTGGCGCGGCCCTTGCGAGCGACCATCGGGGTCGTCGCGTTCATGCCGTCCTGCGCGCCCTGCACTGCGGCCCGCAGACCATCGTCCAGGTCGGAGGCCTGCTCCATGGCCTCGATCGCCGGGATCAGCGCATCGACCATCGTCTTGTCGCCCGGCTGCGCCTTACCGCGAGCCTGCACGCCCTCCAGGCCCTTGCGCCACGCGGCGGCGAAACCCGGCAGATCGACCACGGACTCTGAGCCCATCGCCGTTCCGATCTGGAGCAGGAGCGTGCCGTACAACGGACCCGCCGCCCCGCCGACGCTGGACACCAGCGCCATCGCGGCGGTCTTCAGCACCGCACCCGGATCAGCCGGCTCAGACGCTCCGAGCTTCTCCATCGCCTTGCGCATGCCCCGGTCCATGTTGGTCCCGTGATCACCGTCGCCGATCGCGGTGTCGAGACGAACGAGCTCCTGACGGTGCTCGTTCATCTCGCCCGCAAAGCGGCTCATCCAGTCGAGCGCGCCTTCCCGTGTGATCGCCACTATCTAGACGCCCCAGCGTAGGCCGGGCGTGTTCACTGGCGCATCCCAGTAGCGCAACATCTCGTCGTCGAGCTTGAGCAGGGTGATCGAGCAGCCCTGCATCTCCAGCGACGTGATGTAGTTGCCGATCAGGTTGCGCTCGATCTGCAGCCCATGCTCCTTGGCGATCTTGGCCACCTCGGCGTAGACCACGTAGAGCTCCAGCAGCGGCGTGCCGCCCATCCCGTTCACAAACGCCAGCACGCGGTCGCCTGAGGAGAACGGCAGATCCTCGACGATCGGCGTCATCAGCCGCTCAGCGACCTGGGACGCCGGACCGATCTTCTCCCGGAAGCGTCCCGGCTCCCCGTGGATCCCGATCCCGATCTCGACCTCATCCTCGGCGAGTTCAAAGCTCGGCTCGCCGGATGCCGGCGTGATGCAGGGGGTCAGCGCCATTCCCATCGACCGGCCGTTGGCGTTGACCCGCCGCCCCAGTTCGGCGACCTCCTGCAGGGAGCGACGGCCATCTGCCGCTCCGCCGCAGATCTTCTCGACCAGCACCGTCACCCCCACGCCGCGACGGCCGGCGGTATAGAGCGAATCCTCCACCGCCACGTCGTCGTTGGTGAGCACCGTCTCGACTTCGATGTCCTCGCCCTTGCCGAGTTCGGCCGCCATGTCGAAGTTCATCACGTCGCCGGTGTAGTTCTTGACGATGTGAATCACCCCGGCACCGCCGCTGACGGCCTTGGTCGCCGCCAGCATCTGATCTGGCGTGGGTGACGTGAACACCTCGCCCGGGCAGGCGGCGTCGAGCATTCCCGGCCCGACAAAACCGCCGTGCATCGGCTCGTGGCCTGAGCCGCCGCCAGAGATCAGCCCCACCTTGCCCTGAACCGGGGCGTCCTTGCGGACGATCAGGGCAGGGTCATAGACGACGCGCACACGGTCGCCGTGTGCGGCCTCCACCCCGCGCAGCGCGTCTGCCACTACCCCGTCCGGCGCGTTGATCAGCTTCTTCATCGCACGCCCGCGATCGTGGGGAAGAAGACCTGGAATGCCAGCGAGGCCACGGCGCCGCCGATCAGCGGCCCCAGCACGGGCACCCATGCGTATGACCAGTCCGATGAGCCCTTGCCGGGGATCGGCAGCAGCGCGTGCATGATCCGCGGACCGAGGTCACGGTTCGGATTGATCGCGTACCCCGTCGGCCCACCGAGAGAGAGGCCGATGGCGAGGACCAGGAGCCCGACTATCAGCGGGAATAGGCCCGGCGTCAGAAACGTAGCAGTGTTGTGCGCGTCGGCTATCGCCAGGATCCCGAACACCAGCACGAACGTGCCGATGATCTCGGTGACCAGGTTCCACGCATAGTTGCGGATCGCCGGGCCGGTGCAGAACACCGCCAGCTTCAGGCCCGGGTCGTCTGTCTCGGACCAGTGCAGGTAGTAGGCCAGGTACACCAGGGTGGAGCCGGCCATCGCGCCGATCATCTCTCCGACGAAGTACTTGATCGCCTGCGTGCCGTCGATGCCACCGTTGATCCATATCCCCAGGGTGACCGCCGCGTTCAGATGCGCGCCGTCGAACCGCTGCACTGCGAAGACGGCGACCATGACCGCCATGCCCCACCCGAAGGTGATGACGATCCATCCTGAGTTCTCGGCCTTCGACTTGGACAGCAACACCCCTGCCACCACGCCGTCGCCGAGCACGATCAGCAGCCCCGTGCCGATGATTTCCGCTCCGATGATACCCACGCTGTTCTCCCTCCTAGGACGCCATTGTGCGAATTGCCGCGATACTATGCACGCCCGTTCGACAATGTCAACCGAGGTTCAAAAGACCAGTACTTAGTTCGCTAATGCCGACCAAGGATGTTCGTGCCCGCCTCCGTATCAGGTTCCGTAGTCCCCGCATTCCGCTACCTCGTGGTGACTACTGACCCGGGATCGGTTCCGGCTTAGGGGCAGGGATGCCTGGCAACATTCAGTCGATCGAGCGCGCCGCGGCGATCCTGCGGCTGCTGTCGGGACGCACCCGGCGCTTGGGTGTGGTGGACATCGCCGGCGAGCTGGGGCTGCCGAAGGGAACCGTGCACGGCCTGCTACGCACACTCCAGGTCGTCGGCTTCATCGAGCAGGACGCCGAGAGCGGCAAGTACCAGTTGGGGGCGGCGCTGCTGCACATGGGCTCGAGCTATCTGGACGGCAACGAGCTGCGGACACGTGCGTTGAACTGGTCTGACTCGCTGGCGTCGAGAACTCAGGAGGCGGTGCGGATCGGCACCCTGCACGAGCTCCAGGTGCTGGTCGTCCATCACGTGTTTCGGCCCGACAACAGCCTGCAGTCGCTGGATGTCGGCTCGCTGCTGCCCGCTCACGCGACCGCCCTGGGGAAGGTTCTGCTCGCTCATCATCCCTACATCGCCGCCGAGCTGACCAAGAGCGAGATGGTGGCCTACACCGATTCCACAATCACCGACGCAGAGCGGCTGGAGCGCGAGCTGACCCGGGTGCGAAGTCAAGGCTGGGGCGCCGACATCGGCGAGCTGCACCCCGGTCAGGTCTCCTACGCCGCGCCGATCCTCGATCGTCGGGGCGCGACCGTCGGAGCGGTGGGGATCTTCGGCCCGCCTGAGCGGCTGCTGGCCGCTCGCCAGCCCCGCGGCGACCTGCTCGCGCACGTGCGCGAGGCGGCGCGCGCGGTGTCACGTGAGCTCGGGGCGATCCCCTGGTAAACAACACGGTGGCAATGAGCAAGCACTATGTGGCGGCGATCGACCAGGGGACAGCCTCCTCACGCTGCCTGGTGTTCGACCAGTCGGCGCGAATAGTGTCGGTGGCCCAGAAGGAGCATGAGCAGATCTACCCCAGGCCGGGCTGGGTCGAGCACGACCCGGAGGAGATCTGGCGAAACGTCGAGCAGGTCGTTGCTCGCGCGCTGCACGACGCGCAGCTGAAGCCCGCCGACCTGGTCGCCGTGGGAATCGCCAATCAGCGTGAATCGACGCTGGTCTGGGACCGCCACACCGGCGCGCCGGTGCACAACGCCATCAACTGGCAGGACACCCGCACCGACCACGTGGTCCGCGAGCTCGGCGGCGAGCTCGGTGCAGAGCGCTTCCGTGAGCGCTGCGGACTTCCGCTAGCCAGCTACTTCTCCGGCCCCAAGCTCCTGTGGCTGCTCGAAACGGTCCCCGGGCTGCGCCGGCGCGCCGAGGCCGGCGACGTGTTGTTCGGCACGATGGATTCGTGGCTGATCTGGCGCCTGACCGGACGCCATCTGACCGACGTAACCAACGCCAGCCGCACGATGCTGATGAACCTGGACACGCTCGAATGGGATCAGTCTCTGCTGCAGGCGTTCGGCGTCCCCGGCGCGATGCTGCCCGAGCTCCGGCCCTCCTCAGAGGTCTACGGCGAGGCGCACGGCGTGCTGGCCGGGGTTCCGGTCGCCGCCGCGCTGGGCGATCAGCAGGCTGCCCTGTTCGGACAGACATGCTTCTCGCCGGGAGAGGCCAAGTGCACCTACGGAACCGGCAGCTTCCTGCTGTTCAACACCGGCGAGGTCCCGGTCCTGTCTGGCAGCGGCCTGCTGACCACGGTCGGCTGCCGGATCGGCGCCGAGCCACCCACGTATGCACTGGAGGGCTCGATCGCGGTCACGGGCGCGCTGGTGCAGTGGTTCAGGGACAACCTCACGCTGATCGCCTCGGCGCCGGAGATCGAGACGCTGGCGCGGACTGTGGAAGACAACGGCGGCTGCTATTTCGTGCCCGCGTTCTCAGGGTTGTTCGCACCCCATTGGCGCGGCGACGCGAGGGGCGTAATCGCCGGACTGACCAGCTACATCACCAAAGGTCACCTGGCCCGAGCCGTGCTGGAAGCGACCGCTTGGCAGACGCTTGAGGTCGTGGAGGCGATCAACCGGGACGCGAACATGGCGCTCGCCACACTCCGTGTCGACGGCGGGATGACCGCCAACAACCTGCTGATGCAGTTCCTGGCCGATGTCCTCGACGTTCCGGTGGTCCGCCCGTTCGTGGCCGAGACGGTCTCGCTGGGAGCCGCTTACGCAGCCGGCCTGGCGGTCGGTTTCTGGCCCGACAAGGTGGCGCTGAGAGACAATTGGCGCAAGGCCGCCGAGTGGCGCCCGCAGATGGACCCTGACCGGCGCGCGCGTGGCTACCGCAAGTGGCGCAAGGCCGTAGCCCGGACCATGGACTGGGTCGACGAGGACGACGACTGAGGACGGGGCGGCCCGCGACGCCGCCCCTCCCGCGATGTCAGTCCTGCTGCGTTTGGCCCTGCTGGGTGTTGGCCCTGCGCTGGTCCGGCGACGGTTTACTCCTGGCGACGTTTAATCCCGGCGACCGTTACTCCTGCTGCCGCCGCTCTCGCGAGGTCAGCCCACTCGCAACGCGGTGGTCGTGCCCCTGGGCGGGCGCGAGGGCCTGGATCGCCGGACCGATCGTCGCCGATGGGAGGCGCCCGTCGCCTCGGCGTTCTTCGGAGCGCGGGGCGAGAAACGGCGATGGTGAGAGGCCTGGGAAGGGATTGCGCCGCCTGCTGGTCGGCTGTGAGGCGCGAGCGAGAAACGGCGCTGATGAGAGGCCACGCCAGGAACTGCGCCAACCGTGGGGCGCGGGATGAGACGCAGCGCTGGTGAGAGCGTGCTGGTCTGGGGCGGCCGGCGTGCCGTGTGTGACCCCGGCGGGTGGCGAGCGTGGAACTCCGGTCAACTTCGCACTGGTGCGCGGCGCAACGGCGATTGCGAAGTTGACGATGATCATCAAGGCCAACTTCGCAATCGTGGTCTGGGCGCGCGCGAGTGAGAAGTTGACCGTATGAATAGCGACAAGGGCGGCTCATGAGAGTTGGTGCTCGTCGGCACCCGGACCCCGCGCTCCCTTCATTGCGCCGTCTTTCCCGCCCCGAGCCACGAATCACCGTCGGCGCCGGAGATACCCTGCCCCAGGCCGGGCAGTCCTCGACGCGCTCGAGCACGAGTAGTGCTGCTGCCGTCAGTCCTGGCGTGCGGTCAGGCGGCCCCGCCGGTAGGGCGAGATCGACGGACCACCGTCACCGTTCTCAAAGAAGCTCTGCACCCGCTCGATCAGGGCCGCGGCGTCCTCGGAGGGACGGATCGGCTCCCCGAAGGAGACCTCGATCCGGTGGCGCTTGGAGAGGAGCTTGCCGTGCAGGCGCTTAGGCCAGATCCGCCCGGGCGGCATCGCGGCCGCCGTTCCGGTGACGCGGATCGGGACGATCCAGAGGTTGTGGGCCGAG
Source organism: uncultured Actinomycetes bacterium (assembly GCA_937888775.1). The sequence goes on along the minus strand of CALAQT010000504.1, from coordinate 10,364 downwards.
GCCAGCACGGCAGCGCCGCGGCGCACGCGACCGGGAACGCCGCCGCGTGACCGCGTGCCCTCCGGGTACAGCAGGAGATTCCACCCCTGGTCAAGCAGGGTGTCGAGATGGCTCCCGTTCTTCGCCAGGCCGCCGCCGCCCCGGCGTTCGATCGGCACCGTGTTGAAGATCAGCGAGACGGCCGAGGCCACCACGCGGTTGCGGTAGAAGTAGTCGGCCGCTGCCGCCACCGCGGTCCGTTTGCGCAGCCGCCGAGGGAGAGCGGAGAGGATCACCGGCGTGTCGACGTGGCTGGCGTGGTTGGCGACCAGGATCACCGGGCCCTTGACCGCCGCCAGCTTCTCCCGGCCGGTGGCGCGCCGGCGCATGTAGAAATCCATTGTCGGATTGAGGACGAAACGCATGAAGTTCTCCCGCGCCACCCCCGCCAGCCAAGAACGCGCCCAGGGCAGATCCAGTTGGGCCGCGGCGTCACGAAGCTCGCGGCCGCGCTTGGGCGCGCTGCGCGCTGCATCAGTTACTCGGCGCTTCCAGGAGCGCTTGCGTCGGAACGGCAGCACCGTCCGAGATACCCCGGTGCGTGACATGCGTTACAGACCGCACATAACGGGTAAATCCTGAATCCGAGCGGCCTGGCGTTGCTCCGACCACACGACACAGAAAGGACCGCATGTCCACCCATCCGACTCCCAAATCGTCGCCGCTGGCCGGGCCCGAGCAGCCCAGAGAAAGCTTTGCCGAACGTGAGGCCCAGCCTGAGATCTACCCTGAGGAGGAGCCGCAACGGTGAGCGACATCCGCTGAGAACCGGCCGGGCGCTCGCTCTGCGCCCCTGCGGGTATAACCAAGCAGAGGCTCGTGGGCCTGCTTCACGTGCCTTAGCTCCCGTACCCGCCCACGGGGTAACCGCCGACGCCCAACGGGTAGCCGTAACCACCGTACCCGTCGCCGCCGTACCCGTAGCCGCCGTAGCCGTAGGCGCCGTACCCGTAGCCGCCGTAGCCATAGGCGCCGTAGCCATAGGCGCCGTAGCCCGAGCCGCCATAGCCGTAACCGCCGTAACCGGAGCCACCGTACCCGTACCCGGCGCCACCCGCGGCGTTCGTCGTTGCCCCCTCGCCCGAGGACGCATTGGCGTCGGAGGAGCAAGCGACGGAGAAGGCAGAGCCGTCAGTCGACAGCGAGCTCGGCTGCGCGGCGGCCGACGTTTGCGCCACCACGAAGCCTGGGCCCTCGTCCGCGCCGCCGTTCAGCGCGACCTGAGACGACGTCCACTGCGAGTCCGAAATCGATCCGGTATGCCCGCCGGCCGTCGCCGATGCACCGGTGAAGCTGACGTTGCCGAAATCGGCCAAGGGCAGCGGCTGGCACTCGCTGGTCTGATCGCACGACGACGGCGCCTCGGCAATCCATTCGGCGGTTGACGTGTCAGGATTGCTCATCGACAGCGTCCTGGTCATCGCGGCACCGCTCGTCTGGTCTGAGAGACTGACCGTCACCTGGCTGCCGTTGACCGTCACCTTGCCGGACACGTGGTCGCCGGGGATCACGTTCAGGCCCAACTTCACGGGGGCGGAGAGCACGAGCTCATACCAGGCGAAGTAGTCGGCCACGCCGCTGCTGCTGCAGTCGGCCTCGTGCCGACCTGCTCCAGCGCCTGCGATTGCTGCCCGGCGCCGCCCAAGCCGACCCAGAAGGCCGAGTACCCCTGCCCGTTGGTGCATTTCACGGTTGGTGCGACCCAGCTCCCTGACACGCTTGAGAACGGATTGGCGGTTCCGGTCGAGGACTCGCCGGCGACGTAGCCGGCCCAGTTCTCGCTCGCCGCCAGCTGCGTGTCACCGGCGGCCGCGGAGGCGGCCGGCGCGGCGGTCGCCGCGACTGCGGCGGCGACCGTGAGGGCCCAGAGGAGCCGCGCGGGTCTGATCGTCATAGTCGGTTCACCGTCGTGTCGAGAGAAAAGGTGCCCACACTGTGCACCTGGGCGCTAAGTGATCAGTCGGCCGCGAGGAAGAGGGCGATATGGAGTTGTGAAGAGCTTCGTGTGAGCGTGGTCAGCCGGAGTGCGCGCGGCTGATCGCGCGACGGCCCGGCGCAGACGGGCTTCCCGACTGGCCGGGAGCGTCGTTCAGGAGGTGACGGCGGCGCGCGCCTTGGCTCCTCGCACGGCCTCGGACAGGGTCTGGATGTCGTAGGCGCCGTAGTGGCGATGTCCGTTGATGAAGAACGAAGGCGTGCCGGTGACACCGCTCAGGTCGGCCGATTCGACATCCTCGGCGATTCGCCCCACGTCCTTTCGCTTTCGCAGGTGCTCGCGGAACCGATCGACGTCGAGGCCCAAGTCCTCCGCGTATCGCAGCAGGTCGCGCAGCTTCAGCGCCCCCTGATGGCTGAGCAGCATGTCGTGCATCTCCCAGAAGCGACCTTGCGCCGCGGCTGCCTCGGCGGCCTCGGCCGCCAGCTGGGCGTCAGGGTGGACGTCGTTGAGCGGCAGATGGCGCCAGACGTAGCGCAACTCGCCGAAGTCCGACAGCAGCTCGCGGATCACCGGCTCCGCCTGGCCGCAGTACGGACACTCCAGATCGCCGTACTCCAGCAGCGTCACAGGCGCCTCGTTTGGACCGCGGATGTGGTCGCGTTCGGGGTCCACCACGACCGCCAGGTCGTCGATCGTCTCCGCCGTGCCCACCAGCGCGCGCAGACGGGCGTCGCGCGGCAGCAGCGTCGTGAGGCGGTAAACGAGCCACGTGGCCAGCGGCGCCAACACGGCGGTGCTGAGCACGCCGAGCTTCGCCTCCTGCAGCTGGGGACCGGTAAGCGCAAGCGTCGCGATCAGCAGCGACACGGTGAAGCCGATACCGGCGATCGTCCCTCCGCCCAGGACCGAAGCCCAGCCGACCGGCGGGCGGATCCGGCCGCGACTCATTCGCGTCACGAGCGCAACCGAGGCGCCGATCCCGATCGGCTTGCCGAGCACGTATGCCGCCAGGATCCCCAGCGTGACCGGTGATGTGTAGGCATGGGCGAGAAAGCCCCCGTTGAGCTCGATTCCCGCGTTGGCGAGCGCGAACAGCGGCACGATCACATAGCTGGTGAACGGGTGATAGAGCTGCTGGTAGCGCTCGTTGGGAGAGACCGCGGACCTCAGGCCGGCGCGAGCCGATTGCGCCAGCTCGGAGGTCGGCTGCTCACGGAACAGCCGGAAGAGGTCGGTGGCGCGCTCCAGGTCCGCTCGCGCGGCCGGATAGGCGAGCGTCAACAGGCCCATCGCCAGCCCGACCACGAGCGGGTCCACTCCGGACTTCAGCAGCGCAACCCACGCGCACAGACCGAGCACGCCGTAGACAAAGCCGTTGTGGACGCGGCGCGAGCGTGCGACCAGCATCACGCCGAGCATGGCGATTCCGGTCAGCAGCGGCCCCAGAGCGACCGCCCGCGTGTAGGCGGTCGCGATCACGATCAGGGCGACGATGTCGTCGACGACGGCGACCGTCAGGATGAAGGCGCGGAGACTGTTGGGAAACCGCCGCCCGACCAGCAGCAGCATGCCGAGCGCGAACGCAGTATCGGTCGACATGGCCGCACCCCAACCGTGAGCCGAGGAACGCCCGGCGTTGATCGCCAGATAGATCGCGACGGGGACCACCATCCCGCCCAGCCCCGCCAACAGCGGGAGCATCAGTCGTCGGCGGTCACGCAGCTCGCCGAGGTCGAACTCGCGCCTGGCCTCGAGGCCGACCACGAAGAAGAAGAACGTCATCAGGCCGTCATTGACCCACTGCTTGAGGCTCTGATCGACTCCGGAACCGCCAATCCGGACCGACAGCGCGGTCCTCCAAACGTGCGCGTAGGACGCCGGATCCACGTTTACCCAGACCAGCGCGGCAAGGGTGGCGGCCAGCAGGATCGCGGCGCTGCCGGTCTGCGTGCGCAGGAAGTCACGCAGCGGCGCCTCCAGGTTGCGCGCCCACGCGGTCCGCCCGGAGAGCGGCCCGGACGATGCGATCGCTTCGGCCATCACCAGGAAGTGTGGCGCGAGCGCGCTGCGTTCGGACTTCCGGACTCGATCATCGCGACCTCGAGGCCCGTGTCAGGCGACGGTCCTGACGTCCTAGCGGTGGGCGGCCAGTCGACGCAGAGCATCCTCGAGCCCGATTCGCCTGAAGGTCTCCACCGGACGCCCGTCCTCAAGCAGACACTGGCGGCCCGCTCGCACACTGACCCCAACCTCGGACGCCGTGGCTTCAGTGCTGTCGAGCAACGCCGACACGTAGGACTCGGTCACCTGGGTGCCCATGATGCTCACGTCCGCCCCCGGAACGCGTCCCGTGGCCGAGTACAGCAGCGCCGTGCGGATGCGGCGCCGGGCGCTGTCCAGCGTCTCACGTGCGTACGCGGGCGCGCCCACGAGGCCGTCTGGCACCAGCAGCCGCGTGATTGCGCGGTCGTTGATCGCACGCAGGATCTGCTCCGGATCATCGGCGACCACCACCTCCTTATGGCTTGGATAGATCTCGAGCTTGCGGTGGCATCCGCGCGGGCGGGCGAGCGCAAAGGTGAAGTAGTCGGCATAGGCGAAGAACGGCGCGCCGCCAATTCGCAGGCGGTCATAGAACGCGGTCACCGCAGCGAGAATCAGGGTGCTCGCGCCGGCGGCGCCGTGGTCGCTGGCAACCACGATCGCCAGCCGGTCCTGCTCGGTGAATCCGGGAAGCAGCGTCTCGATGTCGCCCGGCCGGCCGTCGGCCGTGATCTCAAAGTCGGCGCTGCGCAGCGTGCTCGTGGTGTGCACGGGCTCTTCCTAGCCGGCCTGGGCTGCTGATCGAAGGGCAGGCATGCGGCGAGCTTATGCGGTGATCTGACCTCGCGTTCGTGCGGGTCTGCGGCACAAGGAGCCAGGCAAGCTGAAGCAGCCACGGCGATTGCGGTCGACCGCCGTGGCACTGCTGGCGCTCGCGTGTCTCGGACCGGCCTCATGCGGCGGGTCATCGTCGACACCGCAGAGAACTCTGCATGCGTTCCCGTGGCGTGGTCGGACCGCAACTGGGCGGCGATGGCCAAGCTCGTGCACGACCCGCCCGCAGACTTCGCCGCGGCCAACGCGGGCGCACTGAACGCCTGGGCGTGCCGGATCCCCGCTTCGCCGCCGGCCGCGTGGCGCGGTCGGGGTCCAGCTCCGCAGCGGCCGTTACCGAGCAGCTGTGACTGTCGGGAGTCGGGACCTGGAGCCCGACGACGACGGTCAGGCTGGTCGATGACGGCGGAGATTGGCTGGTGAGCTGGTCGCCGGCAACGATCAACCCCTCCCCGCACGCCGGCGACCGCCTGGTTCGGAGCAGCGTCTGGGCACCACGTGCGGCGATCACCGGCGGCGGCGGTGAACTGCTGACGATCCAGCGTCAGCAGGTCACCGTGGGGCTCGTCGCCAGCCGGATCAAGGAGCGCCAAGCGGTTACCAGCGACCTGCTGGCCGCCGGCGCCAGCGCCAGCGCCAGCGCCAGCGCAGCCGAGGTTAGCCAGGCGCTGGCCCAGGCCAAGGCCCATCCGGACTACTTCGACCCGGTCTTTGCGGTCTCCAAGGCCCGCTACGAGCAGCTCAAGGCCCAGCCGGGGTCGGCCAACGTCTACAGCGTTCCCGGAACCCAGTTCGAGCTGACCAGCGTCCGCAGCGCGCTGACGCAACAGTTGGCGGCGCACGTGGTGGGCTCCGTGGGGCCGATCACCGCCGAGCAGCTGCAGCATCTGGGAGCACCCTATGACGCCGCCAGCGTCGTGGGGCAGGCTGGCCTGGAGCAGGCCTACGAGTGCCGCCTGGCCGGCAGTCCGGGGACCAGCATCACGGTGCTCGATCCGCACGGCGCGACGGTCGCCAGGCTAGCCAGCTTTCCCGATCATCCCGGGGCGGCCCTTGAGCACCAGCCTCGACCCAGTCGTCCAGCGCGCTGCCGAGGCCGCGTTGGGCGGGGAGACCCACCCCGCCGCGCTCGTGGCGACCAGGGCCTCCACCGGTCAGATCCTGGCCGCGGTCAGTGATCCGCCTGGCTACGCCTACGACCAGGCGCTGGAGGGCGAGTATCCGCCGGGCACCACCTTTAAGGTGATCACGACCACCGCGCTGATCGCGCAGGGCTGTCACCTGACTCGCCCGCCCGCTGCGCGCCGAGCCTCACCATCGACGGTGAGGTGTTCCGCAACGCCGAGGGCGACGGCCCCGTGCAGACCGTTGGCCAGGGTTTCATCGAGTCCTGCAACACGACCTTCATCTCGCTGGCCACGGCTCACCTCAACGCGGCCGACTTCACCGCGGCAGCCGACCGCTACGGCCTGGACCGGACGCCGCAGCCAGGGGCTGCCCGCGTTCGCGGCCGAGGTCCCGCCGCCGACCAGCCGGACCTCGCCGGCCGCCACGGCAATTGGCCAGGTCGTGGCCGCCGGGACCGCCGTAGGCACCGGACTGCCGGCCGGGACCCACGCCAAGGTGGGCACCGCCCAGTACAGCTCAGGCGGCACGCTGCGCACCGACGCATGGCTGACGGGCTATGACCGGGACATCGCCTTCGCGATCGGGATCCAGAACACCGGAGCCACCAACGGCGGCCCGACCGACGGCCCGATCATCGGCCGGTTCTTGGACTCACTCGACGCCGGGGCTTAGCGCTCCCCACTCAGTGTCGGAGCGAACCGGTGAGGGCGACCTAGACTGTCGGCCGGAGCCGAGAGAGTGAGCTGAGGACTTGACCGATCCGAGCACAACTGCGCAGCGCAGCATCGCACCAGAGCTGTCGGTGAGGCGGGGCCGCGAAGCGATCGCCTTCTATCAGGCCGCCTTCGCCGCGGTGGAGCTCTATCGCGTCGGCGGGACCGACGAGCACGAGACCGTCGTCGCCCAGCTGGCAGTCGGCGACGCATCGTTCTGGGTCGCCGACGAGTCACCGGAGAACGGCAACTTCAGTCCCGAGTCGCTGGGGGGTGCACGGTGCGCCTGCTGCTAATCGTCGCCGATCCGCAGGCCGTGGTGGAGCGGTCGGTGACGCTGGGAGCCGAACTGGTCTCAGCGGTGCACGAGGAGCACGGCTGGCTGATCGGGCGGATCAAGGACCCGTTCGGGCACAACTGGGAGATCGGCGAGCCGTTGGTGCAATGGCCCCCGGGCTCACCCGCGGGCACAGCGGACAAGGATCGGGTTCGGCGCAGCGGCTAGCTGCACTGGCTCGGTCGCCTGCTCCCACCCACCGGTGATCGTCACCGCGACGGGGTGGCGCTCGGCGGGACGTCCGGTGGGAAGCCACCCTCGGCCCGCGCCGGTGAGGATCAGCGTGTGCGCTTGGCGGCCGACGAACCCCAGACCGCCGGTGTCATCCACCGCACCGGACCACAGCGCCAGGCCGAGCTCGCGGTGCAGCACCTCGGCCGCGCTAGCCGGGTTGGCGACCACGATGCCCAGCTCGGAGATGCCAATCAGCTCGGTAGCGCAGAACCCGCCGGTTTCCTGCGGACGATCGCCGACTCCGTGGTGGGCGATCAGCTCGACGATGTTCGCGGCCGGGTCGTGGAAGTAGCACGCCTCGGCGTTCCAGTCGGCGAAGTCGAACACCGCAGCGCCGTCCTCGCCGGCGAGCAGCTGGGTGTGGCGGGCGATCCACGAACGTGCGGCGTCGAAGCGGTCGCCGGGCACCAGCAGGGCAAAGTGATAGAAGGGCCGCGCGTCACCGGCGGCTGGGGTGAACACGAGCTCGGCGCCGCCGACGGCGACGCTCAGCGCGTGACGGCGATGCTCGCCAGGCAAGCCCAACTCTTCGCCGTAGAACCGGGCCAGCGCGTCCATCGCAGTGCCCGGCACCTGGAGCTCAACGTGGGCGATCCGCAGTTCAGGTTGCGGCATCGGCGGTCAACGTAGCAGTGCCCGGGCCGGTGCGAGCCCTTACCGAGACCGCCGCTGCGGTGCACTAGGATCGCCCCGGATGGATCTCGGGATAAGCGGCAAGGTCACGCTGGTCACCGGCGCCTCCAAAGGACTCGGCCTCGGTGTCGCCGATGCGCTCGCCCGGGAGGGAGCCACGGTGGCGATCAGCTCGCGTTCGCGTGAGCGGATCGAGGCGACGGCGGCGCGGATCGGCGCGCAGGGGTTCGTACACGACACCGCCGACGCCGATGGGGCAGCGAAGCTGATCGCCGGCGTCGAGCAGCTGCTGGGACCGATCGAGATCCTCGTCACCAACAGCGGCGGCCCCCCCGCCTCGCCCGACGCCCTGTCCTTCGGCCACGAGCAGTGGCGAGCGGCGTATGAGCTGTTGCTGCTGGGTGCCCTGGCGCTGGTGGAGGCGGTGATGCCCGGCATGCGCGCGCGCGGCTGGGGGCGCATCCTGTCGCTGTCCTCCAGCGTGGTGCGCGAGCCCAGCCCGGTGCTGGTGCTCAGCGCCGCTCATCGCGCCGGGCTGCTGGCGGCACTCAAGACGATCGCGCGTCAGGTGGCCGGCGACGGGGTGACCGTCAACTCGCTGCTGCCGGGGGTGATCGCCACCGATCGCGCCCGAGAGCTGGGAGCCGACCGTCCCGACCGCCTGAGAGACGTGCCTGCCGGGCGCCTTGGCACGGTGGGAGAGTTCGCCGCGGCGGCCGCATTTCTATGCTCGGACCCGGCCGCTTACATCACCGGCACCACGCTGCTGGTGGACGGCGGCGCGACCAGAAGCGTCTAGCCGCGCCCGAGCGGAAAGGCTGGCAGGACGAAGCGATGAACTGGCCGTCAGTCGTGTCGGACTGGGGATCGACCGCCAGCGACCGCGCGCGGGACTACCCGTGCGACCGCCTGGTGACCGATGCCGACCAGATGATGTTCAGGGCGCTCGACGTCGATGCGCCGGCCGCCATGACCTTCCGCTGGCTGTGCCAGCTGCGGGCGGCGCCCTACAGCTACGACAAGCTTGACAATCGGGGACGCCGCAGCCCGCAGACAGTCACCGCCGGCCTGGATCAGCTGGCTCCGGGCCAGCGCATGCAGACGATCTTCCGGCTGATCGAGTTCGAGCCGTGAGTCGTTGACCATGGGAACCGCCAGTCGCCTGTTCGGGCGGATCGCATGCACCTACCGGGCCGCCCCAGTCACCGATCGGCGCTCGCGCATCGTCGTCAAGCTGATCGTCGCATACCCGGCCCGCGCGCTGCACGGCCCATTGCTGCGCCTGCTGCTGGCGCCCGGGGACCTGGTGATGATGCGCCGGCAACTGCTCAACCTCAAAGGGCTCGCCGAGCACACCTACGAGACCACGCGCCGGCCGTCCCCGTGAGACGGCTCGGGCCCGCCCTGGAAGAGCGCGACTTCCGGCTGCTGTGGCTGGCGTTGCTGGGGATGGGCATCAGCCTGCAGATGCTCGAGGTGGCCATCGGCTGGGAGGTGTACTCGCAGCATCGCAGCACGCTTGATCTGGGTTGGATCGGACTGGCCGAATTCATCCCGATGTTCGTGCTTGCCCTCCCCGCCGGACAGCTCGCCGATCGGCTGCCACGTCGGCTCGTGTTCGCCGCATCGCTGTTGCTCGGGGCCGGCGTGGGCGCTGGCCTGGCGGTGCTGAGCGGCTCCGGGGACACCTCGGTCGGGCCGTATCTGGCCCTGGCGGCCGGCGCCGGCACCGCGATGGCGCTCGGAACGCCGGCCGCGCGAGCGATGCCGCCGACGCTGGTCGGGCCCGAACTGCTGCCCAGCGCGATGACGCTGCGCTCGATCGCCGCCACGTCGGCACAGGTGGTGGGGCCCGCCCTCGGCGGGCTGCTGTACGGAACCTCACCCGTGCTGGTCTACTCGCTGGCCGCAACCGCGTGCGTGCTCGCCGCGATCTGCGTGACGGCGATGCACCCGGGTCCCGCGGCCGAGGCGACGAGTGCGCCGTCCCCGACCGCGCCCGGGCTGGAGAGCGTGCTGGAGGGGCTGCGGTTCGTAGGGCGCACGCAGATCCTGCTGGGGGCGATCCTGCTCGACCTGCTGGCGGTGCTGTTCGGAGGCGCCGTGGCGCTGCTGCCCGTTTTTGCGCGCTCGATCCTGCACGTCGGGCCCACCGGACTGGGGATCCTGCGGGCGGCGCCGGCGATCGGCGCGCTGCTGGGCGCCGCGATCGTCACCCGGAGGCCGATCGGCGGCCGCGCCGGCCGTACTCTGCTGAGAGTCGTCGGACTGTACGGCGCCAGCATCGTCGTGTTCGGGCTCTCCCGCGTCTACCTGCTCTCGTTCGTCGCGCTGGCCGTCGGCGGGTTCGTCGACCTCTACAGCATGAACATCCGCTCGACCACGGTGGCGCTCGCCACCCCCGATCGGCTGCGGGGACGCGTGCTGGCGGTGGAGATGGTGTTCATCAGCGCCTCCAACCAGC
>CALAQT010000503.1 GCA_937888775.1 uncultured Actinomycetes bacterium | reverse complement strand
ACCGAGATCTACACTCTTTCCCTACACGACGCTCTTCCGATCTAGCCGCGGCGCGGCCGCCAGCCGGAGCGCCGGGCGGCCGGTCGCGCGCGCGCGAATCAACGCGAGGCGACACGGAGCGCACTGGCAACAAGCTCGCGTTCGCGTTCTGGCAGTGCGTGGCCAGCGGCGATCGCTGGCCCCGCCAGAAGGCGGCGCGTCACTCACCGCTGCGCGCTGTCTACCGGCTTTACGGGAACGCCGGGCCACAGTGCGCGATCGGGGTACCCCCCGGGCACTATGTCGACGAGCTGACGGCTTGCACCTATCCCACGGAGCCGGGAGCTCCCGAGCTGACGATGGGAAGCGTGTCGGCGCACGGAGAGTCCTACCGCTACGCGATGGTCTGGTCGGTCCAGATGGGCAAGCCGGTCGTCGGCGAAGTGATGCCGGCGCCACATCCGCTCGTGCTTCCCCCCGTTCGCGGCGCGGAGGCCGAACTCGCCTGGCGCTTGGGCGAGGGCGCGCCCGACCCGACTGTCGAGCTCGATCCAGTGGCCGCCATGCTCTGGTCCACTGAGCTCCGGCAAAGCGGACTGCCGTTCGCAGTCCGCTGCCTGGCCACCTGGTGGCGCGTCCAGGACAAGGCCGATCCGTCCTCGCCGCGCGCGGCGGTCGCGGCCGCAGTCGCCATCGCGGCCGGCCGCGCAGCCCGCATGCGCCGCGCACGCGCCGCGACAGCGACGACCTACGACACCAACCTCACCCTCATCAAGTCGGTGGAGCACGAGCTGACAGCTGAGCTGCGTCTCGATCGGGCGCGCGGATGGTGATCCGAATCCCGTCGAAGAGGACGCGGTGAAAAGCCGCCGAGCGGACAACGCCCTACCGAACTGCTTCGTCTGCGCAACCCAATCTTGGCAAGCGAAGTCGGTCGACGGTCACATCACTGGCCATCCCTGCCAGAACAAGCGGAAGTCTCAGTATCGAATCCAGAGATCAAGGCATTCGCTCAGAAGCGTACGCAGCGCTTCGTTGAACCCGGAGCCGCGCTGCTGCTTTGTCGCCGTTTCGGTAGCGAGGCCTCGGCGCTCCGACTAGACCGAAGTTACGCCCGGGTAACTTCAGACTAGAGGAAACCGAGGGCCGGCCCGCTATCTGCATCCGCCGGGAGCGTCCGCAAGCGGATCCACAACCGCACAGCCGAGTCCGCCGGAAGGCCGCGGCCCATCCTCAGCGCCCGAGGTCACGCGACGGTCGCATTAGAGGTGTTCGCAAGGTGTTCGCACTCACGCGACCGGCCGGCAATTCACGCTGTTGGTGCTCCACGGGGTCAGCCAGGTTTGGGATCGACGACCATGCCTCCTGCCGCTCGGTGGCCGTTCGGCGCCGGTGCCGGGGGTGTCTCACCGACAAACCTACGCGCACAGCACGCCCTGCTGGAATGCGGCTGAGAACCGGGAAAGAGGCGCGGCGGAATCTGTTTCGCCGATCATCGCGTGAGGTCGCTGAGGTCCAGCTTGTTCAATGCCGCCGGTCGCGACGCCTCCGGCGGGCACCGTACTCCCGCCGCCTCGCCCGCCCGGCGTTGCGCTCGCGATCGGTGAGCGTCCGGGTTTTGCATGCCGCGAACAGCGCGACGGCGCTACGCACCGACTTCTCGCAGCCCCCGACCGCCGCGCGTATCGTCCCGATGAGCATCTCGAGCATCACCTCGGCGTTGCGCTCGCCTGGGAAGGCGTTCTCGGGCAGGCTGTCGACGAGGTTGTCGTCGAGCACGATCAGCAGGAATCCGGTCCGCAGAACCTCCTCTACGCAGTCGCGAACGTAGTCAACGCTTCCCGCAGGTCGCACGCCATTTACAGAGCCTCGTGAAGTCGAGATGCGCCCCCCCGTCGAGACTGCCGACTTCGAAAACCTTCATCCGTCGAATCGCGTCCCTGGTCTCTCAAGCCTCCCTTCCCCGGCGCCGCGATCGCCGGCGCGCCGCAGTAGCCCACCCGTAAACCGACACGCGCGATGCCCGAAAGGCGTCCCTGCGGGATCCTGGGCACGGTGCAGACCGGAACCTGGTCGTGCTCGGTTGTGGAGTCCAGCCGAAGGCCAGGCGCGCCGCGATCACACGTCTAGCCGAGCTCCCGGAGAACGAACCACGGATTGTTCTGGCAACCGGCCACTAGATAGGCGAAGGCTTCGACCCCCCCGCGTCTAGACACCCTGTTACTTACCATCCCAATCGCCCGCAAGGGCGCCGTCTTTCAGTACGCAGCCGCCTTCACCGCGCTCATCCAGAAAAGCGCGACGTTCGCACTACGACCACGTCGACAGCGATGTTTCCCGTGCTCCGGCATGTATGCCAAACGCCTGCGGCCGTATCGAAAGATCGGGTACACGGCCGATCCGACTGATCAGTCCCGGCTCTCGCCCACGATTCTCTGTTTCATCTCCAGTGAGATTCGGGGCAGTAGCGACCCGCGCTTGCCCTTGGAGCACCGTGCGGCGAGTTCTGTCAACGTTCGAAAATGGACCTCACCATCGCCATTCGGGTTCCCGGCCCGACCGGTTATGAGTGGCTTCAAGCGGGTTACGTAGACGCTGATTTGCAGGGCTTTTATTGAACTACGTCAGAGTAGCTTAGGCTATATTTGCTTATCTTGGTACCCGTTTCGGTACCCGGTTTAGGATCGGCGAACAGTGGCCGGGTGGCGCCTGGGAGAAGCCGCAATATCGGTCCGCGGGGTCAGTCCCCGACAGCTAGCAGCTCATTGGGCCCGCCGTCGGCGCGGCACCGCACGCGCCGGGGCTGACGACTTGGTGTCGCCGGTTGGGCTGGCAAGCCGTCGCTCGAGGTCGGTGAATGCGTCGATGAGTTCAGTTGCTTCGAATGCACGATTGCGTCGGCCTACGGTGGTCTGCCGGAGGATGCCTGCTTCGACCAGCCGAGGTATGGCCTCATTGACCGCTTGCTCGCTGCGTCCGATGAGCGACGCGGCGCTCTGGACGGTCACGACGGGCGCACCCGGAAGCGCGTCGATCAGAAGGTCTAGCGCCGACTCCGCTCGGACCCTGCCAAGACGCGCTCGCCATGAGTCCTGCAGTTCGACGACGCTTGCCTCGTACAGCTCTGCGTCGGATACTGCTCGCGTTGTCGCCGCGGCGAAGAGTCCGATCCAGCGGTCGAGGCCGCTCCGAGCCGCGGCCGAATCGGAACGTCCGCGGTAACGAGTGTCCATGAGCGCGTCGACGTAGTCGACGGACCATGTGGCGAGCACGAGCGAAACCGGCGGCAGAACCTTTGCGGCCAAGCCACGGCGGCGCAGGATGACGTGGATCAGCGCACGCCCCGTCCGTCCGTTGCCGTCGACAAAGGGATGGATGGTTTCGAATTGGGCATGGGCAATCGCAGCCTGCGCGATCGCCGGTAGAGAGTCCATGTTGCAGAAGGCGCAGAGATCGTCGAGAAGACGCTCAACTTGCTCGTGCGGCGGAGGTACGAAGGCGGCGGAACACGGGTTGTAGCTGCTCCCACCGATCCAGTTCTGCTCCCTACGCACCTTGCCGGCGTACTCATCGAGCCGGGTTCCGGCAAGCAGGTGCCGGTGGATATCAAGTAGCTCGTCGGTGGTGATCTTCTTCCTCGGGTCGCTGAGGTGTTCGATCGCCCAGTTCATGGCCTCGATGTTGTTGAGCACCTCGAGCGCAGTGACGTCGGGTGGCTGCTCGCCGATGACCTGCTCCGCCTGCGCGTGAAGGAGTCGGCGGCCTCCGACTTCGAGGCCTTCTATCCGAGACGAGGCGACTGCCTCGGCGCGCAGCAAGAGGCTAGCTACCGCCTCAGAGTCGACGAGACTTCGTGCCTGCAGATTGAGACGGACGACAGCGGCCTCGGCATCCGCGATGTCGGCAGCGGTCTCCCCGGCGAGGTTGATCGGCCTGCCGATGAGGGGATCGGGCACGTACGCTTCGTACGTGCAGCCCTGACGGTCGCGGCGAGGTAGGCCCGGCGTCAGGTTGGAGGTCCAGCGACGGCGTAGTACGGAAGCCACAAAGTCAAGGTTAGCATATAACCTTGATTACAGCCTTGTCCAAGTCAAGGTTGCGCCTAGTCAAGCTTAGGCTACAAGTTTGATTATGGTCGCTATCCTCAAGGTTCTGATGGGTGACGGCCGCGAGCCCGACAAGGAATCCGAATTCGAATCCGGACTCTCTCGCTGCCATTCGACGACCCCGAGCGTCGTCACCGGATCCGCGAGTACATCGTCCTCTGACGGTCACTGCGCGCCGATCCCGGGCACGTCGCCATTAGCTGACCCATGAAACCCATGCGGGCGATCCTCGAAGGCACTTTGCGGCACTGCTGAGCGCGATCGCGGTTTCAGACCGAGGCAGGCTGCAGAATGGCGTGGTGCCGAGGCACGTCAGCTCGTGCTCCGCCCGTCCGCCGTTAAGCGATCAGGTAGACCCCAGCCGCGCAGTCGAATCCCTCCTCAGGGGTTCCCTCGAACGCCCCGGAAGGCAGGAACGACGGCTCGTAGACCTCGTCGCTGTACTTGTAGAACGCAAACGCCCAGCGGTCCATACTGCCCAGGTATCCGAGCCTGCACAGGCGTGTTGGGGTCGCGTCGATCAGATCCCGGGTCTCCTGCGGCGTGTCGGGCAGATGCCAGCCGTTCTTGGGGAGCGCGTCGACATACGCGAACGAGCCCCGGAAGCGGACGTCGATCGCGCGGCAGTGCTCTTCCCACCGGGCCATTGCGTGCCGCTCGAGCCGCTTGCGCAGCATTAGGCGTATGGGCTCAGGAACGCCCTGTCGGCGAGCACTGATGGCGCTACGCGGCATCACGCTTTCCTTGCATTCACTCAGCCAGCGCACGCCGTTCGGCGGCGCCCGCGAGCTGCACGTAGGCGCGACCAAGGAGCTCGATGAGGTCCTGATCACCGACGTCCACCGGCGGGGGCCCGAGCTGGCGCAGCAGCGCATCAGGGGCCTCGGCGGCGAGCGGGCTGACGTGCAGTCCTGCCAGCTCCGGCCCGGCGCGCCAGAAACTGTCGAGCAGGTCCGACAGCGGCGGCGGCTCGTCGCCCGCCGTCGCGCCGGTGCTCGCGGCGGCCAATGGCGCGCGCTTGCCGGTCGCCCTCGCGCGCCGCGCGCGCAGCTGCTCGAGCAGCTCCTCCCGAGTCATGCCGCGCCACGTGAACAGCGTGAAGGGGTCCTCGTCGAAGCGCTCGGCCAGGATGTAGTAGACGGCCGCGAGGTGCTTGCACGGGTTGGCGGCGTCCGGGCAGGTGCAGGTCGCCCGCAGCTCCTCGTAGGAGCCGGGCAGCAGCGTCAGCTTGCAGGCCGCCAGCACCTCTTCGATGTCATGCGGCATCTCACCGGCGAGCAGCTTCGCGAGCGTCAGCGCCCGCGCCGCGATCGCCTTCTCCGCGCGGCGCCACTGATAATCAGAAAAGACCTTGGCGCGGATCCTCACGCGGTAGGGCGTGTAGCGCGAGCCCTGGACCTTTGCCAGCACAATCCCAGGCTCGACGTCAAGCTCGGTCACCTGCCCGGCGCGAGCGTAGATGCGACCGCGCTCGAGCCGCGAACCGAGCCCAAACGACTCGAGCAATTCGATGAACCGCTCCGACCACCAGCTCTCGCCGATTGCGCCGTCGCGGCTGCGCGCCGCGATCCCGCCCTGCGCTGGCAGCGGCGTCGGCGGCTCGTACTCCGTGAGGTAACTGTGCGACGCGGTCATGCCGCCACCACCGCATCCCCGGAGAGTGCGACCAGCTCGCGCAGCTGCGCGGTGTCGAGCTCGGTCAGCCACGCGTCGCCGCTACCGACGATCTGGTCGGCGAGGTCCTTCTTCTCGGCGATCAACCGGTCGATGCGCTCCTCGAGCGTTCCGACGCACGTCAGCTTGCGTACCTGGACGTTCTTGCGCTGGCCGATCCGGAACGCGCGATCGGTCGCCTGATCCTCGACCGCCGGGTTCCACCAGCGGTCGTAGTGGATCACGTGGTTGGCGGCCGTCAGGTTGAGCCCGGTCCCGCCCGCTTTCAGCGACAGCACGAACACTGATGGCCCCTGATCGGACTGGAAGCGCGCAACCATCTCGTCGCGCGCGGACTTCGGCGTGCCGCCATGGAGGAACAGCACCTCGCGCCCGATCCGCTCCTGCAGGTGCGCCCGGAGCAGGTGGCCGAACTCGGCGAACTGGGTGAAGCACAGCGCCCGGTCACCCTCGGCGAGCGCCTCCTCGAGGATCTCCTCGAGCCGCGCGAGCTTGCCCGAGCGCCCATCCAGGTGCGAGCGGTCCTTGAGCAGGTGGACCGGGTGGTTGCAGACCTGCTTGAGCTTCACCAGCGCCGCGATGATGACCCCGGCCCGCGCTATCCCGTCGACCTGTTCCGCCCGCTCGAGCATCTCGTCGACCACCGCCTGGTACAGCGTCGCCTGCTCGCGCGTCAGGTGGCAGTCGACCCGCATCTCGATCTTCTCCGGCAGATCGCCGATGATCTCCTTATCGGTCTTCAGCCGTCGCAGGATGAACGGACCAGTCGTGCCGCGCAGGCGCGCCGCCGCTGCGCCGTCGCGCCAGCGCTCGATCGGCGTCGCGAACTGCTCGCGGAAGCTGCTCGCCGAGCCGAGCAGGCCCGGGTTGAGGAAGTCGAGGATCGAGTGCAGCTCGCTGAGCCGGTTCTCGACCGGCGTCCCCGTGAGCGCGACGCGGTGACGCGCGCGCAGCCCCCTGATCGCCCGCGTCTGCTTGGCCTCGCGCGTCTTGATGTTCTGCGCTTCGTCGAGCACGATCCGGTGCCATTCGATCGCCTGCAGCGTCTCTCGATCGCGCAGCGCCAGTGCGTACGTCGTGACCACCAGGTCGCTCGCGCGCGCGGCGCTCGTGAACGCCTTCCCCTTCAGCCGCTCGCGGCCATAGTGGACGTGCACGCGCAGGCTCGGCGCGAACCGCTCGGCCTCCCGCTGCCAGTTCCCGGACACCGACATCGGACAGATGAGGAGTGTCGGGCCCACAGTCTTGCGGGCAGCTCGGCCGCCACCGCTCCGGGCACTCCGGTGTGCGGGCCGCTCGCGCTCGGCCAGGAGCAAGGCGAGCGTTTGCGGAGTCTTCCCGAGACCCATATCGTCCGCCAGGCACGCTCCGAGTCCGAGGCTCGACAGAAACGCGAGCCACGCGAGCCCGCGCTGCTGGTAGGGCCGCAACTCGCCCACGAACGAACCGGGCGTCGGCACTCCCTGGAGCCGGCGGTCGCCGTTGGCGCGCAGCAGCTCCCCGAGCCAGCCCTTGGCGTCGATCTCGACCTCGAGCGCCGAGGCTCCGCCCGAGCCCGAGCCCGAGCCGCCGACCCCAAGCCCCTCGCGCAGCAGGTCCCCCGCCGACGCGCGGCCGCGTACGCGCCTGCCCTTGAAGAAGCGCAGCGCCATCTCGACGTCCTCGGTGCGCAGCGCGATCCAGCGTCCCCGCGCCTTGACCAGCGGCAGCTTCAGCTCCGCCAGCGCCTCGAGCTCGGACAGCGACAGCGTCGTGTCGCCGACGGCGACCTGCCACTCGTAGGCGCACAGGCCGTCGATCCCGAACAACCCCGTGCTGTCCCACTCCTGCTCGGGGTTGGCGCTGAGCTTGACACGCAACGGCTGGCGCCACCACGGCGGCGCGAGCACCCCAAAGCCGCCCTGCTCGAGCGCCGGCACGGCCTCGCGCAGGAAGCTGTAGGCCTGCTCGGCGGTCAACTCGACGCCAGTGGGCGCCGGCTCCAGCAGCGCCGGCTCGAGGTCGGGCCACAGCGCCAGCGCGTACCCGAGCCCGCCGAGGAGGCGCTCCTGCGGGTTCTCGAGCATGTGGCCGAGCGCGGACAGCCGCTCGCTGCGCGCCCACACGTCCTCGGCCGGGACGAGCACGCTCGGGTCGTCCTTGGACTGCAGCAGGATCTCGACGCGCCAACGGTCATCGAGATCCGATTCGATCTCGGACAGCGCATCGGCGTCCTCGTCCGCCTCGGCCTCACCGTCACCCGGCGCCACGAGCCGAAAGCACGTTCGGAACATCCGTTGCGCCGTGTAGCGCCGGCCCGCAGCCCACCACTCGTCGAGCTGCTCAGCAAGCGCGGCGAGCTCCCACGGATCGCCGTCCACCACCGGGTCGTGGGCGACGAGCGCCAGCAGCCACGCTCGCACGGCGCCGGCCACCAGCGACTCGCCGAAACCGCTGAAGTGATCGTCGAGCAGCTCGCGCGCGCAGGCGTCGACGACGGCCGAGAGCAGGTCGCCGAGCACCACGTCGGGCGGGCGGCCGTCGGACGAGCGCGACGGCTCGGCCCGCAGCATCGGCGGCATTGAGCGAGCGAGCAACGCCACACGAGCGGCGTCGGCGCCGTCGTCGGTGACCGGCAGCCAGCGCGCCACCCATCGCTCCCCGTGGCGGATCAGCCCGGGCCGCAATCGCCCTCGCGCCACCAGTTCGAGCGCCAGCTTGCCCGCCTCGGCCAGGAACCGCACCGACTCCCCGATCACGACGCCACCGCCCGGACCGGGGCGCGCGCCGCGCGCGGAGCCCGAAGTCGGTGCGGCGAGCAGCAGATCGAGCGCCGCGCCCACGCCGAACCCGAGCCCATCGACCTCCCATGCCTCCAGACACGACGGCCGGTCCGGCCGTTCGTGCTCATCGACCACGCGCAGCAGTTGCGGAGAGGCCTGGGGGCCGAGCTCGGACGACGGCAGCATCAACGCCAGTTTGCGTTCGACTGCAGCCTCGGAGAGGTTCGTCATTCCGAACCGCGCAAGCACCTTTCGCAGCAGACCCGCGTCACAGGCGAACGGGTGCCGTCGCGGGCGCGGCCGCACCGGCGGGCGGCCGGGATGCCCTCGCGCGTGGGCGGGCAGCGACGACTCCTCGCCCCAGACGCACAGCGTCGAGTCGCGCGACCACAGGGCGTGCAGGACGATCACGGACGGCATCGTCGCGCAGCGCCCGGACGAACCCGGAGAGCCCCGGGACGGGAGGTCTCCGGGCTCAACAGCTGGGCGCGCAACCAGCTAACTCGTTGTACCGGCTACCCGATCCCAAGCTGTACCGGTCTGATGGTACAATCGTGACGGATGGCCGGCTCGCTGAATCCCTTCATCTGGGATCGCCCTCTCGATGATCCCTCCAAGATCATCGGCATGGACGCGTTCGCCCACCAGGTCGCCCTGACCCTCAAGGGCCAGACGAACGTGGCGCTGTTCGGACCCCGAGACACCGGCAAGACGACATTCACCAACCAGCTGGCGCTGGAACTCGCCAAGGAGCATGGGGACGACGCGCCGCCGTTCGACGTCATCAAGATCAACCTCCAGCGCGTGGTGAGCATTCCGGGCTTCATCGGCTGCGTCCATGACGCCATGACCGCTCATGCGGACAGGCGCCTGCGCCGAGCCGCTCAGCGGCAGATCAGCGCGCTGGAAAAGGAGATCGGCTTCGACATCAAGGTCATCAAGGGCACGGTCCGACGGGCGGCGCAGCTCCCAGCTCAGGACGCGGAGATGCTCCACGCCCAGCTGATTTCGATGCGCGGGCTGTCGGGCCATCTGGTCGTGATCTTCGACGAGTTCCAGCGCCTGCGCCGCTGCCCGGGAGAGCCGCTATCGATCATCCGGTCGGCGCTGATGAGCTCCGGCGCCAACCACGTCTCGCTGCTGTTCACGGGCTCGATCCGCAACGCCCTGCAGATGATGCTTGAGAGCTCCGACCAGCCGATCTTCGGCGAGGCCGCGGAGATGCAGCTGCCGGCGATCGCCCGCGCGGATTTCCTCGAGTACCTGGACTTCCAGTTCCAGGCCACGGGCAAGCCCGCCGATGAGGACGCGCTCAGCTACCTCCTTAATGCGACACAGGCGCATCCGCGCAGCACTCAACAGCTGGCCTGGGAGTGCTGGATGAACACGTCCGCGGGCGAGCCGGTGACCCTCGCCGCGGTCACGCACGCCCACGACCGCCTGGTGCGGACCATCGAGCGGTCCGAGTTCGCCTCGGTCCTCAACGTCCTCATGAACGGCGAGGACAGCGAGGTGAACGAGGTCCGCGCCCTCCCAGCTTCTCGCCGACCGCGGCGGCGACAACGTGACCAGCCGCCCCACCGCGGCCCGCTACGGCTTCTCCAGCCATTCGCGGGTCCCCACCTCCCTGGCGCGCTTGCAGCGTCGTGGCCTCGTGGATCAGCGGGATGGCGTCTGGTACATCGTTGACCCGCTGTTCAACGAATGGCTGCGCCGGGCCTCGCCCCTCGCCGATACGGGGGGGCCGGAGCCCGATGACGCTAGATGACTGTACCGGCCTCCCGGTACAGTTTGGTACCTACTACCCGGTACTGCCCCAGGCCCACTTGAGGCCCTTCAATCGCGCGCAGCTCGCGAGCAACTCGGCGGGCCTGCCCGGCCAGCTTACTGTCAGCACCCGTGTTCCGTAATCAACGTCTTCTATCCTTACAAAGCTGGCCTGACTCTGAAAGGATCGAAAATGCCCCCGAGGACCACAGCGCGAATCGCCGCCGCGGTCCCGCTCGGCCATCGCGAGACACGTTTGTGGCCGGCTGACCCGGGAGCCTTCGGAGGTCGCAAGGCGCGGCGCGGTGGCCGCTACGAAGTGTTCATTCCGGATCCGATTCGTGGTCGGGACTTTGCGCTCGACGGCGAGGCGGTGGCTGCTGTCGCCGAGGCCACGCGAGCACTTCAACATCTCGACCATTCACCTCCGCGGGTTGCCACGCTCGGCGCCCTCGCGCGCAACCTTGTCCGTTCAGATCAGAGAGCGTGGCGTCATCGCGGATCGAGGGCGTAAACATCTCTCACAAGTGCCTTGCTCGCGCCGCCTACCAGGCGGACAAGGGGCATCGAAATCACCGCGCTGCCGAAGTCCTCGGCAATGTCGAAGCGATCGAACGAGCGATCGAACTCGGCACCGACACCAAGCCACTCAAAGTTGCCGACATCGAAGACATCCACCGCACGCTGCTGCGCTTCACCGTCGACGCCCACGTCGCCGGCGTCATCCGCAAGACGCAGAACTGGATCGGCGGCAACGACTACAACCCCATCGGCGCCAGCTACGCGCCCCCGCCGCCCGAACACGTCCGACCTCTGCTCAAGGACCTGTGCGCGTTCGTCAACCGCGACGACGTCGCCCCGGTCGCCCAGGCCGCGATCGCCCAGGCGCAGTTCGAGACCATCCATCCATTCGCTGACGGCAACGGCCGCGCCGGCCGCGCGCTCATCTACACCGTGCTGCGTCGACGCGGCGAGGTGTCCAATTACATCCCGCCGATCAGCCTCATCCTCGCCGCAGAACCAAACGCCTACATCGGCGGGCTCACCGGCTACCGAGAGGGGGAGGTCAGCCTGTGGTCCGCCCGGTTCGCACAGGCAACCGCCCGTGCCGCCCAGGAGGCAGAGCGCCTGGCCGAACTCATCGAGGAACGCCAATTCACCTGGCTTGACGCGCTTGGCCAACCGCGCAAGGACGCAGCCGTCCGACAGCTCGTGAGCGTTCTTCCCGCGCATCCGGTGATTGATGTCGCGGTTGCGCAGAAGCTCACCGGAAAGTCCCACGTGGCCATCGGCAGAGCCCTTCAACAGCTCGAAGATGCCGGCATCCTCAACCGGCTGAACGAACGCAAGTGGGGGCGAGTCTGGCAGTGTGACCAGCTACTCAGCCTCGTCGACAGCTTCGAAAAGAGCGTCAGGACGCCTCACCGGTAGTGCCGAGGTGTGCAAGAGCGGATGTGACCCCGTCGGTCTCCGTCGAAGCATCTCGCCCACACCGAGAAAGCTTGTCCCAAACGGGATAACAGAGAAGGGGCGTGCGTTCCGTCCGCCCCACGCGCGATTCTAGGGAGAGTGGGCGAGTTATCGGATCAGCGGCCAGACAGGGGCACCTTCGAGCCATTTGCCGAGCGCTGGTTCGCCCCCCTCGTCGGTGTCTTCCTCCGAAGCGTCCGCCACCCAGCACTCGCGTACGACCTCGCTACCGAGACGCTCGCGGCGGCTTGGCTGCAGTGGGACGTCGCGCCCAGCGGCGACGAAGCGGTTGACTGGCTGCTGCGGCTCGCCGCCCACGTGCTCGCCGCCACGGTCGAGCGTCGGCGTGTCCCGTCGGTCGAGCGGCGGCGTGGCCACCGGCCCACTTCGCGGCGGCTCAGCGTCGCCGAGCAGCGGCAGATCACGGCGCTTGCCGAGGAGCACATCGAGCTACCGGTCTTGGCACGGGATGCGGCGGACGCCCTCGCCCGCATGGCTCCACCGCCGCACGTCGTGACCGAGCTCCGTCTGTCCGGGCTCGTGGAGGCGGACCCGCTCCCCGACCACGAACGCGATCCCCATGGGAGCTGAACTCTCACATGCGCTGGTGCGATCGGCGCTCGAGCTCTCCGGAGCGGTTGGAGCGCCCGAAGGCGAGCACGAGCGAGACGGACGCACGGCACCGGTCCCCGACCGCCTCGGCGCCCACCACGTCCTCCGGTACGCAACGGCCGAGGAAGCCGAGACGTACCGCCGCATCATGCGCGTCCTGTACCTCGAGCACCAGGCCTTCGGCCTGCGCCTGCGTCCCGCACAAGTCGCGGACCGTCTCCGCGAGCGCTACGCGCTGACCGTCGACCTCGACTGGCTCGAACAGCGCCTCGCGGCGCTCGACCAGTGGGGCGCGCTCGAACGCGACCACGATGCGAGCCTCGCCTCTACGGCGGCCGAGTGGCGGCGCAACCGCTACACCTACGACGTCACGCCCGCGGGGCGGCTGACCGAGGAGCTGCTCGCCCGGCTCGACGCGCTCGGCGAGGAGATCGGGCGGCTCGACACCGCGCGGCTGCCTTCGATCCGGGACGCGCTCGCGAAGCTCGCCGACGAGCTCGCAGAGCCCGAGCCCGACGGGACTCAGTTGCGGGGCCTGTTCGAGCGTCTGCTGGCCGAGGTCGAGGCGTTGCACGGCGGAGCGCTCGCGTTCATGCGCTCACTCGGCGACTTGATGCGAGCCGTCGAGCAGGTCGGCGAGGACGAGTTCGAGCGCGGCAAGGGTGCGCTGCTCGAACATCTACAAGGCTTCAAGAAAAGCAGGATGCAGCATTCGGCCGAGATCCTCGCGCTGCTTGAGCAAGTCGAGCTTCATGGCTCCGACCGCCTTGTCGAGCGGATCGTCGCCGCGGAAGAGTTCGTCGCTCTGCCCGGCGGGTCCTCGGTCGATGACCAGCGAGCGCGCCGCCAGGCCGAGCTGCTTCAGCGCTGGGAGGGCTTGCGCGCGTGGTTCGTCGGCGACGAGGACAGCGGCTCTCCGTGGCGGACGCTGAACGACCAGGTCGTCGATGCGATTCGCGCCGTGCTCGCGATCGCCGAGCGCCTGATCGAGCGTCGCTCGCTGCGCATCGATCGCGCCGGCGTGCTGCTGCACCTAGCCGCTCAGGTGGCCGCGGCGCCGCCGGGACAGGCCCCCGCTTGGCTGCGCGCCGCGTTCGGACTTCGGACTCCGCGTCACGTCGGCGTGCCCGAGCCGGATCCCGAGCAGATCGCCGATCGCGGACGTACGTCGTGGCTGCAAGCGCCGCCCGCGCCGGTGGTGGCGCACCTGCGAACGCCGGGCGTGCGGACGCCCGGGACTGGACGGGGAGCTCAGATCGCAGACCTGTCCGAGAGCCGCCGGCGGTTCGAGGAGCGCCGGGCCGCGGAGCGCCGGGAGCTCGACGAGCTGCTCGCGCGCATGGCCGCTCGCGGGCCGATCAAGGTCTCGTCGCTCGAGCGTGTCGACGCGCACGAGTTCCGTCACCTCCTTGGCTGGATCGGCCGCGCCTACGAGTCTGCTCCGGGCCGCGATGGCGCGCGGCGCGCGAGCTCCACCGACGGCCGTGCGACGATCGCCCTGCGACCGCCGGCCGACTCGCGTCGCGAGCGAGCGCGTTTGCGCGCCCCGCACGGCACGCTCGACATGCCGGACTTCGAGATCGAGGTGCTGCGCCGGTGACGCTGCGGGAACTAGACGACCGCAACGAGCAGACCCAGGCCTTGCGCGCGCTCCTGGCGGCGCCATTCGTTGGCGCCGACGAGCCGGCCTACGCGCTTCTCCGCCGTCACGAGCGCGAGCTCGCGAGGACGTTGCAATCGACTTACGGCTACCAGCTCGAGGTCGGCAGCACCGCGGCGCGCGCGTCCGGTCCACCGACGCCGGAAGGCCTGCGCCGCCCGCTGCGGATCCCGCCCGCGTCGATCAGTGGCCGCCGGCGGCCGCCGGACGAATGGCCGGCCCTCGCAGACCGGGCTTGCGTGCTGCTGCTGCTGACGCTCGCAGCGCTCGAGCGGGGCGGCGCGCAGACCGCGATCGCCGAGCTCGCCCGGAACGTCGAGCGCGCCGGCGCCGATGTCGAGCCACCACTGAGCGTGGACTTCCGCGCGCGCAGCGAGCGCGTCGCGTTCGCCGACGGGCTCGACTTGCTCTGCACCTGGGGCGTGCTTGAGCACACGTCGGGCTCGCACGATAGTTACGCACGGCGCGAGCAGGGCGAGGACGAGGCGCTGTTCACGGTCGATCGCCGCCGGCTTGCGCTGCTGCTGCGCGATCCAGCGATCACGCTCGAATCGACGACGCTTGAGCAGCTGCTCGATGAGACGTGGCGCTACCCACCAACACCGGAGGGGGAGAACCGTGCCCGTTCCGAGCAGCTCGCGCGGCGGCTGACCGAGGATCCGGCGCTCCTGCTGTCAGACCTCGACGAAGAAGAGCGCACGTACTTCCTCGGTCAGCGCGCGCGGATCGAGAGCGCCGTCGCTACCGCAACGGGGTACCAAGTCGAGCGGCGCGCCGAGGGCAGCGCACTGATCGTCAACGATCGCTCGTTCACGGACGTGCCGTTCCCGACCAACGCGACCGTCAAACAGGTCGCGCTGCTGCTCTGCGACGTGCTCGCGGCAGCCGGCCCGGGCGGTGAGCTGAGCGCCGAGGCGCTTCGGCACGCCATCCACGAGCTGGTGACCGAGCACGGCCGCCATTGGAGCCGGGACGCCGCCGACCCCGCGCAGATCGCAGCGCTGACCGAAGCCGCGATCGAAGTGCTGCTCGCCTGCGACCTCGCTCTAGGCACCGAGGCGGGTGGCCTGCGGCCGAGGCCGCTCGCAGCCCGCTTTCGATCGCCGCTGGTGCGGGCGCCGGGGGTGCAGCGATGAGCCCCAGTTCCGGGCGCTGGCGGCCTCGCCGCGCTGGGATCGTCAACCTGTACGAGTACGCGAACCAGGTGTTCGACTTCGCCGGGGGTCGGCTGCTGCTGCGCGGCCACAACACCTCGGGCAAGACCAAGGCGCTCGAGCTGCTGCTGCCTTTCTGCCTCGACGGCGACATCAATCCGAACAAGCTCGATCCGTTCGGCTCCGTGCACAAAGACATGAAGTGGAACCTCGTCGGCTGCACCGAGGACGACAAGCGTGTCGGGTACGTGTGGCTCGAGTTCGAGCGCCTCGACGAGAGCGGCCGAACGCTGCGGATCACCGCCGGTATCGGACTGCGAGCGCACAGGGCGCAGGCTGACGTTCCCCGCTGGTATTTCATCGCGCGCAACCGGACCATCGGAGCCGACCTGGCGCTGCTGCGCGGCCGCGACCCGATCGGGAAATCCGAGCTCATCGCGGCACTCGGCGACGACGGCGAGGTGCTCGACAGCCAGCGCGACTACCGCACTCGCCTCAACGATCTGCTGTTCGGCTTCGGTGGCGAGGAGCAGTACCAGACGATGCTGCGGCTGATGCGAGACCTGCGGCGGCCCCACTTGTCAAAGACGCTTGACCCCGACCGCGTCGCCGAGCAGCTGACGGCCGGCCTGCCCGGGGTTGACGAGGGGCTGATGCGGCGCCTCGCCGGCGGCCTCGAGCAACTCGAGACGCTGGAGCGCGGCCTCGAGCGGCTGCGAGATGTACGCGAGCGACTGCGCCGCTTTTACCAGCGCACCTACAGTGCCTACGCCCGGGCTGCCGTTCGAGAGCGCGCCGAGGCGCTCCGCCAGGCACAGACCGCGGTCGAGAATGCGGCCGAGCAGCTGCGCGCTGCGCGGGCGGAGCTCGAGGCCGAGCGCGAGCGCGCCGAACGCGCGACCGCCGAGCGTGACGCCGCGGAAGCCGAACTCGCGCGCCTGAGCGCTGAGGAGCACGCGCTTATCAGCTCGGCGGCCTGGTCGTCTGTGGCGGAGGTCGAGGGGCTGCGCGAGCACGCGGCGACACAGTCGCGAGCGGCGACCGCGGCGCGCGAGCAGGCCGACGCCGCCGCCGCTGGCGCGAGC
>CALAQT010000502.1 GCA_937888775.1 uncultured Actinomycetes bacterium | reverse complement strand
CGTCGCCGCGTGAGCACTGACGCACACCTACGAACGACGCCCCGTGTGGGGTTCCCGCCAGGTTTTGCTCGATGCATCCGTGCCGCGCCGCCGCCGAGTCGCTCGCGGCGATTCTGCTCGGCGTGAGCCGCGTGTTCGAGGACTTCCGTTATGAGCGCGAAATCGGCGCAGACGGTGGGCGCGACCACGCGCTCGTGTTCAACACGCGGATCTTTGATCGCGAGGCTCAAGGATGCGATTTCCTGCACACCGACGAGAACGGCTTGATCGACGAGTTCACCGTCATGGTCAGGCCGCTGTCGGCCGCGCTCGCGCTCGCTGAGGCGATGAAGGTCCAGCTCGAGGCCGCTCCGCGCGACCAGCGGCACGCTGGGGTGCTCGTCGCACGCGGAAGCGCAACTCGCGCCAATCAGACGCGCGGCTGGATGGAAAGACGCGTGCGGCGAGGCCGCGCAGCTACTTCCGTTGAGCCGCCCGCACGGCCCGCGCCTGGGCGCCGTCCATCCACATCTCCCAGAGGCCGGATACACATGAAGGCGGAAAGCAGAAGTGGCCGCGGCCTCCGAGCGGACTACTGGTCTGGACGAAACGGAGCTGCCCGCCGATGCCGGCGGCTGGCTGCCGCTCCGCGGCAAGAGCGGTCATGCGCGCGCCGTCGACCGGGTCGCTGCTTCTGGTGCAGAGGAGCCACGATGCCGACGCCGATCCAGGCGACGAGCGCTTCCCCAACCGGACACGATGGGTCACGGCCATCCCCCAGCTTGCTCGCTGGCGATGGTGAAGGGCGCGGGCGAACGGACGCGCTTCCCCTCGACGCCTATTGCAGTCACCCCGGCGTGACGACCGCTTCGCACGGCGAGCTGCGACCGGATTGACGGCGAGCACGCGATCGCAAACGTGGCGAAGCAGTTGCGGGGCGGCGGCGGCGGCGCACGCCTCCAGCGTCGCCAAGGCGATCGCCCGCCGCGCGCCGGCGGGAGGGGAAAAGCGATCGTGCGGACCGAGGCAGCGGCACGCTCGAGATTGGGCGATTGCACTCGTCCGGCACCGGCACCGGCGTCGCAGAGCCCGATCCGGACGCCTCCTACGTCGCCGAAGCGATCACGCGTCCGCGCGCCGGCGGGAGCCCAAAGCGATCGTGCACCGCGGCGTCACCGGATGGTCCGCGTTGGGCCATCCGGCTCGACCGTCGGGCGAGCCACTTCCGCCTTGCCTGGATAGCGATTGCCCCAGCACGGCGCGCGCCAGCCCGCCCTATGGTGCCCGCGCGTATTTAGGGGCGCGTGTCGCGCTAGCTGGCGAGCGCGGTCGCCACATACTAAGGCGCACTCAGTACTCCGTGCCGATGCGCAGCGCCGACCCCGGCCGTAAAGTCGGCGGCGACCAAGGAGGCGTTCCATGCCACAGACCACCGACCGGCCCGCGCAGCGTCGCGTGCTTCCGGTGGTCGTGGGCGACCGCCGTGGCGGCGGGATGCGCCGGATGCTCGGCGCGGTCTCCGCGGACGCGCGGATGCTCAGCGCGATATCGGCCGACGTCGCTCACGCCGCCGACCCGCGCCATCTCGCGCGCAGGCCGCCGGCCGCCGACCCTTTCGAGCTGCGTGACCCCGAGTACATCGCGCGCACGCTTCCCGCGCTGCGCGTCATGGCCGACGTCTGGTTCCGCGCCGATGTGCGCGGGCTGGAGAACATCCCCCCGGCCGGGCCGGTGCTGCTCGTCGGCAACCACTCGGGCGGCACGCTCATCGCCGACACGTTCATCTTCTCGCAGGCGTTCTACGACCACTTCGGCCCCGAGCGCGAGTTCTTCCAGCTCGCGCACGACCTCGTGTTCAAGGTGCCTGGCATCCGGGCCATGCTCACGCCGTACGGGACGGTGCCGGCCTCGCCGGAGAACATGCGGCGCGCGCTCGCGCGCGGCGCCGCGCTGCTCGTCTATCCCGGCGGCGACCACGAGACCTACCGGGCCAGTTGGCACTCCGCCGAGATCGACTTCGCCCACCGGACCGGCTTCGTGCGGCTCGCGTTGAAGCACGGCGTGCGAATCGTCCCGGTCGTTTCGATCGGCGGCCAGGAGACGGCGCTGTTCCTCGGCCAGGGCGAGCACATCGCGCGACTACTGCACCTCCACCGGCTGCTGCGGATCGACGTCGCGCCGGTCCAGATCGCGCCGCCGTGGGGCGTCACGGTGCTCGACCTGCCGGGACGCCTTCCGCTGCCGGCGAAGATCTCGATCGAGGTGCTCCCGCCGATCGACCTGCGCGAGGAACTCGGCGGCGCCTGCGGCGATCCCGACAAGGGCTACGAGCTCGTCACGGGGCGGATGCAGGACGTGCTGCGCGAGCTCGACGAGGCGCGCGCGCTGCCACTGATCGGCTGAGCGGGCGCTCATCGTAGCCCGGGCACCCCGCTCGAGCGGCATCCCGCGCCGGCGGTAGAGCAGGTCTCTGAGCGCCCCGGGAGCCCGGTCTCGGTATTCGCCCCAAACTCAGGGACTGGCCCGACGGCGCCTGGGATCGGCGACGAGATCGACCGGTGCAATCCCCACTCGGATCCAGGGCGGGACGACCGGAACGTCGCCGAAGCCCTCGCGGGGAGCAACGACCGGCTCGGGGCGAAAAGAGTCGCCTGTCGTGACGGCCGCCGGAGCATGCTAGGAGCGATTCCGAGTGTGCGGGCTCCTTGGTGCGCACGTATCCGGTCCATGCCGGACGTAGCGTGGTGCTGGCCGATGGCCCAGCTACTTGCCGGGCTCCGCATCCAGCAGAACCTCGTACATCTCCACCGAGGTTCGGGCGCCGCGTCCGGCCGCGGGCGTCATCTCGTTCAGTGCAGCGTCGCCCCGCCGCAGGTCGTCTTCTGTCTCACAGAGGATCAGGTTCGCGCCCCGGTCGCTCTCGCGATCGACGAGCAGCATCATCCTCTTGGCCGCATCGCCCGCTCTCTCGAACGGCGTGCCCTGTCCGCCGCTGCGAATCGTCTCGCGAACGTCTGCGGCGAAGTCGTCCCAGTTGCGGTCGCCGCCTTCGAACCGCGCGATCCGTACATACATGCTGCGCCCTCCTCTCCTGGCCGATTTGGTTCGTCAGCGGGACTGTATGCGACCACACGACCCTCGGTCATCTCGCCAAGCCCGTATCGTGAAGCCGACTCCCGGGTCAGACCCTAGCCGCGTCCTGGCAGGCGAAACCCAGCCGACCGCGGAGGGAGCAGAGCAGCCACGCCGGACCCCGACGACTTCACGTCCGGGTCTGTCCGGCAGCGGCAGCGTGCAACCGGGCCGGCGACGTCGAAGTCGTGACCGCTTCGCTTCGCCGGCGCAAGCGTGTCCGCCGCGCCGAATGCCGCTTCGTGCTTGCAGCAACCTGGGCTTCGGCTAACGCGAGGCTCGATCACCCAGCGCGGCCATGGCCGCGTGCCCGCCGCCCGGGACGTGCGCTCTTTCCGCGCATAGGGGGTCTTTCGTGCGATCACGGCCGAGGCGCGTCGCCAATGAAAAGCAGGTCCTCAAGGTCCCGACCGCGTGAGTGCTTCGCACCAGGACCGACAGTCTCGTGGATGACGTCCACGCTGCTCCTGTTGTGCTTGCAGGCGCGCGAGTCCTGGCTAACTCTTATGGAGGCCGGTTTGTCAAGGGTTAAGCACCGGATGCCCGCGGCTGAGGCGGGCATCGTGTCGGTCAAGGGGGCGGCGGGTCCGGCGGGTGCGCGACGCGTGGTCAGACTCTTATGCGCGGGTTGGCTACCGCAAGACCGTGTTTCGTCGTGAGAGCCCGGCTGTCTAAAGATCGAGCGTGGCCGCAGGGGCTGCTCATAGTTAGATCGCGGATGCTCTCGCGCGTGGTGGCCGGATCGCTCCCGCCGCCTCCTTGACCGACGGGTGCGGTGGGCGGGGTTAGTCGGTGGTGGCGATCGCCCAGACGAACCCGACGAGCTGGCGCGCGACGGCGACCGCGACGATCGTCTTGCGCTTGCCGCGTTCGGTGTCGAGCCGGCGCCAGGTGCGGTGCAGTCGCTGCTGCGCCTTCCAGGCGATCGCGATCACCTGGGCGGGCTGGGCTGCTTGGCGGCGCTCAAGCGTGGTACCCAGCCGCGGCACTTTGCGGTAGTGCCAGGCGGCCTCGACCAGCAGCCGCCGGGCGTGCTGGCTGCCGGACTTGGTGATCTGACCTTGCCGGCGTTTCTCGCCGCTGGTGTCCTCTGACGGGACCAGCCCGAGGTAACTCATCAGCGGCCCGGGCCGCTGGAAGCGCTCGAAGTTGCCCACCTCGGCGGCGCACAACCCGACCGCCGACAGCGTGTCGATCCCGCGCAGGCACCGCAGCCGCGCGGTCGTTTGCGCCCACGGCGAGTCGATCACGAGCTCTGAGATCGTCGCCTCCAGCGCGTCACGGCGGATTACCAGCGCGTCGACCGCGCCCAAGTAGTCAAACAGCGTCGCCTGCGCGCCCCGCTGACCAAGGTCGACCTTCCTCAGCCACGCGCGGTGAGAAGCCGTCCAGGTGCTCGCGTTCTGCTCATAGCGGACGTCGTGGCGCAACAGCAGCTTGCCCATCCGCTGGCGCGCGCGCATCAGATCCCCGCGCAGCGCCTCACGCGCACGCACCAGATCCCGCAGCGCCTCCTCCTCGCTGCTGGGAACCCTGACCGCGTGCAGGCCATCGATCATCAACAGCCGCAGCACCCGCTCAGCGTCTCGCTGATCGGTCTTCACGCGATCCTGCGCGGGACGCTCGATCTTTCCCGGCGCCGCCACCACACAGTCGACGCCGACCGCCAGCAGCGCCCGCGCCAGGCCGTACCCGGTCGGGCCAGCCTCATACGCCACCCGCGTCGGTCCCGGCAGCGAACAGCAAAACTCCACCACCTCGCTCGTCTCACCCGACAGCCTGCGCACCCGCAACTCGCCCGTCTCACTGTCCATGCTCGCCGCCAGCACGCTACGCGCGTGCACGTCAAGGCCAGCCCAACTGCGAACCTTCGCCATGGTCGGTACCTCCCGTATGGATGTTGTGGTCGACCGCCGAGGCGTCATCCTCGGCGCGTCTCACTCACCGCACGCCATGCGCGCGGGGTGCCGACCTACCTTCGACGCGACAGCGACCGGCCTCCATAGTGTCCCGGTGTTGAAATGGGGTTGCCCGGCGCGGGCGACGGTTCGCGTTAGGGTCGAAGACCGGACCGGGGTCTGACCCACATATTGTCTGGACCCCTGGTGGTGTCCTGAGTTAGAAGTGTCGACCTCGGTCCGTGTCTTCGGGAGCCGGT
>CALAQT010000501.1 GCA_937888775.1 uncultured Actinomycetes bacterium | reverse complement strand
CGGCGCTGCGAACTCGGCGGGCTTGCGGACGATGGTCGTGCCATCGGCGTAGGTGACCTTGATTGGCCCCCCTTTGTAGCGCAGTATCTTGGGCTGGCTCATGCCGCCTCTTGGTCTGGAAACGTGGTGGCGATCTTCTCGATGACGCTCGAGTCGGTGACTTCGAAGATCACTGGGCAGCGTTCGGGACCACACACCTCGCAGCCATTCAGCACCCAGTGCGCGGGATGCCCGCAGTAGCCGCACCGCCCTTCGCTGCGACGCTTGCGAGCGCGAGGCGTATGCGGGTCGTAGGCGCTCCCCTTCATCGTCATCGCGGCCACCGGACTCGTCGTCATCATGCGGCCTTCCAGTGCGGAGTCGGCTTAGCTTTCTCGATCTGCTGCTCGAACAACGTCAGCTCGGCGCTCAAGCACCCGCAGGAGGGCTGGAGGGCTTCTGACTCACCCGGACGGGGGGTGAGTTGCCTGCCTGCGGGTGCTTCAACGCCGGGCTCGTCGGTAAGGATGTAACGGAAGGACGACTGGCGCTCTCGGCGGGACTCGATGACGTAGCCATGGTCTCGAAGTTCCAGAAGCCTCGCTCCGTAGCGTGAGCCCACCCCTGCGGCGAGGAGATCGGCCGTCGTGGCTCCGACCGAGCCGGCGTCTTTGAGTAGCCGTAGGAGGAGCCATTTGCGGCTCATAGTTTCGTCGCCTCCGCTCCGCACCGCAGGCATTCCCAAGCCAGCACGTCATCGGGGCTTTCGATGCCATGGCGGTCCTTTGCCTCCCAGGCGGTTGCGATCCACTTGTGCCCAACGGCGATGCAGGGGCTCTCGCGTGTCTCCTGCTGTAGCTGCAGCCAGGTCACGCCCGCGCCTCCTCGACCAGCCTAAGGAAGTCCTCAAACGGAATCGCCACATGCCAGTCGCGGCGGTTGGAGCGGAAGACGACGGCTGGGATGTCGGTGGGGCGCGCGTCAGCCTTCGCCTGTTCTATGTAGTCCCAGATCGCCAGCCGCTCCTGGTGCTTGACCTCGAGGTGGACGCCGGGGATGCCTTCGATGAGGTCTCCCCCGCCCTGGCCGCCTGATTGGAAGTTGCGGCGGGTTGAGGTGTAGCCACGGTCGCGGAGGATTTCGCGGACGGCGAGCTCGCCTCGGTTGCCCTTTGAGCGGGGCTTGGCTTTCAAGGGCTTGTGGCGTTTCAAGGGCGTGCGTTTGAGGGTCACGAGCGCCCCTGCGATCTCAGGATCGACATCCCAATTGAAGCCCGAGCCTCTAGCACCCGAGACTTGGCCTTCAGAGCCTCGTAGCAAGCCTCCTCAGCTATTCCGAGGCCGGCCATAGCCAGATCAGCCTTGGCGGTGCGTTCGGCGACAGGACCCTCTGCCGCGATAAAGGCGGCGGCGTGGGCTTGCTCGCGGTTCTTCTTGGCTTTGAACCACGTCAGCGCGGCGTCCTCGAGGTCGTTCTGGAGGATCGCCAGTTCGCCATCGATCTCTTCTAGGCGGATCTGAACCGAGGCGGGGTCGGAGAGGGTTGCCGTGGTCATTGGTCCGTCCACCGGAGCATCCGCGCGTAGTCCTCTTGCCACGTCTGTGCGTTCTCGATGAAGTCGCCTACGTCCTCGGGAGTGCGATCGAACTGCACCAGCCAGCGGTAGAGGCGGCCCACCTCTTTGAGGTCTTCCCACCAAGGCTCAAAGGGGATCGGAGGGACGCGTTCGGTCCAGGGCACGAGGTTCTCCTTGGCCGCCTTCCGTGCTAGATCGGCACCCTCCACCATGGCGTCGAAGCGCTCCTCGTAGTCCTCGGGGTGTTCACGCGCAAACTGGCTCATCGGTAGCGCTCCTCCTCGCGGTCCCGTTCGATGTCACGCCTCATACGGGCCGGTGATGCGTGGTCTCCCCATCTGCCTGGGTGCTGGTCGTGCAGGCGCTCGGCTTCTGCGGCTTCGCGGTCGCTGTACGGCCCTTCCTCCGCCCGCTCTTCGTGTTCCCGCTGCGCCTCGCGGGCGTCCATCTCCATCTCCTCGCGCTCTTCGCGGAGGGGTTCGGCTTCGAGGGAGCGGCGAATCCTCATGCCACACCTTCGGCGTCGTCCTGATACCACTGGATGACTTTCTTCAGCGCGTCCAGGTTCCAATTCTCAGGGAGATTGCCTCGGCGTTCCATCGAGGCGACGTGCAGCATCGCCATGTGCTGGCTGTGTCGGCGGACGATCTGCTTGGTGTCCTGTGGACTGCGGCCGCCTCCGGTTGGCGGCTTGTCCTTCCAGACGCGCTTGAGTTCGGTCTTGCCGTTGCGCTGGACGAGTTCTCCGTCTATGACCTCTCCGACGGTCGGGGCGGGGCTGGACGCCTTGCGTTTGTGCTGGGCCGTGCCTGAACCCTGCTCGCCGTCGAACGTGACGTTGTAGGCAACGAACTCGCCCTTACCCTCGATCGTGAAGCGTTCCTCGCCCAGGACCTCTCGGATCGTGAAGTCAGGCATCAGGGTCGCCCCACATGCGCGAGGTACCTGAGTGCATCCCGTGCGCTTTGCTCGGCGTTCAGAAGATCGGGGTCAACCGCACCCTTGCTTAGCTGTTCCGCCACCTCATACTGAATCCGGTCCAAGGCTTCCCGCAGATCCTTCATGGTGCTGAGCACTCCTTGGCTTTGCGTAGGTGTGTCGCTCATGGCTTGCTCCACTCGATCGCCTCGATTTTGCGGTCGAGCTGGGATGACTTCTCGCAGTCGCGTTCATCGCGTTCGCGGTCGTCTTCGATCAGTTCGTCGAAGGCTTGGAGGTCCAAGAGGCGTTCGGATTCCTCGCGGGGATTCATGCCACGGCCTCTGGCATCTGTACGCCCATGCCGAGGTTAGTCATCGCTGATACCTCGACAACCTCGACGGACTCGCCTTCGGCGATTGGAGGCCCCACCCAGTGGGTGTCGTCAGTGTAGGCGTATGGTGCTGTTTCCAGTCTCCACCGCCTCCTGCCCTTCTCGGGCTTCGATGAAGCCTGAGCGGCAAGGAAGCCTGCCGCGAAGGCGTCTTTGGGTGACGGTTCCTCCACACGGTAGCCCTCAATGAAGGTGTCGAACGCCCCCTCTAGATCATCATTCACGAGTTCCACCGTGGCCCTCCTCGGCGGCTAGACTGTATGGCTCGGGGTCCTCAAAATCCTGGCACTTGCAAACCGTGCATTCACCTTGTTCGATCTCCTCCGTGCTGGCCGGGGCGTGATCGTCACAGCTATGTCCACAGGCGCACAGCATGCGCCCTTGGTGGAAGCTAAGAGACTCGTTAGCTGCGGTTAACTCGGCTACTCGGTGTTCGCCATCCTGCTGAGCGTCTGTGGACTCCGAGCGATCACGGTCCAGATTCGCCATCACCTCCCCAAGCTGCTCTAGTCGAGCCTCGGCAGTTAGGGCTCGATTGATCTGCTTCGTGAGGTCCACATCTATGCGCTTGTACTCAGCAAGGCGCCGCTCCGCAAGCTGCTCGGCCCTCTCGGCTCGGGCGACAATGTCTGCAATCTGTCTGCCCGCCTCAGTTTGGCCCGTTGCACTTGAAATCAGCCGATCCTCAAAAGCCTGCTTCCACTTGACGGCAGCTAGCTCGGCTGCCTCACGATCAGCTTCGGCGTCGTTGAGCCGTACACCCAGACCGTCGAAGCCCTCTTGTACAGCTCGCAATTCCTCCGTTGTCTCTAGGAGTAATTCCACGACCCGTCGGGGCGGGTGTTCAGGATGTGTCATCACGCGGCCTCTCCGGGGTTGCGTAGTCCCGCAAGCTCGACGGTCCCGAGTGAGCCATCACCCGCGTAGTCCCAGCCGAACCTTGCTCTGCGGGCAAAAAGCTCTAGGTAGGGGCCTGGGCTGACCTGCTCTACTACGTCGAGGAAGCCGTCAGGCTTATCACTGTGCTCGCCTCGCGGCCACTGAAACCAGGTCGCGCCCTCGCGTCGCTGGACACAATCACACCCTCGCCGTGCAAACAGAATGTGCTCCGTGTTGAGGGCGTATGCGCCACCAACACCGAGGCCCTTGCGGGGCTTGCACCACGTAAGCAGCGTCGAGGGCTTGAAGCCCCACGCCCGAGCCAAATCGTAGGTTCTCTCGACGTAGCGGTTGATCGTCCAGATGTAAAGGTGAGCGTCCTCGTCGGCCATAGCCTCGACGGGCAGCGCGCGTATCCGGGGCAGGCTCATTGTCGGATATGGGACCGGGCGGTTGCGGTTGCCACCCGGATTTCCGTAGTTCCACGGTGGCGGCTGATGCACTTGCCACGGAGGATCAGCAACTATGGTGCGGTACTTCATCGTCTTCCCTCGCCTAGTGCGCGGTCGAAACGCTCCGCAGCTGCCAAGAGGTCATCTACTCCCTCGAGGACTGAGCCGGTCTCCACTTGTCCTGAGCGGGGTCGTAGCTGAGCGGCAACCTCCCGCTCTTGTGCTCTCGCGTCTACCTCTTGGTAGCGGCGAACGGTGAGCGGGGAAATCCACTCGGGGATGAGCCAGCTCATCGAACCGACCCGTGCTCGTAGGGAGGGCTTGCGTATAGGTCCTCGAGCTCGACGAGCTTCTCCGCCCTCTTGCCCGCTGCGTGTTCGCGGGCCATCTCGTCGCCATCGCGGGCTACGCGGGCCAGAGCGATCACAAACAGGGCGCAGAGCGCAAGCAGGCCGAAGGCGGCGACGGTTGCGACGACGGTGAAGGCGGTCGGGGTCATGGTTCCGGTTCCACGCTCTGTTCTTCTTCCGCGGGCGTAGGCGGTTCGCCGCCTGCTTCAGACGCTTCTACGTCTCGATACAGTTCCTCTAGTTCGGCGGGAGTTGTAACGTGTTCCTCGAATACCATGGCCGGGCCTTCGGGCTCGGGTTGCGGTAAGGGAGCCGTTTGCGCTTGTGGCGTCCCACTGGCTCCCTTACCTGGGCTTCCCGTCGGAAGATCGTTGATGCCCGCGCTGCGCGGCGGATGATGCCGGACGCGATGAGCTGCTACGTGGTGCTTGCCGTGGTGCCGACGGGAATGCGCGCTCGCCGTGGCGGAGAATGACAGGAGGGCGAAGGCGAGCACCGCGGGGAGCGACTTGGCGAGAGTCATGCGATGAGCCTCTTGGCTGCGGATGTGCCCAGCCCACGCAGCAGGTTCACGCGCTGCGTCACGGGCTCCAAGTGGCCCGGATTGACGCATGGCTCGTTGCGACAGAGATGGTCGAGCACCAGCCCGTCAGGCACGGAGCCAACGGTCAGCTCATAGGCCAGTTTGTAGGCGAGGACGTTCCGACCTTGGAACCAGAATCGGCCGTATTTCAGATAGACTGAGCTTGTCCAAAGCCAGCACGGTCCAAGGTCCGGCCGATGCTCTGGGACAGCCCCGATCTCGCACTTATTGATGAACCGCTGGGGCAGACCGCTTCGCTCGGGACTGCATGTTATGTAAACCGGAGGCTCAAAAAAAGAGTTCATGCCGCGGCCTCTCGAAGACCCGTGGCCTGCTCGATGAGATAGCGGAGTTGGCCCGCCATCGTGCGCTGTTCCTGGTCCGCCAGTGCTTTCAACGCGTCGTGCGTTTGGCGTGGTAGCCGGACTAGAATCGCCGATTGATCTTTGCTCGCTTGCGCATCCATTGATATCGCCACGCTAGCCGATCGTCTCGGGCTTGTCAAGGGCTCTCGAGGAAAGTTCTTGAGCACCTCCCCCACCGGCCTCTGATCCATCACCCTGCTCGACGTAGGCGAGGCACGCCTCCTCCGTGTCGAACCGCTCGATGAAGTCCTTGAAGGTGCGCGGGTAGTCCGCGCTCGCAGCGGGCGTCATGCGGGCTGCTCCTCGACCTTTCGGACGCGCAGCGGCCCATCGGCCCGCGCGTGGAGCCACTGTCGCCGTCCGTCGATCTCAACCTCAATAGCGACCGTGGAACCTCCGGCCAGGAAGTCAAACGCGTCCTTGCCGGTCGGAGAGAGGATCGTGCCTACGGGTAGATCGCCAAAGGGCAACACCAACTCATACTGCCCACCCCTAGGCATGCGAATCAGCCTCCGGGGCGGCGATGTCGTTGCCCGCGTTGCGCTGGGCCGCCCATTCCTCGGCCTCATCGCGCGCCTCGTCGGCTGTAAAGCGGCCGAGCGGGAACAGCGCCACGTTCCTCTGGTGCTTCGTGTCCCACACGCGATAGCCGTTTCCAGGCATCGGGAAGGCTTTGTACCGGCTAAGCTTGG
This sequence comes from uncultured Actinomycetes bacterium, assembly GCA_937888775.1. The sequence goes on along the minus strand of CALAQT010000501.1, from coordinate 37,763 downwards.
CTTGCATCAGGGGTTCCTCCTGGTGTCAGGCCCCGGGGCGGTTGCACGTCGCCGGGGCGCTTTTCGTTCTGTAGCTGGATTGTACCACAGATCGGGCCAGCTAAGTAGATACCCCATTTTCCGAGAGAGGACAGCCTCGGTATGCTGGCCCGGCGTCGAGACTGTCTTCTCGATGACGGCCCCGGGGCGTTCTAGCGCGCTGCCGGGGCACCTTATGTTTGACTACGTTTGCGGAGCGTAGCGCTCTCGTCAAGTGGGTGTATGCTGGTCCCGGAGATTCATCTAGCTAGGAGGCGACGGCATTGCCATCACCTCCCCGTGTTCCGCCCTAAGAGAGGAAAGACCATGAGCGCCTAAATCACGGTCGGACCGTAGACTAAGAACGACAAAATGCGCCGCCCCCCACGAGGAAGAGGACGGCGCATCGTTGTCTGCTATCGGCCGCGCTTTTCAGCGGTTGGCCGTTGTATTGGGCGAGAGGGCACGCCCAAGTCTGGGTCAGCATTTCGCCATCGTGGGCCATTCGCCGACGTTTTTGTAGCGGCGGAACACGAGGGTCTGCCGTTCGGGTGAGGCGTCGACGGCTCTCGATGGATAGCCGGGGAAGCGCTGACGTTCCCACGTTGAGGGCAGCCACGAGAACGCGCCTTCGTAGCCCCCGCTTTCCATCCGCCAGTTGATGTGGCTCGGGTTGTACGGGTCTTCAGGCGCTCCGCTCTCCATGTTGGCGTCGCAGACCTCGAATGCGGTCATGCGGAACTTCGGTCTATGGCGTCGGGCCCACTCGATGCCTACGTGGTGCTTGCAGAACTCCGTTCGGCAGGCGTGGTGCTGATCCAAATGTTTGGAGTTCCTTGGAATGGGCTTGGAGTTCGTATGCGCCGGCGCAATGAGCGCGAGCGTTATCACAAGGGCAACGTAGATCGGTCAATGGTTTCCTTTCTGCGCTTTGGGCAGACCCAGCAGGCGTGCCCCTTACGCCCCCCTTGAGTAGCGGGGGCCTTCGCCCAAAGTCAGGCGGAAGTCTGAGGCCAGCGTTGTCCACGCCGTACGTTCTCGCGAGGCGTGACGGGTTCTAAATGCGCGGGGTTGACGCAGTTGCGGACTCGGCAGAGATGGTCGAGTTGAAGGTCGGCTGGGATAGACCCGGTGAGCGCCTCATACACGACGCGATGCACTCGACCGCGGCCGGTCTTGCCGTAACCTTTGCCGTCCTGCGAGCCGGTCCAGAGCCAGCACGGTGCCGCGACCTCCTTGTCGATGCGGTCCCAGAATTGCCCTCGCTCCCGGAGCACAACATCGGGATCGCCATGACGCTTCCAGCGCGCGTGGTGCTTGACGCAGTAGCCGCGGCAATAATGAGCCTCATTGCAACCATCGACCATGCATGGCTCGGGATGGGGAATACCCTTCGGCACGTCGCACCTCCGTCGTAGGTGTGGCCATGCCCCCGGCTGTGCAATCAGCGCGGGGGCGCTTTGTGCTTCGGAGTCTACCCTGTCTATGGTCGGCTCGCCCACGGGGCGGCCCGGTTACGCCCGAGTCGGCGTCATCCGCCGTAGCGGGATGCGGCAGCCAAGCAGGTGCTCAAGACGGAAGATCGCCCTTTCCGCAGAAGTCCTCGACGTAAACCGTCGCCGCACCCGCGGTCCTGACCCCGACCCCTGTCGAGACGTACGCCGGATCGAGCACGTTCGCTCGATGCTCCGGAGAGGCCATCCATGCCTCTACGACATTTCGAGGCGTCTCGTATCCCCACGCGAGGTTCTGGCCCCTCGGTCCTCTACATGCTCGTATGCGGGTGTGCTGGGTACCGTGGTGGGACTGGGCTTCGCGTTGGAGGGCTGTTGAGATGAGCAGCGGGCGCTCGTCGTGTCTCGCTCGTTCTCGGTTGACCAGTGCTACGACCGCAAGAGCGGCGAGCATGGCTACGCGGCTGCTGCCAACTGCTGCTGAAGAACGGTCGCGTGCTCCTCGTCGAGCTCGTTGGAGAACTTGATGATCTCGATCGGGTTGACGTAGAAGGCGCAGGTGTTGTTCTGGGCCTTACGCCCAGTGTCTGAGCCATCTGCTGCGATGATGGTCCCCTCGCCTGAGCCCGACCAGTTGGTCGAGCCCTCCCACGCGAGCACGCCGTCGATCACTCCGCCCTTCGTGTGGCTGATCTGATGGGTGGCTGACTCGCCGATGGCGAATGAGGCTCGGGTTGCCGAGTCCCAACCTTCGAGGATCTTCTTCTCGTGAATCCCACCCGACTGGGACTTGTCCAACGTGCCTTGGACGAAGACATGGTCGTTGTCAACTAGGCCGGCGATGATCCCGTTCAGGCCATCGTCGTCGTAGCCGAACATGTTCATCTTGAGGTTGCGCGTGCAACGACTCAGGACGTAGGCGAGGGCATCGTGCACGTCATCCCTGCCGACGTAGAGCACGCGGAAGTCTTCGGAGTCCTTTGGGTCAAAGGACTTCTCCCGAGTGAACTGGGCTAGGTCGTTGAGGCTGAACTTCTGCAATGAGAGGCCCGGAATCCGACTCCAGGCCTTGACGGGCACCATGCCCGTGACCACTTCGTGTTCGGTCATAGCTCCGTCTCCACATCGCATTCCCCCGACTCATCCAGGAGGCGTTGAAGGGTGGCGACGGGCAGCCAGCAGGTCAGCGGGTAGCCGTCGCCCCAGTTGTTCGTGAACGGGACGGCCTGGGCATTCGGACGTGCCAGAGCTGCCATGACTTCATCGGCCGTGGTAGCCCAGCGAGCCGTCTTGATCCCCAGCTTCGGATTAACCGGCCCGTCTCCCGTATCGCGCAGGCAGACTTCGTTGCCGTTCTGTTCACGCAGGCCGAGCGTCTCGAGCACCTGCACGGCGGAGCGGCACGTCGAGCCTTCGCCCGTGTTGCCTTCCAGTCTGCGCGCTTCGTCGTAGAGCCAGAAGGCGTCGAACAGCTTGTAGCCACGCATGATGCTCTGCGCTCGAGCGTGGCCGAAACCGACGCAGGCGCCTTCTTCGCCTTGGTTGTAGAAGACGCGCAGCGACTCACGATTGACCTTGACCGCTCCCATCGGCTCCAAGCAGAAGCAGTGACCACCGCGGACCGAGCCAAGGCTTTCGCCTTTTTCCACATCCGGCAGGTGGTAGGAGATGCCTTCCGCCGTGGAGGCCATTTCTTTGGGGTTGTCGAAGCTGTCGTACCAGTTCACGCCAACGACCGCCGGCACATCCACCGGCGGTTTGTCAAGCCCCCGTAGCGGTTTGGCGGTGACGTGGGATTTGTCCTTCGGGATGATGCAGCCGAGAGCGCGAGTCATTTTGTGAGGTGCGCTTGGACACCTGAGGGCGCGATGATTTCTCCGAGAGTCATTAGATTGCCTCCATTGGCTTGCGGGTTAGCAGGAAGGTGAGCAGCGACCGTGTGTGCTTGCGGGGGTTGCAGTGCCCACAGGCAGCGGTGAGGTTGTCCCAGTGGTTCGCGCCGCCCTTGGACTGCGGTTCGATGTGATCGATGTGAGCCGCGGGCTGTCCGCAGTAGGCGCATGGGTCGTGGAGGAGCACGCGCGCGAACTCGATTGCGTCAGGGTCTTTCAACTTGCGCGCACGGGTCTCCCAAGCGGACCGCGTTAGATCAGCGCGCCGACGCCGCTGACGGGCCTCCTTGATGAGCCGCTTCTTGTGGTCCTTGTGCTCGTCGTAGTAGCGACGCTGATACTCGCGCTGTGCCTCGGCATTCTCGGCGGCCCATTGGCGCATGTAGGCCGCCTTCTTCTCGGCGTTCTTCGCTGCCCATGCCTGCAGCCCAGCGCGAACCCTCTCCGGATACCTTTCGCGGTAACGACGCGCAACCTCCCGCGTCTTCTCGGGATGTGCAGCGCGGTATTCCCGCATCCGAACGCGGTTCCGCTCGCGTTTCCGCCCTGGAGTCAGTGCCATCCGTTCTACTTCGTTAGATGAGCGCTGACTCCGGATGGACGCCACAGCCAAGCGTGTGCTCCGAGAGCGGTCACGATGCCGGTGATGACGAGTTGGAGGGTCGCCGCATTGATCCCGAACACGTTGGTCGAGATTGCCGTGGTGATCCCAGCGGCAACTGCGGCCACCACGATCTGCACAAGAGCCTTCACGGGTTCAGGAGCTGCCTTCCAGAACTTGGTGTTGACGACATAGCCGAGCAGGGGCGTAAAGAGCGCCACGACGATCACCCATATCTGGGCGACGGGCAGGGCTAGATGTGAGGCGGGTGAGGCGGTGAGGGTGGCGAGCATGGTTCCTCCTGTGGGTTGATTGCGTTACGAGCGGCCTGCCATGCGGCGATCCTTACCGCCTTGTAATGCGCTGAGTTGGGGGCGAGCTTCAGCCGGACCAGCTCCTTGAGAATGAGGTGCAGGTCGTCGCGTTCTAGACGCGCTTGGTTGCGCTGAGCGATCAGACGCTCGGTGGAGACGCGGTCCTGGTGTTCGGCGTGCCTGTCGGTGCCGTTGTGCATGGCACCTCCCTGCTAGTTGAAGAAGCTCCCGACAGGGCGGGACGATTAGGCTGCAGCTAGTTGCCGACGGCGCATGTATTCGCGATTACAGCGTCGGCACTTGCGATGACCATTGCGCTGAACATAGGTGTTCTCGTCATCGAAGACATGGCCGTTGACACAATGCGTCTTAGCCCGTTCTTTTCCCGGCCTATTGTCGGGATGCGTCGCATTGGTGCAGAGTGCTAGATGCGCCGGGTTGTAGCAAGCCCGGTTGCAGCAGGTGTGGTGGATCAGGTGACCAGCGGGGATTGGCCCCACCAGTTCTTCATAGGCCAAGCGATGGACATAACGATGCTGCTGCTTGGTCGTGATCATGCCGTATCCTGCAGCCGTACAACCTGCTTCCCATTCCCAACAGTCGAAGTAACCCATGTCGAGATTTTACCGGAAGAAGCTCCCGACACAGAGGCTGGCGTCGAGATTTCGGCCTAGCGCGGCATCGTCGTATTGGCACGCGTCGAAGCCCGGTGGGATATGCGGCTGTTTCGTCCAGTGGGCTACCCAGAGCCGGACTTCATGGCGTCCGATGCGCCCGTTCAACAGCGCCTCTTTCACAGCTGGCATCGTCGAGAGGTTGGCGTACAGGCATGGGCGTTTGACGCCTCTCGCTTTCTGGCGGCGAACCCAAGCCGGGGCCTCGGATGGGCTTGCGTCGCCGGTCTCTACGTCGAGGCAGTCGCCATCGCCGGATGCGAAGACTGCGATCGAAAGGTGATGAGCGTGCGGGAATGCCTTCACCAGACCGTTGAAGGTCTGGTATTTGCCGTCCACGTAACCAGCGACCGCCTGGGGGTTCGCGGGCACGGTGCTCACGTCGACGCTGTCGTACATCGTGAGCGTCTTGGGCTGTAGGAGTTCTTCGATCTGCTTCTTGCGGAGGTTGATCCGGTCGATGGCTTCTAGGCGCAGCTTCTCCCACTTGGCTACGCCGGCCTTGTTGTGAGCCGCCTGCCAGAACTTCCAGCGAGCGGAGCGGTAAAGGAGCCGGGAGCGCCAGAGTGCGAGTGAGGCGCGGAGTTGAGTGAGGTTCATGATGCCTCCCTAGTTAGTTGCCCCGACAGGAACGGACGGGGAGGATGAGCCGCATCCCTGCCGGGACATTTGGTTGAGACTCGTCGATGAGCTGCGCGGTTGCAGCCAAGCGAGGAAGTGGATCATTTCGTGAACCCGTGAGTAGCCACCGCCGCAACCGAGATAGCCATGAGGATGACCACGAGCACCGTCAGGAACGCCATCCCGCCAGCGAGCACGACGCCCCACCACATACCCATGCTCGCGCCCTTGGCCCGCGTCTCGACCACCTGGGTCTTCTGCCCCTGCGCCTCGTACATCGCCTGGCGAAGCTGCTCGATGCTGGTCGTGATCGGGGCAAGCGCCGTAGCGAGCGCTGTTGCGGCGGCTGAGGTGGTAGCGGCGACCTGTGAACGCATCGCCTCCGCTGACGCTGCCACCTGCGCGGCAAGCGCCGTCGCTCGGGTGTCCTGCACTTGGGCGGCCTGCTGAACCGCCTGCACGTCCACCGCACGAATCGCGTTGATGCGCTCGGCCTCGGCTATGCGTAGCTCCGTCGCATGGTCGGCCCGAAGCCGCTCGACGTATTGCATCGCCGCGGTCTCGCTCGACTGCTCCTCGGCGCGTAGGTTGATTATCTCGCGGACATGAAGGCCCTCTGAGACGCGAAGGTCGTCCTGGCGTTGATTCCCAGCCTCGACGAGATCGAGGACGTTCCTGGACGGGTCGTTACCGTTCTTCGGGTGAGACGTGGACGTTATTGTCTCATCGGCCATCCTTGCCCTCCTTGCGTTAGACAAACTGCTTGATTACCCAGACCAGCACGACGACGAAGACGACGAAGACCAGCACATCGATTAGTGCTCCCATGAGGAGCCTCCTTAGTACGTTTGTCCAGGGTGCTTGACAGGGCTGCGGTCAAGTGCTATTGCTCTGAGGACATCAAGCGCCCCCGCGACGGATCAACGTCCGGGGGCATGGCACAGGAGGTACGACTCCCATGCAAGCCCAGACTACAGCCCCACCCGACGCAGTAGTAGAGTCCCGCACGATGGAGGAGCGCAGGACCCAAGAGGACCGCCGTCGCATTGAGGGCGTCTTCGAGCGCATGAGCGCCACGCCGGCCGAGATCGAACGGGTCGGACTCGCTGAGCGCAGGCGTTGGGATCGGAGGGCCGAAGGATGAAGCTCTCCTACTCCCTCATTGCCGTGCTTATCTTGCTCGTGGTGTCCGGTTGTGGTTCGGCTCGGACGGCCGTCACGAGGGTCACGCCAGCCGCCGTAACGCAGAACGCGCCGCCAGCATTCGGCAAGATGCCGATACATCAGCCGAGGCCCGTCATCCAGAAACCCGATCGATCGCATGATGCACGCAAAGCCGAGGAAGAAGCCCAGCACGCTCCCTCGGAAGCCACCACCACACCCCACAGTGAATGCGGGCATCCGGCCACCGCCAAAGCCTCAGAAGAAGAAGGCGATCACAACCGTGAAGCCGTTGAACGGGGCGAACCGGAACCGTGTCCTCCCGAAGCCCCGCACGGGACCCTCGCGGAACTACAGGCGAACCAAGAAGCCGAACAGGAAAACCGTCGAATCGAAGCCCGAGAAGAAGCGTGTCTCGCTAGCTCGGGCGTTAGGGGTTGCTGATGAAGCGTCTAGTCCTTATCCTCACCGCTCTTGCCTTGGCTCTACCGGGGAGTGCGGTAGCCGAAGGACCAATCACAGCGGAGATAACCTGGGCTCGCGGCGTAGCGGTCGCCTACTGGCATGTCTCCCAGCCACCGTGCGGACGAGAGACGTTCACCCTCGCCACAGTGATCCCCTCGACGGAGCCCGCCTACGCCGACCTCACCGCCTGTGGAATCACATTCTCGGCCGCCCTTGACTGGAGAGCCTTCCCGGCCTACATGTGTCGTAACTACGTTCACGAGTTCGGCCATCTGGTGCTTGGCACATCCTACTTTGCTGCGACTAACCCCAGCGATCCAGCGCATAGTCCAGATCCAACGAACATCATGTACGGCGGAGGTGAGCCAGGAGACGGCCCACTTGCGTCGGGGCAGCAGGAAGAAGAGCAGGAGCTTTCGGTTGGCTGCATAGCCCCCATCGTCCACCACCCTAAGCACCACCACGCACCTAAGCACCACCGACGGTAGTTAGAGAAGCAGGTGATTCTCTACGACTTCTATGGCGGCAGTCCATTTCTGTCCCGGTGGAACAATAAAGCTAAGGCGTGATTCTTTCGGCATAGTTTTCAGATTGACGCCTCCAACGGTGACGGTCGAGCCAGCCGCTCCGACTCCTTCCAGGAGGACAAAGGCAGGACGTGCGGCGCTCGGTTCGACCCCGGCTTCTGCTTCTGCTTTGGTAAAGGTTTTTGCGGCACTGTAGGTTTCTGTCCGCTTCGGTTCACCAGCGAGGATGAGCCAGCCCGCGCCATTGGATTGAAGGATGACGTGCTGATAGGCGGTCAGTTCGATAGTGGCCTGCCCCGTGATGAAGTCACCGAAGATGTTCACGCCCCCCGAGGTCGTGATTTTGACGCTTCCGCTGGTTCCCATCCAGATACCGATGATCTGATTGGCCGTGGCTGCCAGGGGCAGGGTGACGGTCTGCCCCGTTTTCGTGAGTTCCCCGAGTTCGCCTGATTTAGCTTCGTAGGAAGCGGCGTGGGCTTTGTAGGTCAGGACGTGTTCGCCGAGCAGTTTGGCGACACGTTCCGCGAGTTCTTTCGCCAGCGTCGGGTAGACTTTGATTTCGTCGGCCGCTTCGGGATATGGGATTTCCCATGGTGCCGCAGTTTTGTTAGCCATCTAGGTGTTCCCTTCTTTGGCTGCCGACCAGGCCGTGGCGCCAGTTGCTGACCAGATTTTGACGGCCTGTAGCCAGGAGTTTTTGACTTCGAGGATCGAGAAAAACACTCCGCCCGGCTTGACGGCTTCGATCGCTTCTTTCAGCGCCGTCGAGGATTTGCCAGTGCCGACAAGGACGTTGAAGTGGTACGCGCCTTCCGAGCCGTTCGCTTCCGTGCGCTCCTGGATCGTGTAGGGCGCAGCGCCGATGATCCGTTCTATGGCCGCTTCGATCGAGGCGAGCGTCCCGCGTTCGAGACCGGCCTCGTGTTTGACCGCTTCCCTTGCTTCTGCTCCCGTGGCCCCTTTGGGGACTTCTACGCCCACGAACTGGCCCAGGTAGGGCAAATCCTTGGCTGGGCAGTTCACGGGGTCTAGGAGCTTCCCCCAGGGCGGGACGTAGCCTGCTGAGCCGTCTTCCCCCGATTCTTCGGCGACTTCGAGGATGGCCTGGTACATCTGACCGACCGCATCGCACAGGCGCGCGAGGTCGCCGGCGGGGTCGAGCCAGGGTTCGAGGCGTTCTTCCCGGCGTTTGCCGTAGATCGTGGTGGCGGTGTAGCTCACGCTGAGGTCACTTTGACTTCGGCTGCTTTGGTTTCTGGCAGCGGCGCTGGCCCGGGTAGAACGATGTCGGCCACTTTGGCCCCCGGCGCTTCTTCGAGGCCCATCGCCAGACCCGTTGAGCCGGTGAACACGTACTGCACGCCGGGGACCGCCTCGATGACGCCGAGGATCGTGTTGTAGCGGACGATCGAGTAGCCCTGGATGATGTTCAGCCAGGAGTTCGCGCCGGTGGTCTGCCCTGTCGGGTTGCCGAAGGTTTCCGGGTTGAGGAACTTTTCGATCGCGGTTTTGACGTTGGCTTCGACCGAGGCCGCGGTGTAGCCGGGGAGTACGTGGACCTGAGTCGTGACCCTCACTTCGGAGTATTTGGCCGCCCGAACGGGAGGGAGGAAGTTGATCTCGCGAAATTCCTCGAGCCAGTCTTCGATCGACTCCATCGCTTCCGTCGTCAGAGCTTTGCCTTTTTTGTCGGTCACGAACGTCGTGACCGTGCGCTGGTTTTCGTACGAGCCGATGAACTGATATTTCCCTTTTGCAGGGCTTGACGTAGCTTTGGCGGACATTTTCCATTCGCCCGCTTTGGTTTTCGACACCAGCAATGTCCCTGCCGGGACACCCGTGCCGACGACTTCCGTGTTGACGGTCAGTCCCGTTTCGCTCGTGATTTCGTTGATTTCCGTTGACCCCGATGTGACTTTTGCTTCCGGTTCGTTCGTCGCCGGGTTGTAGCCGTCGATCGCTGTGGTGCGTCCAACCACCACGCCCGTCGGAACGATGCTCGAGGGAACCTGCAAGGCCATTTCCGCGAAGTTGGCGGCGGTAACGGGCCGCGGGGCCTGAAGCTTCAGCGCTGCCTGGAGGCGGTTCTCGTATTCTTCGTCGGTTTCCTGGTTGACCCCGCCCGAGGTTTCGCCGATGATGGTAACTTCTTTGACGTAGCTCAGGGCGTTGACGAGCTGGACGGTGCCAGTCAGGTTGTTGAATTCGGTCCCGCGTTCGGCGGCGACGAGGACGACGTTCTTCGTGGATTCGCCTTTGGCTACCGATGTGTTGGCTTGCACCAGAAAGGCCAGTTCCCCGATCGAGAGCTGCGTGCCCACTTCGATCGTATGCGCTGGGTATTCGCCGCCTTCTTCCACCAGCGTCCATTTGGTCGTGACCGTCGCCGCTGCGCCTTCGTTGTAGAGGACCTTGATGAGTTCAGTTCCGAATTTGCGGAAGATGGCCGGCGGGACCACGGCTGCGATCTGAGCCACGATCGGGACCATGCTGGCGTCCGTGGCGATCTGGATGACCGAGAGGTCGGCTTCGTTGGCTTCCCAGCCCACCAGCCCCTTGGCTTCTAGGAGTTCTTTGAGCTTGGCGATTCCTTCTTCGCGGATCGTCTGTTCGTTGGTGGTGATTTCAACTTCGACGTAAGCCATCTAGGGACCCACTTCGGCGAGGATGTTGCGGATGGCGGTCTGGAGCCCTTCGGCGTATTCGGAAACCGTGAGGTCTACCTCGGCCCAGCGTTCGACTTCGGTCTGCACCGAGGAGATGTCCAACGGAGTCGTCTTGAACAGCAGGGACGGGATGCCGAATTCAGGGTTGTCCTCGCGAAAGCCGATCGGGCAGACGCAGACGTTCTTGGCGCGCGCGAGCAGATCCCCTTCAGAGCCCTGTTCGACCACGGCTGTGCCTTTCTGACCGATCGAGAAGGTGGGAGCGTTATGCGGTGAAGTAATGGGCATCAGGTGGGTACCACTTCCTTGGTATTCGCCCCCACCTTTTTGTGTGTGCCGGAGAGCGTCCCTCTCGCCACAGTGGGGCCAAGCACGTTGTTGTTCGTGGCGAACAGGCGGTTATCGAGGATGTTCGCCGCTTTGATTTCCGTCACAGCCGCTTTGACGACAACCCGCGCGACGGGGGTGTAGCCTGCGGGGGTGTATGGAGCTGCCGCGAGAAGGGCCGGTGCGGGCAATTCGGGCTGCACCGGGTAGCCGCCTTTGACGATGCTGGCAACCCCCGTGCTGAGTTTGACCACGATCAGGTCCACGCGTTCTTTCAGTGCGTCAGCAGCTTCGATCGTGACTTCGTTCCCCGCCACGGCCTGTTTCGCTTTGGCTTCGGATTCAACTTCCCCGGCGGCGACTTTGACTTTCATGCCCGCACCGGCGCTCGCCGCGCATCCTGAGACAACATGCTCCAGCAAGACCTTCTCTTCGACGGCGTAGGTCGTGTAGGAGGTCGGGCGGTCATCCACCACGGCGTTGCCGGCAATCATGCAGTAGGAGGCATCCTGGACCTTGATGCCGGGGAAGGTATTGGAGGCGGGGACATCCCTGATGGTTCCCCCGCTGATCGTGGTGCCGTCAGCGGCCATCGTTGCGCTGGGAGCGGTGCGTTCAACGCTGATGGCAACGTTGGGGAATCCACCGGCGGGGCTGCCGCTCGCGGTAACGGTGTATCCATTGACGACCGTTCCGGGCGTGGCGATGGTCATTGTCGCCCCGTCATGCAGGTTGATACCGGACAGGTCAATACCCGCCATGCGATCGGGGTCGGTCGCCGCTGCTGATTGGGTTATGACCCGGCCGCCGTAGAAGTTCCCTTTGATCCGCCCGCCCTTGAGCGTGTCGGTGGGCGCGTTGGGCTCGCAGTCCAGGCAAAGCGTCGTTCCCGAGGCGTCGGGGCACCGGACCATGACATCCACGTCGTAGTCTTCGCAGTTGGTCACGGCCACCCCACCCGTGCTGTTGGCGTTCAACGGGAAGAAGGTGCCTCTAACCTTGATCCGCTGGCATGGAGTCTCGCCCGCCGTCCCGGCGCCGCCCAGAATGACTCCGTAAGCCCCGCCGGTGCACTTGCAATCCACGCTGGAATCACGACACCCAAGTAGCTCGATGCCTATGTTTCCCGTTTTCGCATCCACTTCCGTCAGGTCGATCCAGCCGCCTTCGATGTGGATGTTGTCGTTACCGTTGTACGGTGTCGGGTCTTCGCCCCAGCCCGCTTTAGTGTTCTGAAAGCCACAGGCGTTAGTACCACCGTGAACCATGTTCGGCCGGATGATCGCGCCGTCTGCCAACTGCACCGTGACGTTGGATGGCACGCGATAGCCGAGGGCTGGCGGAACGTAGACGCCATCTGGGACGAAGACGGTCCCCCCACCTAGAGCCGCTACTGTGGCAAACGCCGCATCGAAGGCCACGAGGTCCGCAGCGTAGGAGGCTTCACCTTCCCCCGTCGCCCCGTAGTCCTTGACGCTGACGATCCCGCCTTCGCCGCCATAGACGCCATCCCACCAGACCACCGTCGGCTGGTTCTGTTCATCGAAAACCACGACGCATGCCTTGCCCACTTCAGGCGTCGTGATCCCCCATAGCGCCGCCACTTTGCAGGGGCCGTAGAGATGTTCGGTCGAGCCTTCGGGCAGGATGACCATCACGCCTTCGGTGACGGATGGCAGCACCTTGGAGATGTGGCCGCGCTGCACGGGCGCGTATTCGATGTGGATGTCCTGGCGGACTAGCTGGGTTGGGTCCATCAGGGAGTCCAGTATCCGAGGAAGCCGGAAGGGCCGAGAGATTCGGAGGCACCTTCCGAGGGATCGCCTTCTTTGCCCATCGAGATCGACTTCCCGCCGCCGATGACTATGTTGACGTGATCGGTGGCCGCTTCGCTCGAGCCGAAGAACGCGAGATCCCCGGGTTGGGGGTTGGCGGTCTTTTTCATGTGGTGGATCAGGGAGTCTGTGTTGCCGATGGGCTTGTAGCTCATGCCGTTGGGATCGGGTAGACCGGCTTCTTTGTAACAGAGCGTCACGAAGGACGAGCAGTCCATCAGGCGCGGTTCTGGGCCGAACAGCGAGCCGTTGTTTTCCCGGTTGGCCTGGGAGTAGCGGTACTTCGCTTTTTCCCCCAGCGCCTTCTGTGCGGCCCCTGCGGCTCCCGCTGCGCTCGTTCCGCCCCCCGGTGTGATGGCTTCGGCTTTCGGCTCCGGCAGCGGCAGGGTCGGCGGGACAAGGATGAATTTCGTGTAGGGATACTTCATCGTCTCCCTGGTCGCGTCTGCCACTATCCACCGGCCCCCGTTTTCGGAGATCGGACCGCAGTGGCTGAACACGAACACGTCGCCGGCGTGGTACTCCGTGAGTCCACAGAGCATGAGCATCCTGACCTCTGAGGGGGTCTGGGGCTTTGAGATCTTGGACTTGCGCTGGAGCTTCTGTTTGACCTTGTGCGTGGCCCGGTATTCGAAGGTCGTGTTGTCGTAGGTGAAGGACAGCGGCCGGATCAGGGCTCCGTATTCTTCGATCTTCTGACCGCCTTTGTCCTCCTTGATGATGTGGTTGTCCTTGACGTTGATGTAGAGGACGGGCCTCTGGGCGATGAGGTCGGGGCCATCCATGTAGAAGACGGTGTCGCGTCCGTCCGTGAACAGGTCCCAGTTGACCTGCTGCGCTAGGCGCACGATGCAGTCCCAGGAGTCCTCGTCCGGGTTGGTCGTCGTGCCCCTGGAGAGCTGGCCTACGTCAGATTCGTTGGAGCTCGTGGGGCTCGTGCCGCCCGCCCGCACTCCCCCGCCGGCGTGGATGATTTCCTGAGCGTTGGCCTGCCATTCCTGGTAGACCGACGCGCCCGCCGCGTTGCCCTGAAGCGCTGTCGCCACCTCAGCGGCCGAGGCGTTCGGATGAGCCTTGGCGTAGCCAATTGCCCCACCAGGGACGCTGTGGTAGAGCGTGTTCGTCAGGAAGGCCGTGACCTGACCCTTGACATCTAGCTGGCTGATTCCGACAGCAGCCGCCGTCGAGGGGATCATCTGCAATAGGCCGCTCGAGCCGCCGCCTCCTCCAGGGTTGTTCGTAAAGTCGTTCTCGTCGATGCACGCCTCGATCAAGGCTTCGGTGGCGAGAGGGCCAGCGTTGAGTTCGTTGGCGATGCCCAGCACTTCGTTGATAAGCGCAAGCTGGGTCGAGGTCGCAGCCGCCGTCTTGACTTTGACATTCGCCCCAGCGTGGACGCCCCGTTCCTTGTTCGCCGCCGCTTCTTCGATCTGTTTGGAGACTTTGGTTTTCGTCGGTTTGGCTTCGGCCACGGGTTCCTTGCGGTGCAGGCCCGGAGAGACGAAGTGGATGCGCGGTTTGGAGGGGTCCTTCAGGTTGGCCTCATCGACCAGGGCCTTGATGAACTCCGCTCGAGTCGAGGCGCCCGGGCTTGCGGTCTTGTGGCCCCACTGCTCCCGGAGGTTTGCCACGACCCGATCCTCGAAGGTCAGGATCAGGTTGGCCTGGGAGAGTTCGGTTGAGCCTTCAACTGCGCAGAACCGCCAGAAGTAGCCCGTCTTGTGGGGGAATTCCACCTCTAGTTCATTCAGCAGTCCGTCTTCGTTGACCTTGAGTAGCCCGGAGGTCATGATCGTCCATTCGGGGTCGATGACATGGACTTTGATGAAGCTGGCACCGAGGATCTGCGTCTGGATTTCGATCTCTTGGATCGCCTGGACGAGATTCAGTTCAGTCAGGCCGTGCTTTTCGGGCTTGAGCTGCTTGACCAGGAATGCGGGAAGGTCGAGCGGGCCGAGCGTTGGTTCAGACATGGAGGAAGCGGTTGGCTATGCGGATGGCGGTGTGTTCCTTGAGCGTCTTGTCCGGGTTGGAGCCGATGGCTTTGTTGTGGGAGTTTTCAGCGAGCGTGACCTTGATCGCTTCTTTGATCCTGGCCGGGTTACCTCGAGCCCAGAAGGCCACCAGCTTGCGGAGCGAGGGCAGGCTCTTGGTCGTGTGGTGGACCGTGAAGCTTTCTTTCTTCTGTTCCAGCGCCGAGGGATCTATGACGTATTCGATCAGCTTGACGGTGGCTGCTTGGCGGATGCGATGGCCGCCCCCCGATCTGAGCGGATGTTCATCCCAGGTTATGTCGTCGATGAACCATTTGAGATAGGCTTTCTGAAATTGGACGGGCACCAGAGGGATCGCCACTTCCTTGTTGCCGGCAGCGCTGTAGACCTGAAGCAGGAATGGTTTGCCAACGCCGACCGTGAAGCCTTCGTGGTGCTTGATTCCACGCCCGCCCATCCATTCAAGGCGCTGGATCTGATCCTCTACGTCTTCTTGTTCGCCGTTTTCACGCACCGCATCGAAGAGGATCGGCACCGTCAAGGTCATCGGTTCGTAACCTTCGAAGACCGTCAGCCCGATCCGCTGCGGGCGGGGGATGTGCGCCCATTTCGCATAGCCGCCCGAGGCCGTGGGGGCAGCTTCGCCCGCTAGCACTTCGATCCGCATCGCTTTGGGGTCTGAGGCTTCGAAGATGATGTACTGGCTGCGATAGCGCAGGCCCGCTGGGGGTTTGCCTGAGCCCGAGGTGGGCTGGGAGGTCTGTTTGACGATCGTCGGTGGCATTAGCGCGCTCCCGGTCCCCTGGCTGCCATCTGAAGGGCCGCCTTGGTCATCAGTTCGCCAGACAGTCGCACCGCTCGTGGGTTCTTGAACAGCGCTTCGGCAACCTTCACACTGTCCATGTGGACCTCGGCGACGAGGTGCTGTGGGGCTGGGTTGTTGTACTGCCGTTCGACTTTCGCCATCGCGCTCGCGCTCGCTCCCGCTTCATGCTGAGCATCGGCGGCGATCTGCGACGGACTCTTGAACAGCTCCTTGGGATAGCGCTTCTTTTCCGGGTCGACGCGCGCCATGTGCTGCAGTTCGGAGAGCTGCTTGGACGGTAGTTCCTTCAGGCTCGAGGCCGTGATCACCTGCGGATGTTTGACCATCGTGTCAATCAGGGATTCCGCGCGCTTGGTTATGCCGAGAGCTTCCAGTGCCTTTTTCGCCCCGTAGATTCCCGCTGCGATGCCAGCGATCTCCAGGCCCAGGGGACCGAAGGCCGCACCGAAGGCCGCAACCTTGCTCACGACCATTGCGGCTACCAGCCCGCCCACGACGATCTCCACAGCTTTGGCGGGACCGACGATGCTTTCGAAGCCCGTCCAGATCCCTTTCAGGAAGCCCACGACGCCGGAGATCGCCGAGCCGAGCTGACCCCACGCCCCTTTGCCGTGCTCGACTTCGAGCGTGACCTTCGAGAACCAGCCCATGACGTCGGTCATCACCGGAATGAGCTTCTGCCCGAGCGTGAACTCCAAGCCTTCCCAGGCCATTTTCGATTCGGCCTGCTTTTCGAGCAGTTCGTTCATCGCGTTCGCCCCGCCTTTGATGGTCGGGAAGAACTTTTTGACGAGGTCGATCTGGTGGGAGAGGCCGAGGTTGTTGTGTTCTAGGACCGTGGAGAGCTGGTTGCCGCCGCGGCCAAACAGTTCACGCTCGAGGCGCGTCTTCTTCATCCCGGGCGCGAGGGCTTCAAAGCTCTTGGTGATCTTTTCGAGCTTCTGCTGTTCGGTTAGCTGGTTGAAGCCGGCGAGGTTGATCCCGAGTTCCTTGAGCGCCTGCGCCTGGCGGCCGAGCACGGCTGTCGAGGCTTTGCCTTTGGCCGCCGCGGTGCCTTGGGAGAGGGCGTATTTGGTTTCCTGAAGTTCGGCAGACTTCATGTTCTTGGCGAGGAATCCAAAGGCTTTGGTGACGGTTTCCCCGCTCAGCCCGCGGGCCTTCAATGCCTGCGAGTAGGCGAGCGAAGAGGACGCGCCAATGCCTGTGATGGCGTGGAACTTCTCGGTTTCGGTGGCGATTTCCTTGGTCTTGTTGGCGACCGAGGAGAGACCGAACGCGAGGCCGCCGACGCCCAGGGCGCCGAGGCCCATGCCGATCATGGATTTCAGGCCACCGAAGCTGCCGCCGAGTTTGTGGACCGACTTGTCCAGCTTGCTGAGCTTGCCTTCGGTGCGGCCGGACTCCTCGCCCGCCGAGCGCATGGCCTTCACGGCGCCCTTCTCGTCAATGACCAGCGTGACCTTTACCTGGCGCTCCGGGCTCATCCGCTCACCTTGAAGCCAGATTCGCGGAAGGCTTCAGCGACAGCCTCGCCCTCGAGGTGTTCTATCTTGCGTTCGTTCATCTTGGCCGCCGGGAGCAGGTAGGGGTGCATATCCTGGTTGACCCAGACCGATCTGTTTCCGAAGACGGGGTGGCGGAACTTCCCGCCCCGCGCTGCTACCTGTGATTTGCCCCGGCCTTTGTTGCCGAGCTCGAACAGACCCCCGGTCGGGACCCCCTGACCGCCGGCGACGACGCTGATCCTCGTTTTGCTCACGCGGACTTTGATCGTCGGCGGGATCTTCTGCGAGTGCGTAGAGGCGATCGCTCGAGCATCGTCGGCGATCAGCTCGCCAGCGACTCTGAGGGCTTTGTGCAGTGCCTTGTCGGGTTTCCAGTCGTGGAAGTCCTTGGTTAGCTTGCGGAGTTCCTTGGTATCCACGCCCTCATGGCCCAGGACGGTGGTGGTTTCGACCTTAGCCATCGCTCGCCTCCCTGTGGATCTCCGCTACACGGTCAACTACGGCTCTGAGGAAGATGGCGTAGGTGGGCTCGATCTCGTCGTAGAGCCTTGAAGCATCTACCGCGACCCCGTAAACAGAACAAGCCGCGGCAAGCTCTATGAGCCCATCGCGGCTTGCGAGTTTTCCAGCTCACCATCTATCGCCCCGTTAGAGGTCTCTTCTGCGCCCTGAAGCTCCACGAACTGCCTCACGACGGACATCTCCGAAGGGAAGATCTCAAGGACCGCCTGGATCGGCGTCTCCGGCCCGTCGAGGCCGATGTCCTCGCAGAGTTTCAGCCCCAGCGGGGGCAGCTCCTTGACCTCGCCGTCGATGTGAGCCTCACATGAGATGCAAGCCGAGGCGAGGGTATCCGCAGCTACGCGGAGTTCCTTCTCGACCTCATCGCGCAGGGCTTCATGGCGCTGGCCGATCCTACGGGCCTCGCGGAAGTCCAGCGGGCGGTAGCGGGCGAACAGCTGCCCACCGTAGCCCGGGACCTCGAAGACCTCCTCATGCGCTGCCTGTTTCTTGGACCGCGCCGCTAGCAGGCGCTCTCCTAGCGATGTGCTCATGGGTTTTCCTCCCCGTTGGTCATTAGGACACTTGGCCGTTGATCCCTACGGTGATCTTCAGCATCGCCTCGACGGATTCGGAGGCTTTGTATTTCGGGCGTTCGCAACTCAGCAGGACACCCGTGTAGGTGTAGACCTGCCCAGTTGGGATCTTGTTCACGCCGAGGATGATGTAGCTGGCCGTTATGGGTTCTGAGCCAGCGGCGTTAGCGAGGGCCTTGTAGACGCCCGCGAGCGTTTCTGACCAAGCGCGTTCGATTGTGAGCGGGGTCCACTTCGGCAGGCCCCCGAGCTCCACCTGTGGCTCCATGCCACCGGGGAATATCGGAGTCTCCGTTGCCACCGGATCGCCGCCCTCCATCATGTCCCAGGATTCTTTGTCAAGGGCGATCACGCTGGGCGAAACATGGATCTCAGCCTGATCGCTTCTGATGTAAGTAGGCATTTCAGACCGCTTCCGTGACGGGGGTTGACACGATCAGGATGCTCACGACGTTGGCGTAGGGCGAGATGCGGACGATCAGTTCGGCATTCAGTTCGCCATTGGCGATCGTCGTGAGCGTGTTCACGGGTTCGCCGCACTGCACGAGCCCGGCTTCGGGAGCCGTTTCGCCAAACAGGGCGTTGGCTTCCCAATGCTTTTTGACGACGCCTTGGAGGTCACCTTGGAATCTGGCGATCAGGCGTTTGCGGCCGTCGATGGTCTTGAACAGGTAGCCGTTGCCGATCAGTTCGGCGGCGAAGACGAGTGCCATGCGCTCCCTTGAGGCCGATGCCTGCCAGAAGATCAGGTCTTTTTCCTTCGAGCAGGCCGTAACGAACCCGAACAGGCACGGGATGCCGACGACTTCCTTGAAGGCGTTGATCCCCGCAGTCGAGAGTTCTTCGATTTCGGTCTGTTTGTAGGGGTTCGTGAAGCCGGTCACGAACGGGCCGAGCGGCCAGTCTTCGCCAGCGGCAGCCTGGTTGTCATTGCCGGTCTGGGACACTCGCGCGCAGAGCCCTGCCACCGCTGCGGAGCCCGGGACCGTACGGGTGGTCCCAAGCGTCACGCCCTGCACGATGCAGGCGGAGGCAGTGAAGAGCATGTACTTGGAGAGTTCGGTCGTGTAGGTACCTTTTTCCGCGGTCAGCGTTGCAACGGAAGTTGAGGCCACGGCCGCTTCTTTCAGATCGCACAGGGCGATCCGGTTGCCTTTCTGCGCCGCTTCGGCCATTGCAATGTGGACGGCTTCTTTGACGCCGTTGGTTTTTTCCGCCACTGCGATCTGGCCTGGACCCGACGCTTTAGGGAAGCCTTCGATCGCCGTCTTGACCGTGGCTTCGGTGACGGTCGGGTTCACGCCACCGGCCAGGGCTTTGGCCGCTAGGACTTTCAGCTGTTCGCCTTTGGCTGCGGCGTATTCGGTGCCTTCCTTGACGATCACATAGGCTTCTTTGCCTTTGAAGTATTCGAACACTTCAGAGGCTTTCGTAGCTGCCCCGGAGGATTCGAGCACTTCGCTTTCGGGGTTCAGGATCTCAAGCGCCCCGTTAGCCAAGACTTCGACTTTGATTTTGTTGGCGTAGACGCCCTTGTACTTTGATTCCACGATCAGGGCTTTTTTGGCCGCCGATTCAACGGCGAGTTCGCCGACTTTGATGCCAGCACCGAGGGCACGGTTGACGTAGGCCTTTGAGCCTCCGAGACTGAAGAAGGTGTTCAGCCAGTCGTAGAGTTCGGTCGATGCCGCTTCCGTTCGAGGGCCGAACTGGGCCACGGCTTCGCCAAGGCTTCTGACGAGGGTCGGGACTTCCGGCCCGTAAGAGGCCGCGGCAGCAACAAATGCTGTTCCGGTGCTCTGAGAGAGGCCAGCGGACTGAGGCGTCTCGGCGGTGCGTACTTCTACCTTGGGTCCAGCCATAGCGGACGCCTCCTTAGTGGATTGCTTCTGTCACGGGCTCGGCCTTGACGGTCTCGCTCGTGGTTTCGACTTCGGGCCCTTCGGGGTACGGTTCTTCGGGTTCTTGGCCTAGGGCAAGCGGGCCTTCGCCCTCTTCGATGATCGTTGCGACCCAGACCTCGAACTGCGTGGTAGCGAGGGCGATGTCTCGGCGGTCGGGGTTGGGCAGGGAGATTGTGGGCGGTGCGGTCATCCGCAGGCGCTCCGAGAGTGCTCCGAGTGTCGGCTGCTGCACCAGGAGCATCGAGGCGGCCCCCAGGTAGCTTGCTACGGCTCTCGCTTCATCCTCTGGACGTTCTGCCAGCGCTGAGCCCGTTCCGACCCATAGGCAGCCCACGGTGAGGTCGTAGCCCTGGCCGTAGCCTCCCTGACCACGGATCTCGGGGGCGCCGAGGGGTTTGCAGATGACCATGACCTCGGGAGCTACGTCCTGGGTCCAGCTCTCGAGGTCGACGCCGCCGTGATAGCTCTCAAAGGCGGGTGGGCGAGGGATCGTCTTCTTTGGCAGTCCCCGTTTGCGCTCGATCTCGGCGAGGTAGTCGTTGGTCCATTCGCGGAGCGTCTTGACCGCGGCCTGCTCCACGTCATATGTGGAGATAATTTCGCCGAAGATGCTCACGCGAGCGCCGGGTGTCTGCGAGTCGGGGCCAGCATCGCTTCGCAGTGGTAGGGCAGCGCCACCATCGGGCGGATCTGTTCATCGTCCGATCTAGTCAGGCCCCCACGTCCGACCGCCTCCGTGGTCTGGTACCACCAGCGGACCGTCTCGAGCGCCGCCCTGCGGACATTGGCCGGGACCCTTTCCTGCCCCGCCTGGTAGACGACGTGGACGCTCTGCTGAGGGTGGTTGGGATCACGCCAGAAGGGTGTTGAGGCACCGCCTGCGCTTCTGCGGACGATGATCCCGAGTTCGTCGTTGGACATCCCCGAGTAGACCGAGCCCTGTGTGGGGGTCCCGACCAGGCTCAGGTTGTACTCGATCGGCCCCCGGTACTCAGAGACCGCCATGACATTGAAGATCGGGGTTGTGCCGTAGCCGAAGGACGGCTTGTGGCGTAGGCTGATCGAGACATGCCCGCCTTCGTACCACTCGTCGTAGCGTTCGGGGATGATCGGCCCGGTGAGGTTTTCGATCAGGGGTCTGACCGCTTCGATGTATTCCAGAAGCGTGTTGTCGTGGATGCGGTCGTTGGCGGGGACCTTCAGGTGGTCGAGAACTTCCGGCAGCCCCACGAGCGTCGCTCCGCCCTTGGTGCTCAGGTTCTCCGGCACCGTGACCCAGGCGTATCCCGTGGTCGGGAACATCATCGGTTTTTTGTTGACTTTGGCGAGCCACTGACCGAGGTAGTTGCCCGGGATGTCTGAGTCTCCGGTTCCGGGGGTGTAGGAGACTTCGCCTTTGACTTTGGAGACGACCGCTGCCGTGCCCGAGAGGGTCACGGGTTCGTTGGCGGTGATCGCCCGCATGACGAATTCGACCGATTCGGGTTCCGCGATCGTCCCGTTGGAGTACGTGAGCGTGTCTTCCAAGATCGGGATCAGGGTGCCCTGTGGCAGTGTCCAGTCAGCTGGCATCTTCGCCTCCTAGCGAATGGGGAGCGACGAGGCCAGCGAGCGAATGAGGCGAGCCCTGACCTCCTAGCGAGTGAGGCGAGACAAGGCCTGGACGGTTGACGATTACTTCCGCGCCGGCCCTGGCAGATCCAGTCAGATAAAGCGTGCCCGCTGCGGAGGCCGTGACGACTGCCTTTAGACTGCCTTTCGCCGTTCCGTTCAGTGTCAGCGCGCCTGTGGCTTTGCCTGCGACCCGCTGTACTGCGGTTCCTTTCGACGTCCCGGCTAGGAGGAGAGCACCAGTTGCTTTGCCTGATAGGACTTCGGCCGTCTGTCCTTTTGCCGACCCCGTAAGGATCAGAGCGTTGGACACCAGATTCCCGCCAGCGTTGCCTTCTACCCGCTGCGCTGCCGTGCCTTTTGCCGTACCCGTGAGAAGGACGGCCCCGGTGGCTTTGCCGGTGACGGGTGCTCCACCTTCTTCTTCCGTCCCCGTCGCCCAAATCGAACATGGCTGTTTGTTTTCCGATACCGCAACCCATTCGGTCTGTTCAGAGATTTTCGTGTGAGCAGTTTTGCCGGTACGTAGGTTCCCGGCGCCTACGCCCTGCTTGAATTTCCCGGCCAGCAAATCCTCGAACGCCAACCAGTAGAACGCGCCTTTCGTAACTTTGACTCCAGCAATCGAGACGGTTGCCAGTGTTTCGGCTGCCAGAACGACCTGAGCTTCCCCCTTGACTTCTCCGGGGACTGCGGCCGCCCCATTATCCGTACAAATCGCCACATCGGTTTTGCCCGTATACGCAACCGAGTGCTTCACGTGTAATTCTGTAACGGTCCCCGTATGAGCTGCTTCGATACGATAATAGCGGGGTACTTCCTGCGAAGTCGCAATCGCTGCCGACGCGCCTTCCCCTTCCTGTCCTACGAGGATGGCCATCGGTTACTTCAGCTAGAGGATTTCGAAGTTGAGTTCGCCAATCGCGAAACTGAATTCCGTAGTCGTAGACAGGATTTCCACCATCGGCGACACCGGGATCATGTCCAGCAGTTCGCCTTTAGCGAACGTGGTAGTCGTATAGCGAGCGATAAACGCAAAGTTGACTTTGGGGTTTGTGACCGTGCCAGGAACGGCTGTGAAGATTTTGGATTCCGCGCTGTTTATCAGCCTTGCGCCTTTCCCGGCTTCCCCGAGTTTGCCCAGCTGTTCTTTGACTTCCATTTTCAGCGCCGCCGCGCCGATTTCCAGCCGGGCGGCGTAGCCTTTGCCGCCTTCGCCTTCCAGCTCTTTCATCACCGCGAAGTCGGCCTGTTTCTTGGATTCAACTTCGCAGAACCCGAGATAGAGTTTTTCCGCGCCGATCGCTTTGAGCGCCGTGCCTGCTTTCAGGTATTCGGCGATTTCCTTCTCGAAGAGACTCGATCCACCAGCGGCCATAAGGGACTCCTTAGATGAAGATGAGCTGGAAAGCGGACGGCGGGGTTGCTGCCTTGAACTTCAGTTCTGTGATCGTGCTGAGCAGCGGCGCGGCGAAGAAGCCCTGTGACGGCACTGGCATCCCGTTCGTGGTCATCACAAGGTTCGAGCCGATTTTGACTTCGGGCGACGAGGTGGTGAACGTGAAGGAGATCGCGTAGGCCACGGCTTCGCTTGGGACCTTGATCGTGTAGTCCACGTTGGCTTCGAGCGTGACTTCTTCGATCTTGCCGATAGCCCGTTTGCCGTTCATGGACAGCGGGCCGACCGTCTCCTGCCCCACCAAGAGGCCGTCTGCCATGCCTCCCAGCGTAAGCGTGCCGGCCATCAGAGCTGGCTCGCGATGCCCGTCAGCGCAGCCATCAGAGCTTCCCTGCGTGCCGTGTCGTTCGTGGCGTATTCGAGTTCGACGCGATACCAGCCCACCAGCGACCGCGTCCCCATAGGCGTTTCCGGGTCTTCCACGAGAGCCCTTGCAGTCGCCACGGCCGTCTGTGCTTCAGCCTGAGTGGCAGCCTTGGCCTTCAGCGCGGCGAGCGCTTCAGCTGCCTTTTTGGGTTTGGTCGGTAGGGCCCCGACCGTCCGTACGCTCGGGGCGGCCGTCTGTGTCTGTGCTTCCGTCTTGCTGGCAGCCGCTGTCTCTTTGGGCTTGGCTACTGCCTCTTTGGGCTTGGCTGCCTTGGATTTGGTCGGCTTAGGTTTGGCCGCCTTCTTGGGCTTCGCCGGTAGGGCCATCAGATCAGCTCCTCTGGACTACAGTCGAGGCAGCGAGCGGCGATCATGTCGTGCTCGCAGCGTGGGAGTGGTCTGCGGCCCCGGCGTGGCTTCTCCGGGACCGCGTGCTCCATCTCTGGGCCTTGTGTGGTCTCGAAGACGCCCAGCGTGGCGAGCTCCACGTTCATCGCCCGCACCATGCCCGCGTCCCCTCGAGCGAGAGCATGGGCGCGCGCCTCCTGGAACATTTCGATATGGCCGCGCTTCGTTGCTTCGTAGACCTGAGTCATTACTGGAGGAACACCAGCGGAGCCACGGCCTTCGACGTGACCGATCCGAGCGTCGCTTCCGCTGTGGTTTTCAGGCCCGTGCCCACCGTGCCCGCGAGGACTTCCGGGGCGCCTGTGAACCATTCGTACTGACAGGCTTTCGGAACGGCCGACGAGACCGCTGTGGGGATCACTCCCGCAACCCCCGTCGGGGATTCAAACACCAGCACTACGTAGACGTAGCCGTTTGGGGCATTCGTGGGCGTGATAGGAACCTGTTTTTCCAGTTCAAACACGCTCGGCTTGCTCGCTTCGACCTGCGTGGTGTATTTTTTGGATTTGGACTGGGCGAGCAGTTTGCCGGTTGCTTTGCCAGCGTAGAGGGCCACATAGCCCGCTTCGCATTCCACACCGGCCGTAGCGCCGATGAGGTAGGTGGCCTTGGAGATAACGTCGCCTTCCTGAACCGGCACGGCCGCTAGGCAGCCGACTTCGGTGATCGCCAGCGCACCATCGGAGACGGCCGAGAGCTTCTGCCCCCACACGTTGCTCCTAGCAGGCACATTCGACTGCACGGCGTTGGCGGGCTTCCCGTAGATCAACCACATCGGGTCCTGTGCCCCATAGCGTCCTACGACTAGATCGGTCATGGTTTCCTTTCTAGCTCAGGAAAACGAGCGGCACGAGTTCCAGCGCCGTTTCCGTTGGGGTGGTCAGGGCCGCTTCGCTTTTCGCTTTCTGGGTCGTAGCGACAGCCAGCACTTCGGGGCAGCCGGGAAACCACACCTTCTGGCAGGCCGTCGGGATTTTCACGCCAACCAGCGTCTCGATCGTCGTCGCTTCCAAGACAAGGCCGGCGAAGATATACCCGTTCGGCGCGTTCGTGGACGTAATCAGGACGGCTTTTTCGAGTTCCTGCGTCCACGGTTCCGACGCTTTGATTTCCGTGGATTTGTTGGCGCTCTGACCGAGCAGTTTCGCTTCCGTTTTTTCCGTGGTGCCCGAGTACAGCGCCACAAACGAGAACGGACCCGTTTTGCCAGCCGTCGCTCCGACCAGATGCGTGACCTTCGTGATCACATCCCCTTCCTGAACGGGGACCGCGACGAGGGTGCCTTTTTTCGTTGCCTGAGTGGCATTGTCTACGAGCGTCGAGAGCCCGATCACCGAGGCGTTGCTGCGGACCGGCACGTTGCTCTGGGTGGCGTTGTTCGGCTTCCCGAGCATCAGCCATACGGGGTCATAGGCGCCATAGCGCCCGGATGCTAGATCGGTCATTGGTTGCTCCTTTCAGAGCGGTTAGAACAGCCCTGTTTGGCCCTTACGCAGGGCGGTTCCTTACGCCAACCCGCTCGACTCGATGCGAGCTCGTGACGCTTCGTAGGTGGGTTTACAGTTGGGGGGCAGCCCTCCAGTAAAGGCTGCCCCCCAAGCCGGCTATGCGCCGTATTTGTAGCCGCCCAAGGATGGTTCTTTGACGAACGGCGTGCCGCCGCAGACCTGCACCGACGGTTCGAAGCGGACCAGCATCCCGATGTAGGAGTAGATCCGGTATCTGACCGTCAGCGTGCCGGACAGCACCTCGGAGAAGACGCCCATCCGGGCGTCCGACTCGAAGAACCACACGTCGTCGCCCTTGAACGTCAGGCCGGCGTCGTAGGTTTCCGATTTGATCGCCGTCCCGGCTTTGTTGAACGTGACCGGGATGTTCGCCGACTGGTACACGTCAGAACCCGACGGCAGGCTCAGGATGTGCCCCTCTGCTGGGCTGACACCCTCGCTCTTGGCCGAGACGTTGAACTGTGCGAACGACGAAGGCTCGATCAGCCTGCGCCCCGTTTCCGAGGTGATGTCGTACGTGTTCATCAGGTACTCGCCACGCTTCGGGTGCAGGACGTGGACGACGCCCTCCGTGTTGAACCGCTTCGTGGCGATGAACGCCCGGTTGCAGCCCAACCCCTGGAGAATGGTCTGCCCCGAGGCGGCCGAGCCCGATTCGTGGGCTTCCCCGCCCCAGTTAGCGGCAGGAGCCAAGCCCTTGATCGTGCCGGCGTTCAGGGTCGTGTAGTTCGTTCCCTGGCCCGCGATGACTTCGAGGTCCACCTTGCGGTTCCAGTCCGCCAGAAGGTCCTCCTGCACCATCCGCCCGAAGATCTGGTTCGGGCTCATCTCGATCGCCTGCAGGGCGACATCCTGCATCCCTGCAATCGTCTTGATCGGAGCTTCGATCGATTCGGTTTCGAGGTCTTTCGACGCGATCCCGGCGTTATCTGCGAGCTGCGGGGCCACTTCGGTCGGACCCTTGACGCGCGGAATCTTCACGACATCCGTGCCGGGAGGTAGCGGCATGTTCCTTGTGAGCGGAGCGACGACCCTTCCCGCACGCAGGTACGGGGCGTACTGGTCGATTTCCCATTTCGGCGGAATGAACTCCCCGCCCTGGCCCGGTGCCCTGTTCGGCGATACGCGGCGCTCAAACGGAGAGACCAGTTCGCGTTCCGCCACGCCCTTGTGGGCCAGACTGCCACGGAACTCCCGCTCAGCCTCTTCGACGCGAGCTTCGCCGGCGCGCTTGCGCTCCGCCTCCTCCTGCGGGATGCGCTCTTCCATCTGGCGTCCATGCTTGTGGAGACGCTCGAGTGCTGCGCGAGAGTCCCCGATCATGGCCTGCTGGACTTTCTGGTCCGTCGCCATCAGGTCCTTCATGTAGGAGAATTCGTGTGCGTTGTCTTCGCGGTAGATGAGCGGCTCCTTGACCGTGACCTCACCGATAGCCGATTCCTCGGCTACTTTGCGCCGCTCAACTTTGGCCGTCTGCTGCTCGACGCGCTCGTTCAGCGACTCCAGTTCGGCCGTCTTGTCCTCCGAGCTCGAGCGGAACTCGTCCTCTGAGGCCTGCTCGGCGGTGCGCTGGTCCTCAGAGGGCCCCTCGAGGGCCTCAAACGTGGTGCGGCCTTCCTCGCGCTCATCAATGAGTGTGTCGAGTTCCGCGTTGAGGGCGTCCGCGCGCGAGCGCAGGTCCTCCAGGAGCGTGGGCTTGGTTGCTGTGTCAGACATGATTCTCCCTTCGGGGGTGTGTTAGGTCTCCGAGCGGGGTCCGGCGACAGCTCAGGGCGCAGAGGTCTGCAACGCCAAGCCAGGCGGGGTCCAACGCGGGGTGTTACGAGAAGGTCAGGCGTACGAGTATTCGGTGGCGCCCTGCTGGGCTTTCATGCCCACGCCCGTCACGACACTGATGCCGGACGGGTAGCGGTGGAGCATCGAGGCGGTGGTGCGGTAGAGCAGAAAGCGAACGCCCATGCTGCCCGACAGGGGCTCCTCCATGACCGCCGTCCGGATCGGCGAGTGCCAAAGGATGAAGTCATCGGCGCGGACGCAGAAGACCGGCTCCTGGTTCGTTTTCCAGGTGATCGGGATGGCGTCGTCGAGATAGACCGCCGTTCCGCCCATGCTCGCCTCGGGCCATTCCACGCCCACGTTGTCGGTAAGGATCAACGGGCGCTGTTCGGTGTCCGGCCCCATTCCGAGCCATGCCTCGCGAGCAGTGGTCATCAGCCACCCATCCGGCGGCTTCTTGCGGTTGCGCCCAATGGCGCCCTTGGCCTTGGCGAGTTCGCCGAACGCCACTTTCGGTTCCACCGCTCCGGTATTGGCGACTTCGTTGGTGCCAGTGATTTCCAGGAGACCCAAGGCTTCGTTGGCAGCTTCGCCCTTGCCCGTGATGAGGTCCGTCTCCAGGCCCTGATCGAGGGACTCCGCTAGATCCTTGAACATCGCCCAGTCCAGATGCGCTCCCGCCGGTGACTGCTCCAAGCCCTGTAGCGACCAGTCAGACTCGCCCGAGTAGACGAGGGCCTGCGCCTTGACTTCTTTGGTCACGACATCTTCCCTGTCCACGGCGACGTTCGGCGTCTGGTCGTTGACGAGCGTTCCAGTCGTCAGTCGCGGCAGGGCGATCGAGGACACACCCTGGGGCAGCTCGAACTCATTGCCCTTTTCACGCACGAGACGCTGAATGCACTCGCCGGGCCTCGGGGCGCCGGCGAAGAACTGGTTCAGCCAGAGCGGGGCCGTGAACTCAAGCCCGTGGCCCGCTTCAAGGTTCGGGTTGACCCGGTACTCGTACTCGGCCCCCGGCACGCTCCGTGTCTCAAGTCTCGGGATCGCGGCCATCTGCCGGGTGTGGCGCTCGATGCGTTCACCGGCTGCGCTGTCCCCGTTCAAGCTACTCAGCGCAAGGTCGGCGAAGTAGGAGCGTTCCTCATGGAGCTGGTAGACCAGCGGCTCCTTGACGGCTCGGTGGCCGTTCGCCTCCGCCGTCTCGGCAAGTACGCGAACCTCGTCGGGGAGCTCGGTGGCGGCGATGACCGCCTGAAGTACATCGGTCATCGGCTTCTCCTAAGTTTCGCCCTGCGGGCCTTTGCCGTCTCGATATAGCTACGAACTACGACCTTCGGCGGCTCCGGCTTCTCCTCGGGCTCCGGCCTCTCCTCCTCGGTATCAGCTGAGCGATGAGACAGCTCGCCGGTGGCCGCCGGGTTAGCTCCGGCCGTTACGATGCTCACGTCGCCTTTATGCAGTGAGACCGAGCGGATAAGGCGCTCGGTGCGATCCTCGTTCCAGGCCTGCTCGGTGGCCCTGAAGGCAAAGGACATGTCGGTCACGTCGCCGCGTTCCATCTTCGGCATAAGCGCCTGCACGTCGGGGTCGCTGGGCTCGAGGTCAGCATCCACCCGCAGGCCGCGAGAGTCTTCGGAGAGGGTCATCGTTCCGCTCTTGGTCCGAGCGATAGGAAGCTGGGCGTGTTCGATCCGAAAGAAGACATCCGGATCTTCACCCAGCGTCCGCTTGAATGCTCCCCGCGCGATTGTCTCCTGGAAATCGGAGACCTCATAGGCGCGCTCGGTCACGGACGGCCAGCCCGTGAAGCGCAGACCCCCGTCCGAGGTCTTGCGAATCTCCGCCGAGGCGTGGAATTGGCGTGTCTCCGTCATCCCATCGAGCAGCGCCACCCGCGACTTGCGCTGCTCGAGCTCGGGGTCGGGGATGATCATGGCCTCGTCGGAGATCAGACCGGCCGCGTTCTGCTGCTGGCCGGCGATGCTCGTCTGTTCGCCCGACCCGCTACATACGCCGCAGGTTTCACCGTTGACTTCGCCCGTGCCGTTGCAGGCGAGGCAGTCTCCGGCAACGCGGCTCTCGTCGCCGGTCAGAAGACCGCGCTGCACAAGCAGGGGCTCCACGATCGGGGTCACGTCTATGGGCTTGCCATCTACGCGCACGTAGAGCTTGCCGTCCTCGTGGGTCCAGCCGGGCTTGTGTTCATCTGGCATGGGCACCTCCGGGGGTGGGCGGGGTGGACTCCTCCGATAGCGCAAATCGCCAGATTGTCCGCACCGTATAGTCCCCGCTCCACGACTCCTCCAGCACGCGGTATGAGACGCCCTCGGCGGGCGGCTCGACCATCCACCGCTCCTCGTACTCGCCGAAAGGGTCCTTGCGACGTTCACCTAGCTGCATGGTGCTATCAGTCATGGGCACCTACTTGGTCGGGACTGGGACATTCTGCGATGGACCGTGGCCGTTGGCCGGTGGCGCGACTACCGTGGGCGGCGGTGGCACATCAGGAGCCGCTTCGAGCTTTTTGAGCTCCTCGAGCTGCATCTGGAGCAGTTCTGCATTCGTCGGCGCGTGAAGGATTTTGCCTTCGCCGTTGGGGAGCGGCGGCATGTCGAACAGTTCGCGCGCGTCGTCGGGGAAGAAGGAGCCGCAGAGGACCATCTTGTAGGCGACTTCCGCCCGCTGGAGCGAGTCGCCCCTGATCCGGTGGCGGATGTCGAAGTCGACGTACTGGCCGCGGGGGAGACATTCCGTCAGAGATCTTGAGGCGCGGGTTAGATAGCCAGAGAGCGTGTTTTGCACAAAGGTGCGCTCCTGCTGCTCTATCCCGCGCCCGAAGCTTGTCGAGCGTTCGTTCAGGCCCAGCATGTGCGGCGGGATGCGGAAGATGATCCCGGCGATTTCCTCTTGGCCGAATTTGCGGCTTTCGAGGAGCTGCTGATCGGCCGGCGTGATAGAAATCTCCTTCCACTCGGCACCCTCGGTCAGGAATCCGGGCAGACTGGACTGCTGGACCCCCTGGTGCTTGGAAGCCCAGTCAGCCGACATCTGTCGTATGGCGCTATCCGAGAGCTGCCCGGGAACCTGGATCACACCATCGGGCTTCGCGGAGTTCGTGAAGTATTTCTCGGCGTGGACATCGAGGACATGAGCGAGGCCCAGCGGGAAGCGCATGATCTGGATCGGGTTCAACCCGAGGATCTGCCCCGGCATGGACTGGTACCGGACGTGGAATACGTCCTCCGTGGGCACCAATTTGCCGGCGAAGCGCCACTCAAGCTCGCCATTCTCCGGCTTGGCGCGGACTCCCACCTCGTCCGGGTTCACGGGCATGATCTGCGTTGGGTAGCCCAGCTTCTTGTCTCGTTCGACGATCCAGCCGATGAAGTTGCCTCTGAGCGCGAGGCTCCAGACGAAGCAGACGATCCAGTCGGTAAGGGAGATTGGCTCGTAGGGACGTTCGAGCCATGTGGGTAGGTGAAGTTCCTTGGCCGTGTTGACCGTGGCCGGCTTGTCCAGTACGCGAATCGGCAGACTCGAAACGGAATCGGCGAGGAGTCCGACGCAGCCATAGACCGCGGCGATCTGAGTGGCGGATTCCGTCGTGACGCCCAGGCCGCCGATGTTGCCGCCCACGGAGCCTGGTGGGGGCGGGGCCGTTGAGCCAAATTCCTGGTATGGGTTCGCGCCGCGGAGCTCGACGTTGCCGCCGCCGCGGGCGGCGAGGATGTGCCCGCTCATGCGAGCCTACGCGATGATCTGATACCAGAGGCATCTCTCACGGGGGATCTCCACATGGCCTGAAACCTCCACCGCGTCGTCCTTCTCGCCGGTCACCACCTTCGGCGCCCAGATGATGTACTCCGTGCGAGTTTTGCCGGCCAGCACGCCCTCGATCGTCGGGCCGTCCTGCAAGTACATCCGCACCTTGCGGTTCTCACGGTTGCCGAACACCTAGAGTTCTCCCCTCGCCCGCATTTCCTCGAGCACCGAGTCCATGCTGATGAACTTGGCGTCGGGCTTGATCAGGGTTTGGACGCCCCAAAAGGCTAGGGTCGCGGAGACGAGCGGGCTGATGTCGACGCTCGAGCTTTTGCGGTCCCAGGCCCAGGCATCCATCAGATTGCGCTTGATCGCCCCTCTGACTGCATCGGCGAGGTTGGGCTGGCCGATGTGCCTCAGCGTGTCCTGCTGCACGGCGTCGTAGAACATCCCGCAGGCTTGGCCGTGCTCTCTGGATGAGAGGACCGTGACTTCATGTTCGTTGAGGCTGAACAGGAGACCCGCATCCTTCAAGGCCTCGATCAGTTCAGGCAGCAGCGAGAAGGTGGAGGAGACGCCATCGAGGACGATCGCCACGGGGCCGTGCTTCTGGACGAGCTCCACGGTGCGCTCGATGACCCAGCCCGTGCCTTTGCGGTGCTCGATCGTCTCGACATGAACCAGCTTGTCCTCGCGAAAGCCAGCAACGCTGATCGCTGCGCTCGAGCGGGTGGGAGGCACGTCGAGGGCGAAGCACATCGCGCCCGTGAAAGTCGATTGCGGATCAGAGCATTTGCCCCACTCTTCGGGCGTGATCACCACATCGTCGAGGCCATCGGTACGCGGCCACGCTCCGACCCCGAGGCGCTGAACGGCAAAGCCCCGAGAGGAGAGCGAGTCCTGCTCCACTTCGCGGATGTAGTCCGCTGAGATGCGGATGCCCAGGCCGGGGTTGACCTCCGCCAGGATCTCCTCGTCGGCCTCGATCGCTTTGTCGGGACTGGCGATATCCAGCGACCACTCAAAGTAGGCCGTGGCGGGACTCTTGGCGATCCCCTTCTCCCTGATCCTGGCGAACGGGACGCCCTGGTGGGAGGGGTTTTCCTCGTCCACCGCCGAGCCCGTGTACCAGACCTGGATGTTGGGCATGGCGCTCATCGCCGGCAGAAGCGCCTGGTGCATCTCGTCAGAGATGATCATCGCCTCATCGAAGACCAAGCAGGAGATCGAGAAGCCGAGCCCTCCCACTCCGGTGCGGGTCCTGACCTCGAGCCTCGGCTGAATCCCTGTCCTGGGGTTGCGAGCGAGGGTGATCGACTCGTTGCCGTGACCCCTGAGAATCCCGCCGCGCTTTGCCAACCGGCTCGAGAGCGCCGGCGTGTCTTCGATTCTGCGGGTCAGGCGGCGGAAGTGGCCGCTCGCGGTGTCGAACTGCTGGGCGGTGTGGACGATCAGGTCCTCTTCGAGTAGGAACAGCCCCGCAAGCTCGCGGGCCTCGAGGAGCGCGCCCTTCCCGTTCTGGCGGGAGACCATGAGCCCAACCTCGCGGGCAGTCCATTTCCCGTCTGGGGTTTCGCCCAGCGCCTCGGTCAGAATCCACTGCTGCCAATCGTCGAGGATAAGGCCAGCCATCGCGGCCAGCTCGATCGCTTCAGGCCCCCTGCTTCTTCCGTATCTTGGGCTGTGGCTTATCCTTGGCCGCTGGTTCCCTACGATCGCGAGCGTGGCGGTCCCGGAGCTCATCGAGTTCGTCTCTCACTTTCTCCGGTGGCGCGAGTTCGCGCAGCTTGACGATCGTGTCGCGGAGCTGGTGGGCGTTCATGCTCTTGGACGTGGCCGAGTTGTTGCCGTCGATTTCGGCGGCGAGGGCCAGAGCGAGAGCGGCGAGGGTTGAGTCGGCTAGGTTCGGATCGCGCTTGCGGATCGCGGCGATGTCCCGCTCGACGGCCTCAACGACGCTCATCGTGGCACGGCCATGTTGCTGCCGTCATCCCCGGCCAGTAGATTCTCAGCCGAGAGAGATCGCCGTCCCGATCGAGGAACTCGATTAGAAAGTCCGTCACAAAGCGCGGGATCATCACCACTCTCTCTATCTCGGTTTGATGACCTCAACGACAGACATGGAGTATTGCCCAAGGCCCAATCTCAAGGTGCAGGTAGTCTCGACTGGCCCTAGCGAAGAACCAGACTCGTCTGCCGTTTCGGTAGCGCCCATCGGTTTTCAGCGGCCTGTAGATAGTCATCGCGCGTGCCACCAGATGCCGGCGGCGATGAGAAACAGCGCGCCAGGAGTAGGTTTGCCGGCCACGCTCAGCAGGGTACTGGCAATCAAGGACGCCACAATCACTATGAGCAGAAGCCTCGACATCACCACACCCTCGATCTGATCTTGCGCCTGCGGGCGTGGCGTTCGTTTCGCTCGCCCACTCCGCACTTGTAGTGCTCCGCGCCGGCGTATCCGCCATTGTGATGGTCGTGGCCGGCCATCCATTTGAAGCTGGGATCGATCCAGTTTCCGCACCGGACGCAGTAGCCTCCGCCGGCGTTCACGATCCGGGCCATACGGTCTCTTTCGCGCTTGTGGGCCGTTCCGTAGCCCTTCTGGGTCGTTGTGCGGTGCAAGACGGTCTCCTGCGGCTTATTTCGCTTCGGAAGGAAATGGTGACCTGGTGCGGGTCAGCAACCACCACCGTGAAGGTTCGACCCCCGCGTGGGGGGTGTCGTGAGCACGGCGCTTCAGTGCTCGCCCTCGCTCCACCTACTGCCATGCGTGACCCTTAGGCGTACCCTACTAGGCGTGGCCCTACTGTCTGGCTGCTCGCTGGGCTGCTTCGTGCTGGTGGGCTACGAGTTCGGGACCGCTCGCTAGATCGCACGTGACAACGTGTTCTACACCTAGTCCTTGGCGGACTGAATCTCTAAGCAGTGCTCTGTAGATGATCTCAGTGAGGATGATGATTGCTAGTAGTAGACGGATCATGACTGGGTCTCCATATCAACCGTGCGTAGCTGCATTTCAACAGTGCCATCACCGTTGTCCAGTAGCTTGACTTCTACCGGCGGACTCCAATCCTTCGCTTGGGCTACAATCTCGCGCGCAACGAGAATGACCAGCATATCTGAGCGCTCATCGCACCGGATCATGCTGGCCTCTCATAGTCGCAGACGATCCAATGAATCGGCGTCAGTGGTTCTGGCGCTTCGCCGACCAGGCACCGAAGTCCCGGCGCGTTCTCCAGGTCGTAATCCAAGTCGTCAACGACGATGAGTTTCCAGTTGTGCAGGCGGATCATGTGGTGTCCCTCGCCCTAAGAAACCGGGGGTCTAGTACGCCCATCGCATAGCGGTTGATTCGTAGTGGCGTTCTCATTGGGTGTGTCCACTGTTGAGTCAGCCGCTGTGCCATGAGCGCGATCCAAGCGGTGCAGTTCGTCTATCGCCTCCTCGATGAGGAGATTGGGATGCCACGGACCCAGCTCTGGGTACTCGACGCCCTTCTCGAACTTCCATCGTAGCTCGTGGAGTGCGCGGCACAGCCCGTCAGTGTCGAAGAATGAGTACCCCATTACACTGCCACATCCCAAGGCTGGCGAATGGGCTCTGGTGCTGTACGCGGTGCTATTGCGCGTTCCTTGCAGGATTCGCAGATGCAGGCGTTGGCGTAGCCCATGCATGGCTTGGGAGGATCGATCACTCGCATCTGACCGTCAACTGCGGCGATGAAGGATGAGCCACGATGGGTCGGTGCCAGCAGGATCTTGGTCGACACGACACCTCCAAGAAGCTAGTTGCGGGCGCAACGGACCAACCTAGCGCACACTATACGTCATTTGTCAAGCGCCGCCGCTTTCGCTCCGCCATCGAGATCATGCAGGACGCCCAGGGTTCGATGCCTTTGTTCGCGGCCTGCTTGCAGGTCACGACGTCGCGGTTCGGCGTGTACCAACCTTCTAGACCGCCTCCCCAGTCTACGCAGACCATTCCATGACCATGCTCGACTCCGAATCGGACCTTGCCACTGGAACCGATTCCACGCACCTCATCGCCGCCAATCCATACGGCACGATCTTGA
This sequence comes from uncultured Actinomycetes bacterium, assembly GCA_937888775.1. The sequence goes on along the minus strand of CALAQT010000501.1, from coordinate 2,914 downwards.
TCACGCAACGGCACGATCAACCTCCCTCGCATCGCCGTAGCGCTTGCGGATCTGTTGGATGTAGGCTCTGCTGACGCCGAATCTGCCGGCGAGTGTTCCGTGGCCCTCCGTGGATTCTGCGATGTAGCGCTTCCACTGAGGGCTCGAGACTTCGGGCTCGTTCTGTTTGGTCGGCTTGGGTTGGCGCTCGAAGGCCTCGAGCGATGCCTTGGCCTCGGCCAGGATCAGGATCAGCGTGCGTTCGGAATGAGCGTTGTTGATTCGAGCGATGAAGTGCCCAGCGCTTTTCAAGGGCCATTCGTGCTCGCGGTCGTCCTTGCGGTCGATTCCTCCGGGTGGACGTTTGCCTCCGATTCCTTCTGAGGCGTCTCTGCTCGAGCTTCCCGGCTGCGCTGCTGAGACGTGGCTACAGAGCATCAATTCGCAGACGACCTGTTTGAGTTCGCGTTCAACGCTCACGTCGCTCATCTCTTCCTCCGGGTCGCCAGAGACGCGCTGACTTTATGCGTTTCCCTAGCGCCATAAGACCGAGGGACGCCAGTCATATGAAACTCCACAGGGCACCCGCAACTACGTAGTCCCGCAGTAGACCTCCCCAAAAGCCAGAACCAAAACGTCAGCCTTCGCGTCCTCATCTCTTCCTCCGGGTCGGAGGGGATGGCCCTTCCCTCACAACGATGACACCCGTTCCATCGCATTCTTGGCACTCACGGGGCGGCCAGCCACGGTCGCCGGTTCCTTTGCAGATAGGACATTTAGTGAGGCTCATCTCTTCCTCCGGGTTGGAGAAGACATATCTTTGAGTCCGCCGAGAAAGCCGTGCGCTTCCCGTGGGCTCCAAGGCCATCGGGGTCCACAGAGGCGCCGACGCCTGCCTCGTCTCCTCGGTAGGTGGGACTTTCGTGGTTAGAACCTCGACGCCGAGGGTGCGACCGTCTGTGTCTAGGTCGATGAGGAGGTCCGTGCTGACTTCTACCGTCGTTGCCTGCTTTCCGTTGCGCAGAGTCACGTAGAAAGCGTCCACCTCCTCGTCATAGCTAACCGATGGCAGCTTCTCCTCGGTAGGTGGGGAGAGGGCAGCGGTGAGGGCTGCTCGCTCCTGTTCTCGCATTTCCTCCCTCATTGCTTCCGACAACTCGTCCCACGCGGGGTTAGAGAACTTGCTCATCCAAACCGCCTTCGCTGCCGCCTCCACCATCGCCTCAGTTGGCTCTCCCTCAAGCTCTGCTATGCGGGCCTCGGCCGTTTTGAGTTCCTTGTCCACAAACTCTGCTGCTAGATCCCATCCGCGTTGTTCGGCCACGTTGCCACAGCCAGCGGTGAGGGCGTCAAGGCGCCAGTCATACCCTCCCTCCCGTTTATCTAGGTCGCTCATCTCTTCCTCCGGGCAGCGAGGAGGGCGGCACGAGCTTCATAGAGATAGGCGTCGCGGTGGGCCTGTTCTAGGCCGTCCCACTTCCCATGTTCCTCGCCAAACAGCGCCTTCGCCGCTGCCTCTACTTCCTCGGGCGTTGGCTCTCCCTCAAGCTCTGCTATTCGGGCCTTGGCTGCCTCTAGGCGAAGGCGCTCAAGCCCAATGGTCCCCGGCTCGTTGATTTGGGCGGTCAACTCCCTCACTCGCTGCTTAGAGGCTTCTAGGTCGGACTCAAGGTGACTAGCGGCGCTGATCATCATCTCTTCCTCCGGGTCGGTGGGGATGCATCGGTATCCGTGATCGCGTCATAGATGGACACGGCGAGTTCATGCACGATGAAATAATCGTCGGTCAGCCGTCGGCGGTTGGGAGGACGCCAATCGAAGATTGTCTCTGCGATCAGGTCAACGGTGTCGCCGACCGGATCTGTCCCCTCCTCACTCATCTCTTCCTCTGGGTTGGACCGTTTGCATTGCGGCAGTGGGCGCACAGTGCTTCCCGCTGCCTCGGGGTGAGGTCGCGCACTAGTCGGTTCGGTCCGAGCTGTGAGCGGGAGAGGACTCGGCGCACCTTCGTCCCTCGATTGTTGGTTCGCCCCGAGGAGCCCCAGAGCCATTGAGATTGAAGCAGCGCAAAGACGGTCATCGACTGGGCACAGTCCATCTCGAGGGCCTCGGCGATCGTCGTCTCCCCGTCAGCGATTGATCGCTTGAGCTTTGCCCTGTCGGTTCGGACGATGTTTGCTTTGGCTAGTGCTGTCATTCGCTGCTCATCCTGTGTGCTCATGGGTGGCCTCCGTGCCATTGAATGAATCCGGGTAGCTTCTTTCACAGCGCTTGCGGACCATCTGCTTCGTGACCTTGCCAGCGCCGTGTTCTTCCCGAAGTAGCAGGAGGGACATGGTTGCGAGCTCAACGTGGTCGGGCATCCATTTGGACGCCACCGCGTGCGCCTCTGCGATCCGCCGGCGCCTGCGGATATCTAGAACGCGCTTGTGCTCCTCTAGTTCAACCGCGAAGGGCTTGCTCATCCTTGTCCCACCTCTTTCCTTATTGAGAAGGGTGGGGAAACCTCCGAAAGGCAAAGGGAAGCCTGGTAGTAGGCATTGGCAGCGCAACCGCTGTTGTCGCGCGAGGGCTTTCTAAACCCCCCCACGAAACACTCAAGGTCTAGCGAGACTGATGACTGCGGTGGCATGGTGGTTGGTCTCACGGAGACTTCCCGTGGTGTTTTGCGTGGCAGTTGCGACAGAGCACAACCAGCTGGCGCGCACGCTCTTCGCCGAGGTTGTCGTAACTCGGGTGATGAACCTCAAGTCGCTCGGTTGAACCGCACCGGGAGCAGGCGTTCTTGGCCCGTTTCAGGGCCGCTAGTCGCCTCTCCTGCCACTGCTGGGAGCGCAGGTAGTCCCGGTAGCGCGCCCTGCGGCTTTCGCCCTTCTGGCCCGGCGCTGCGAACTCGGCGGGCTTGCGGACGATGGTCGTGCCATCGGCGTAGGTG
>CALAQT010000500.1 GCA_937888775.1 uncultured Actinomycetes bacterium | reverse complement strand
CAACAACCACAAGGGATCGCGGCCCTCAGATCAGTGCTAGGCCAGGTAACTTCGGGCTAACCCTGCGAATGAGAGACGCGGGCTTCTGCGGCGACCGCTGGCGCGCGCTCGCTGCCACGAAACCATGAGCGTCCCGACGGTGCGGCCTGCGCAGATCCGACTGCCGCTCCGGGTCAACGGGCCGACGAAGTACAAACGCCGGGCGGGCTGCTCGGTCGGCGACGAAGCGGTGGTCTCGGCGGAAGACGACCGTCGCGGTTTCCGCGCATTCCGGGGATCCGCCCGGGCGCGCCCTCGGGTCCGTTGCATAGCAGTCGTCTCGTCGCCGACGCCCGTCTCAACGCACAGGTCAAGGAGGACGCGGTGGAGGTAGCGCCCGAGGTAAACCTCGGACTGGCCGTGAGCATTGACGAGGGCGTGATCGTCCCTGTGATCCGCAACGCAGACGGCAAGTCGATGGCCGCCGTCGTGGCCCCCACCGTCGTGCTCACCCTCGTGTTTGACCACCGCGCGGTGGACGGGCACCCCCGCCGCACTGTTCCTCGTCGCCGTTCGGGACCCGCTAGAACGCGCCGAGCTGTGACCCTCGCATCAAGCCGTGACTCAGAGTGGAGGCTTTGACTTGGACCTGCTGCTGCGAAGTCCCCCATTGCCTCCCGCGACCGCGTGCATGAGCAATAGGCTGTCCTGCGGGCGTACGAGCGGATCTTCGCCGGCCGCCACCACAGTGCCGTTGTGGACGGCGCGCAGCACGGCGGACCCCCCATCCTGTTGGAGATACCTGCGCGCCCGCGGGTGCTTCCGCGCAACCGAGCCCAGAAGGTCGCTGAGGGGGACACCTGCCAGTGGTACCTCGACATCCAAGGAGGAGGTCCCGAGCGACGCGCTGATCGTCCCCCTCAGCTCGAGGTTCATTCGGCCAGCGCATACTGCTCGCGCATGAGACTCCCGAGCCCGATCCGGTCGAGGTCGTCCATCGGCACCAGCATGGTGAGCTGGACTACGCCCGGCAGCCTCGCGATCTCCACGCCCCCGCTGATCGTGCAGCGGTTGCGCACCTGCGCCTGGCTGACACCGAGCAGTCGCACGGCCCGCTCGATCGCGTTGTCGGCGGCCTCATTGATCGTCGGCCCCGTGCCGATGAACTGAACTGGACCGACCGGGCCCATGGGCCTGATGTCGTAGCGTCCGGCGAGCTTCCGGCCGCGCTCGCGCTCCTCGGCGGTGAACGGCCGGGCGATCCAGGGCAGGTCCTCGGCCACCGGCAGCAGGACCGGACCCGCGAGCTCCACGCCCTTCAGCAGGTCGACTTTGACCTCCACGTCGGCGGTGATGTCAGTGGTGTGCAGCGAGAGCTCGCCGTCGCCTTGGTTCGCGTGCGAGTCGCCGATGTAGATACCGCCGCCGTCAACCTTCACGGGCACGATCAACACAGCTCCCTGGCGCACCGAGTCGCAGTCGAGGTGCCCGTCGGTGCGGTGCTCGGCGAGCTCCTCCTCGGTCATCGCGTACTTGTGGCTCGCGCCGATGAGGAAGGACCCGAAGTCGCCGGCGTTGTGCGAGTCGGGCATGTCCCTCGAGGGGGTCGTGCCGACGTTGCCGATGAACGAGCGCAGGCGGGCGAGAGTGCCCGGGATCGTGTGCGGTTCGTAGATCAGGATCGGGTGCTGCTCGCTCGCCTCGGGGAGGGCGGCGATCTCGCGTGCGCGCAGACCGAAGTCGTGCGCGACCCGCGCGTCGACGGTTAGGCCGACCACGCGGTCGTCGTCGAAAACGATCGTGTAGCCCTCCTCAAACCCGAACGGGCTGCACTCCGCCCCGCACTTGACGCAGCGGATTGCGCCCTCGCCGGTGCCCTCCACGCGCGTCTCCGGCCAGGGAGTGCCACAGCCCGGGCACATCTTGTCCACGAACGGGTCGCTTCCGAACGCGGCCTCCTTGGTAATCATGGTGCCGGAGCTCGTGGCAAGCGAGCGCACCTTCACGCGCTCGATCGTAATCGCGATCGCGTCGCCCACCCTGGCTCCGTCCACGTCCACTGGCCAGGACACCTCGTGCCCACCGACGAAATGCGGCGTGATCATCGGACCCCAACAGCCGGGCGGCGAGATCGTCCGGATGCGCCCACCCGCCTTCACGAGCTGCTCCGGCTCAGTGCTCGGGCCGATCAGGCCTCGGGTGTAGCGGTGGACCTCGACGAGGTCCTTTGCCTCGGTGGTCACAGACATCGTGGCTCCTCCTTTGGTGGTGGCCGGCCAGCGCGAACGCACCGGCCGGCCCGAATGCAAGCGTCGTTCTCGCTAGTCCGCTCTCGCCTGCGCGAGGGGCTCCCCGACCGGCAGAACGGTCCGGCGGAACGTTTCGTTCAGCACGCGGCGCAACCGCCGATGCCACCATCAGCCCGAGGCTGAACACGGCCCATACGCCGAGGTAGAACCCCGTCGCCGTGCCTGAGTTCTTACCAGCCCAGCCATGGTCGGCGCCAATCGTCAGGAAGGCGAGCGTCACCCCGAGGAGCCTCCTTTCATCCTTTCGGGAAGGTGTGAGCGATGGAGTGGCGGCTGGTGTCTGCGGGGTCGCGCGGCCTGCTTCGTGCTGTAGCCGTGTGATGCCTTTTTGATCTCGCCGGCCTTCGAGAGCTGGGTTAGATGGGTTGAGACGTTTCCGGGATTGAGGTTCAGGCCCTTAGCGAGATCACCAGCGGTGCTCCCTGGGTAGTGGACGACGAAGTCGATGATGCTCGCCTCGCTGTCGCCCTGGCGGTTGCGTGCGGTTGCACGCCGATTGCTCGCGCGCCGCGCAGTCGCACGGCGCACCGAGCGAGCCGGCGCGGCCGGCGCCGAGCCGCCATCGTGGGCGTGAATCGCCTGCTCCTGCAGCTCGGCGTCTTCGAGCACCCAGCCCGTGCGCCCAACGAGCTGATCAGCGGATTGCTCGCCGGCGGGCATCTCGGACGGCACGTGCTCGGTGAGGACGGCCTCGGGGTCACGTCTCGAAACTGCGGTTAGGCCCTCAACTCGGGGCATGTGCGCTCCTTTGTTCCTCGGCATGCGACATCGGTAGGCCTTGCTAGTCGTGCGACTGCGTCAGGTACCGGTGCCGGGGGTCGCTCGGACCGAGTAGGTCTGCTTTGGTCCGGGTGCTGCCCGCTCGCCAGGCGTTCAGACGTCGTAGGGCATCGACCGCCTGAGAGAGCTGCCGGGATCCAGGATCGCGATTGAGCTCGCGTCGCCTGCGCGCTGCCCAGTTGCTCTCGGCCCGCGTCATCGTTCTTAGGCCTTCCCGTCCCTCTGTTGGGTCGGCGCGGAGGGAAGAGGGCTAGAACCCCCGAGCGTTCATCGAGATAGGGCGGCGACCTCCGGACGGTGGGTAGGGCCAGTGGAGGTCGCCCCCACCGGCCCCGCAGTCAAAACCGGTAACCCGCGCCTCCCGCCTCGTGGCGCAGAATTGCGCCGTTGGTGGCATTCGGGCTTGGGCCGAGAATCCTGGCCGCAGGGCCAGCCACTTACCGACAGTACTCCTATTGCGGACGTTTATGTAAACCACACCTCAAGAGTTTGCTCGTCGGGGTTCTTGGCGGGGCAAAGAGGGTCCTAGTGGTTGGTCCTGGGTCGGCAGATTGAGGCTGTTACGGGTCGATGATCGGGTCGGAACGACTAGCTCGGGTCGGGGCTGAACCATGGGATCCGTGGGCTTAGGCGTTCGGCTAGCGCCTGATGTAGCGGCCTTCTTGATTGCGAAAGGTTGAGATCGAAAGCGTCGCATTTGTGACGTGATGACGTCGAGATTTTGTCGACGCATTTATGCTTCTGAACATGTCCCCCCTGGCTGCAGAAGCCCAGCGAGTGCCTGACGCCACCGGTCTCAGCGATCGCCAGATCGCGACCGCCACCGGAGCGAAACCGAGTACGGTTCGTGACTGGCTCAGCGGTCGCAGCGCTCCCAGCGGCGTGCGCGCCGACCGCCTGATCGAGTTGGCTGAAATGACCGACCGGCTCGCACGCGTGATGCAAGCCGACTACATCCCGATCTGGCTGTACCGGCCGCTCGAGGCGCTAGATGACGAAAAGCCTGTCGAAGCCCTCGCTCGCGGCGAATACCGCCGCGTCGCGCGTCTGATCGCCGAACTCGAGTACCCCAGCGTCGCCTAACGGAGAGCGGTCGTGGACGTCGACGGGATCCGCATTGGCGGGCAATGGATCCGCCACGCGCCACATCACTCAGAGTTGCTTGGCCGGTCCGCTGAGCTGACTGACGGCCGCTGGCAGCGCGGCGAGATCGTTCGGGGGCTCTACCTCGCCGACTGGACGACGAGGTAGAGCCACCCTTTCAAGCCGTCGGCGAAGAGCTCCACCGCCAGGGCTGGGCCGGGCTTCTCGCTCCAAGCGCAGCCCGGCCGGCATCGAGGATCGTCTGCGTCTTTGATCGCGGCGACTGGCCGCCAGACGGCTGTGAGCCTGTTCGCGCCGTATCGATCGACGACGCGCCAGCGCCTCCCACCGGCATGACCACCTAACCACCCTCCTCGCCCCCCATCCGGGCCGCCGAGTTCAAGCGCGATAGGCATCGACCAGGCTCCCGAGGTTGCGGTCGCGGACGCGCAGTACTGGAACGAGCAGCACATGGACGACGTCACCTGCGAGCACGGGGTCAGCGAGCTGATCCCGCCGGATCTCGCAGCGCTCGGGCTAGGCGCCCAGGCTGGACGAGGGTGTCTTATTCGGATGGCGTCGAATGACCGGCGTGGTCAGCGACCGAGGAACACAACGCTGATCGCCACCACTGCAGCCGGCGCTGAGGTCTTGCTGATGACGACCGTCCAGATCCCGCCCGGAGTCCCGCCTTCGGCGAAGTGCAGCAGGCAATCGATGTGGCCCGCGCGTGATCGGCAGGACTGGCCGTGGATCGTGTCCAGCATCGAGCGCACGCCACCTGAGGTGTTGATGTGGATGTTCAGCTCGGCCGAGGCGGGGGCGGCCACCGTGACGTCGTAGGGGTGCGATGCGACGGCCCGGATCTTGAACGTGCGGGTCGCGCGTCCCGCCGGGAACGCGCTCGTCGCGCTCTGGCGTCTGCCGATGACGCCTTGGCGCGCGCTCTGAGAAGCGTGCCGCCCGGCCGGCGCCAGGTGAGCGCGTGACGCGGTGTGCCCGTGTCCTATGAGCCCGAGCGCGACCGCGACGACCGCGACGGCGATCAGCGCCGCGGTCAGCACCGGCAGGCCGCGCAGCCCGCCTGCCGCCCACGCCCGAGCCCGGGGCGACAGGCCCCAGCGGCGTGGTTTAGACCGTTGAGCGTGGGCTGATGTGATCCCCGAGTTCGGCTGCGCGGTTCGCTCTCTAAAATGGGCGTCGAGCGCTTGTCCCAGCTCGGCCAGGATGGGCATGTCCTCAAACCGGTCTCGGGTCCGAGCCGTCACTCGCCACTCCTCCTGGGACTGGCAATCGCGCGGCGGAGCGCTCGCAGTCCGCGGCTGACGCGCGCCCGCGCGGCCGGCTCGCTGATCTCGAGCACCTCAGACACAGCGCCGTAGCCCCGCTCATCAACCACCCGCAGCTGGATCGCCTCGCGCTGATCGTCGCTGATCGCGGCAAAGGCCGCGGTCAGCGACTCGCTCTCACCGCCGCCGGCCAGCCGCGCGGCGACGTCGAGCTCGTGCTCGGTCAGGGCTCGGACGTGTAGCGCGAGTCGCTCTGTAGCGCGACGCTCGCTGCCCCGGCGGCGATACTGAGCAGAGAGCATATTCGCGGCGATCGCGAACACCCACGCCGCGGCCTGCCGCTCATCGCGAGCACGGCAACGGTCGCGCTGCTCAAACGCCGCCAGGAACGTTTCGCTGAGCAGGTCAAGCGCCAGCTGAGGATCACCGGTCCGCCGCACAAAGAACCCGACCAGCTCGCGAGCGTGCCGATCGTAGAGGCGGTTGATGTCCTCGCGCTCCATCAGCAATCCCACACCCGGGCATCATCGCCGCTCACGCCGTTATAGATGCGCGAGCTCGTGCGTTTGTGACGCGCGCCGACGATCTTTCTCCTCAAGCGCCGGCACCAACACGCCCCACAGCCCAAGTCCGGTCCAGCGCCGCCACGCCTCTGCCGACCACCGACAAGCCCGGGCGACCGGCTCCGCGTCATCCCACCCGGACCACATCGACGATCGAGCCGGCGAACGCGTAGGAAAGCCGTCGGGCCGCTCGCATTCGTTCACCTCCGTGAAATCCCGGGACGAGTATGTCGCTCAGGTCACCACACGGGTCGTGTGGCGACACGTCGCTGGCAGGTGATGATCGTCACCTCCGTCGCCGCGTTCATGAGCTTCCTGGACGTCACGATCGTACGCGGGCTGGCTCGCCGTGGACCGACCGAACTGAGCTCGTGACCTCCTCCGCGGTCAATAGCTGCACGCCGATGTTCAGCAGTTCACGCTCTCCGCGCTCGTACAGTCCGGAGATCGCGTCGCGAATAGCGACGACGCGAAAGTCGCGTTCGCTCGCCTCGTAGATCGAGGTGCGCGGACAGTTCGGGAAGTTGCAGCCCGCGAAAACGACAGTCGAAATTCCTCGTTCGCGCAGATACTTCTCAAGCGGTGTGCGATAGAACGCTCCCCACCGCGGCTTGTAGATCGCAACCTCGTGCGCGCCGAGCGACTGGGGACGCCCGGCAAGGAGCAGCGCAGCGTCGAGCTGCACGTCGGGTTCCGGGAGCAGTTCGGTAGCGATCTGGCAGCCGGGCGTGCCGCGTATGAGAATCTGGGCGCCGGCAGCCAGCAGCTCGCGACGACACGGCTCGGCGTTGCTTCCGTCCGGCTCGTATAGCCGGACGATGTGCACGATCGGACGCCGCACTGCTCGGAAACCCTCGATCAGCCGCCGCATCGCCGGGAGCACGGCCGAGGTGCCCGCGATCGGAAACGCCCCATCATCTAGCACGTCACGCTGCGTATCGATCGTGATCAGAGCTGAGGCATCAAGACTCGGGGCGGTCTGGGAATCGCTCAAGGCGACCAGGAGCCTACCGTTCCAGCCCATGCCGACCCAAGCCCCACAGTCAAGCTCACTCTCGCTGCTCAGGATATGAGCAACCGCGGCGCCGACCCGTGATCTCGTTGTGAAACGATTGTGGTGTGGGCATGCATGTGTGGGCTTTTGTCGGGATCTCGATACTGGTGATCATCGCGCCGGGCCCTGACACGGTGCTGGTGACCAAGAACGCTGTGTTGCACGGGCGTAGTGCGGCCCTGGGAACGTCGTTGGGCGTCAATACGGGCCTTCTGATCTGGACGGGCGCGGCGGCGTTTGGCGTGGCTGCCGTCGTGCGGGAATCTGCGGTCGCGTTCACGGTCCTGAAACTGGTCGGTGCGGTCTATCTGGTCTGGCTCGGTGTGCAAGCGTTGCGCGCGGCGCGGCGGCATTCTGTGCACGAGCCGATCGGTGCAGGCGAACTCAGCCGGCGTGTCGGCGCGCTGCGCGGATTCCGGCAGGGGCTGTTCAGTAATCTCGCTAATCCAAAGATCGCGGTGTTCTTCACCAGTTTGCTGCCGCAGTTCGTCTCGTCCCGAGACCCGGTGCTCGTGCCGTTCTTGTTGCTCGGTGGGCTGTTCGTGCTGATGACGCTCGTGTGGCTGTGCGGCTATGCGCTTGTCGCCGCCAAGATCTCGGATCTCCTCACCCGTCCGGCGGTCAAGGTGGCGCTCGACCGCCTTACCGGCGTCGTGCTGGTCGGCCTCGGCGTTCGCCTGGCGCTCGAACGCCGCTGACCCGGTCGGAGAAGGAAGCGCCGACACCAGGTCATTCCGATCGCAGGACCTCGGCGACCGGGCGGTGCGCGCCGATTCGGGCTGGGATCGCCGTCAGAACGGCGACCTTTCCCGCAACCGGCAGGCTCTCGCAATGCAATCTCCCTAACGGCTACCTAGACCCTATGGAGGATGATTCGCCGAGACGTTGAAGGCCGGACCTCAATCGCATT